>JBBQLW010000029.1:0-13203 GCA_038328315.1 Actinomycetales bacterium
CGTCCTCCTGTCAATGCGTGCGATAATCAAGAGAATCGCTCGGGCCTTGTCCGACGCGATGACCAATACAGCTTTACCGGGCAGAGGTTCCGGGCCAAGAAAGCAGTTCGTGTCGATGAAGGCACGCGCCCGTCGGGTGAGGACCTGCGCAAGTCGGATAGCCAGTTCCGAGCAGTAGTGACAGACCAAAGTTTGAAATCGCAGTACCACCTCCGTGGTGACAGCACGGGCGCAGCACGAGCCAAGAGCCTGCTGCATGACCTGAAGAATTGGTAGCCGAGAGCCGGAGCAACACCGAACCGGAACTCGAGCGCACGAGAGAGTACCCGGTGGGTGGCGAAGCCGCCCGCCCGGGGTAGGAGTACACCAGCAATGGTGAAGAAACGCGACATCGAAGCATCCGACGAAAACATTGAGCAATCAGCGGGCCTCGCGCCCGTGAAGGCGCCCCGCAAGCGCGCTCCGGCGAAGAAGGCTGCCGATCATGTCGGTTCGGCCCGTGTAGAGCCAGCGCCAGAAGCAGCGACGGAGGCACGAGAGCCGCACATCATTGCGTCACCCCGTGGCCGGCCGACAACCTCACTGCTGTTCCAGGCCCCGGATCTGCCGCCGCTGCCGGCCCGCTCGGCGCAGGTGCGCACTCCACTCAGTGACGAAGAGGGAGCGGAGAGCCCAACGGTTCGCCGTCGTTCGCGCCGCCGCCCCGGCGAAGAGCTTCGCCCCGGCGACGAAGCCCCGAACACCGTCGTTCGCGTTCGGCAACCGCGGCAGCAGCCGGAGCCGAGCAACGAGCCGACTCGGGTGCGCGGATCCACCCGCCTCGAGGCCAAGAAGCAGCGCAGACGTGACGGTCGAGATGCTGGCCGCCGTCGCCCGGTCGTCACCGAGAGTGAGTTCTTGGCCCGGCGCGAGAGCGTTGACCGTGTCATGGTGGTGCGCTCGAAGTTTGATCGCATCCAGATTGCGGTGCTCGAGGACGGTGTGCTCGTTGAGCACTACATCGCGAAATCTCAAGAAGCGAGCCTCATCGGCAACGTGTACCTCGGTCGCGTGCAGAACGTGCTGCCGTCGATGGAGGCAGCGTTCGTTGATATTGGCCGCGGCCGCAACGCCGTGCTGTATTCAGGCGAAGTCGACTGGGATGCCGCGGCTCTCGATTCCGATGGCAAGACCCAAGCGCGCCGGATCGAACTCGCGCTCAAGCCGGGGGATCGGGTGCTCGTTCAGGTCACGAAGGATCCGATCGGGCACAAGGGCGCCCGTCTGACTTCGCAGGTTTCCCTGCCCGGCCGCTACCTCGTGTACGTCCCCAACGGAATGATGTCCGGTATCAGCCGCAAGCTGCCAGACACCGAGCGCGCGAGACTGAAGAAGATCCTCAAGGAGGTTTTGCCAGAGAACGTCGGCGTCATCGTGCGCACGGCCGCCGAGGGCGCAAGCGAAGAGCAGCTCACGCTTGACGTAAATCGGCTCACGAGCCAGTGGGCAGCGATCAGTGCACAGGTCGAGAGCATTCCAGCTCCAGCTCTCCTGCACTCTGAGCCCGACCTGCTCATCAAAATCATCCGCGATGTCTTCAATGAGGACTTCCAGAAGCTCGTGATCGAGGGCGCAGACGCCAGATCAACGATCGAAAGCTATCTGAGTTCCGTCGCCCCGGACCTCGTCGACCGACTGCAGACCTATGAGGGCACCGCGGATTCGTTCGACCAGTTTCGGGTGTCGGAGCAGATCGAGAAGGCCCTTGACCGCAAGGTCTGGTTGCCATCCGGCGGATCGCTCGTTATCGACCGCACCGAGGCGATGACGGTTGTCGACGTGAACACCGGCAAGTTCGTCGGCTCTGGTGGCAATCTCGAAGAGACCGTAACGATGAACAACCTCGAGGCCGCCGAGGAGATCGTGCGTCAGCTTCGCTTGCGTGATATCGGTGGGATCATCGTCGTCGACTTCATCGATATGGTGCTCGAGTCGAACCGAGACCTCGTGCTGCGCCGCCTCGTCGAATGTCTCGCTCGGGACCGCACGAAGCATCAGGTCGCCGAAGTCACCAGCCTCGGACTCATCCAGATGACCCGCAAGAAGCTCGGGCTTGGACTTCTCGAGACGTTCAGCGAGCCCTGTGAGGCGTGCGCCGGTCGCGGCATCATTGTTCACCATGACCCGGTAACCAAGCACCGCCAGCAGGTGCAGACCGCCCAACCTGAGATGGGCGGTTCGCGGCGCGGGCGCGGTCGAGGATCATCAGGAGCCGCGGCATCCACGACCGTCAAGAACGGGATCGGCGGAGTTGGGACGCACGCGATCACCGAAGACGTTCGCAACGCACTTGCGAGGGTTGCTTCCGTCACGGTCGCCGGGGCGCACGAATCCGCGAAGTTCACTGCGACACCGGATGCGACGGCGGATGCGACGGCGAATCTCACGACGGTCGAGACCGAAAAGCGAGTCGAATCCACGTCGCGGGTCGAGCAACACGTGCCCATCACGACCGACGCACCAGACGTCGAGGCGATTCTCGACATCCCCGTCGCCAAGCACTCGCGCACAGCGCGGCGCATCAGCACAGCAGATGCCGAACTGATCCTCGATTCAGTACTCGAGGCTCTGCCTGAGCCGAAGCAACCCGGCCAGGGACGATCGCGAGTGTCCCGCCGCGCCGGGAGCGCAGGGCAGGTCGTCAGCGCGCCCGCAGGCGACGACTAGGAGGGCCACGTAGGATTCCGACCGTGGTGATGCAGACGCCTGAGGTAACGACGACGCCGGAGGGGACTCCGGATTCCGGTCGACGGCGTGGCCGCGAGCCCAGCCATACCCACGACCACGACGAGCCTGAATCGAACCGTCCGCGATTCAGTCGTCGGCGCATCGTTTGGCTTGCTATCGGATTTCTCGGCATCGCGGGCTTGCTGCTTGCTCGAACGATCGTTGACGGCACAGGAGGCTCGAATCTCCCGCTCGAAGTCCAAGACACCCTGACCCTCAGCATCAGCATCATCATCCAGTCTTTGCCGTTCGTTGTGCTCGGTATCGTTCTGTCGATCGTCGTGCAGGTCTGGCTACCGGACGGTTTTCTCATGCGTTACCTGCCGACCACTCCAGTGCTTCGCCGCTTTTGCATCTCGCTATTCGGAATCGCGCTGCCGGTGTGCGAGTGCGGCAACGTTCCACTCGCTCGCGGTCTCATTGTCAAGGGCTTCACAGTGCCAGAGTCGATGACCTTTCTGGTTGCAGCCCCGATCATCAACCCGATCACCATCATCACGACCCATCAGGCGTTCGGATTCGATGACGGCATTCTTGTGGCGCGAATTCTCGGCGGACTCGCGATCGCGAATATCGTCGGATGGCTGTTTAGCCTGAGCGCAAAGCCGGAAGCGCTCCTGACCGATCGTTTCGCAGCAGAGTGTAAGCGACCGGTTGACCACGAGCACCCACAATCCAAGCAGTCCAAGAGCGTTGACATTTTCGTGCGCGAAACCAGCGTCATCATGCCAGCCCTCTTCATCGGCGCGCTTGTTGCCGGCCTGATTCAGGTCGCCGTTCCCCGCGAAGTGCTCGTCTCGCTCGGGAGCAATCCCCTCTGGTCGGTGCTCGCCATGATGGTGCTTGCCTTCGTAATAGCGGTGTGCGCGAGCGTCGACGCGTTCTTCATCCTGCCGTTCGCAAGTACCTTTCTGCCGGGGTCGATCGTTGCGTTCTTACTCTTCGGTCCCATTATTGATATCAAAATGCTCGCAATTATGCGCACAACTTTTACGACGCGAACCCTTGTGCAACTGACCGTCATTGTCGGCCTGCTGAGTGCGTTCATCGGACTGGTCGTGAACTATGTGGCCTAAACTCCAGCGCTGGCGAGGGGTGATCCTGGTGAGCCTCGCCGTCACCGCGACGCTCTGGCTTGCGATCGCTGGAGAACTCGTGCTCTACATTCATCCGCGGTACATCGTGTTCACAATCACCATGGCTTTGCTTGCCGTTGGCTTTGTCGTCGCCAGCGCGTGCGTGCGCTCGCACGCGAGCCACGACAGTGACGAAGGCGCTGACGTGCCGATCGGGCGCTGGCCAAAGTTGCTCACCCTTACCGCGGTCGGGCTCGCCACGGCACTTGCAGTTTCGATGGTCGCCTTGCCGGCGACGACACTCACGAGTGCAACAGCCCAACAACGCGACATCAACAGCACTGTCCTTGATCTCGGCACGACCGACATCGCGAGCGTTACGGCAGGCTCAGCGGGAGCGTTCGAGACGTTCAGCGTTGTCGATTGGGCCTCGCTCCTGCGCCAAACGAGTGATTTGAGCTTCTTCGCCGATAAGCCCGTCGTCGTTTCCGGCTTCATCACGGCAGATCCAGAAGACCCCGAAAACCTTTTCTACGTCGCCCGCTTCGTCGTCACCTGTTGTGCTGTCGACGCCCAGCCTGTCGGCGTGCCGGTGTACGCACCGAACTGGAGCTCGAACTTCAAGATCGACGACTGGGTTGAGGTGCGTGGCGAGTTTGCGACCAACCCGAGTCAGTCTTCGCGTCAGCCGCTCGCCGTCGACCCGAGCGACATCACGCCGATAGAGCAGCCGCGTGAGCCGTATCTCTTCTGACAGTCCAGCAACTGACAGACCAGCAACTGACAGATCTGGTGCTGACCTGTCGGCATCAAGCCCCGTCAGGTTTCGGCGAGCATTCTGGCGGCTTGTCGGTGTCTTGCTCGTGTTGTGCACGATCTTCGTACTGCTCGGCTTTCTCCAGGGACCGAAACTTGCCACGGCCATCGTTGACACCAAGGCGGTCGTGGCGAAGAGTGGCCAACAGCTGCGCATCTTCACCAACCAACCGATCGCAGCCATCACGTCGGAGCAAGTCACGATCACCCCGGCTGTTGCACACTCGGTCACGGCGAGTGGCGACCTGATTGCGGTGCAGTTCGAGGCTCGACTCGCCTACGCAACGGAGTACGACGTCAGTATCGCCGGGGTCCTCAACCCGGCGCTCGGGCAGACCTCGACCATCAGTTATCGCTTCACGACGGCCAGTCCACGCCTCTACTATCTCGATCGCGGTGAATCCGGGGCCCCCGACCAGATCATCACAACGAGCCTTGAGAGCACCGACCGCGCCGTTGTTTACTCGGCACCGCTCGTGCAAAGCTTCGCGGCCATTGATGCCGGTCTTGCGGTCGTCACCCTGAGCGGCGAGCGTGAGAGCGCACTCGATTTGGTGAGCGCTGACGGCATTGCTGTTGAGCGAGTCAGCCTGCCTGGGCCAGCCGCCATTCGCGAGCTGGACGCCGCGGAGTCCGGCTCGCTCATCGGCTTCACGCTCACGAGCGATGAAGGGGGCGCGTTCCCCGAGTTCTCAAGCACGCTCGTGACCCTCAACCTCGACGGTGACCGAACAGTCAACCCAGTGCTCGGCCTCAACGGCGAGCCTATCAACGTGCTCGGGTGGGAGTTCGTCCCCGGCACGACGAGCCTCATCGCTCTCACCAGAGAATCGAGCCTCATCCTCATCGACCCGACCTTGCCCGGTGCAATCGTGCCACTTGGCCAATACCTTGAGTTCGGCGGAATCTCACCCGATGGCTCCACCGTCGTTGTGAACGACGCGGTCGGCTCGCTTGCGGTGTCAATCGCCGATGGTTCAGAGGAACGGCTTGTTCCATCACTCATCGACGGGGATGTCGCCTTCTTAGGCCAAACTGCCGTGCTGTCGAGCGGCAACCGAGTCTCGAAGCTCGCGCTGTTCGACGCTGAAGGCGGGCGATTCCAAAGCGTGCTCGCCTTCGATGACGGCGCTCAGTCACAGGCACTCTTTCGCACAACCAACGACGCCGGCAGTATCGAGCAGTTTGCAATCTCGCCAAACGAGCAGTTCGTCGCGGTTGAGGTAGTCCCTGACTTCGCTACGGCCGTGCTCGACGGGTATCTGTTCGACGCGCGCTACACCACGACTACGACGGTAATCATTGAGATCGCAACCGGGCAGGTCGTACGCAGCCTCGACGGCTTCGGCTTGGTCTGGCGCTGATCGCGCCGAGCGATTCTGCGTGCTTTCAGCCGCCTCTATCGACGGTGGCGTTGGGATACTCGCAGCCCGCTCGCTTCAAGTCTTCGAACGAACTCCCGCACGCTCACGGGTGTCGCCCCAAGGTCAACCATCGCTTGCCAACGGTCGGCGGGCACATCGTAATGATCGTGGTCGAAGCCGCGCCGCGGAATACCGGCACGCTCAGCAAAGCGGTGCAATTCTTCGAGCGAGGTATCGCTCACAAGATGCGCCCATAGAGTGTTGTGCGCTGGCCACATCGGCTGGTCAATGAGCACGCTCATGGTTTGATCCTAGGCAGGCCAGCACGTGGACTACTCGATTCGTCGGATGCTTGCTACTCGCGGCGCACTCGTCGCTGCGATCGCGGCCGGTGGGGTCGGCCTTGCGCTGATAGCCGGTCGGCTGCTGTTTGGCGCGGTCTCCTTCATCGGCCCCGAGAGCGTCGCATACGTTGGCTCGTACGAGCCGATCCCGTTTGCGGGAGTGAGGTTCGGTTTTGGCGTCGTGACGAGCATCGTGCCCTTCACAATCGGCTATTTTCTGGGCTTGTGGGTGGTCGCTCCCATCACCGAGCAATTACGCATTGGCCATGTCATCGCGAGAGCCGTGCTCGCGACAGGAATCGGCGCGACGCTGTGGTTTGTGGTTCTTGGACTGGTTGGCGTGGTTGGAGCAGTCACATCCACACCAGAGATTCTCGGGATCGCCGCAGCTCCGTCGTTGATAGCAGGCCAGCTCGGTTTCGCGCTCCAAGAGGCATTGACCGGCTTCGTTGCACTGTTGCCGCTCGGCGTGCTCGGCGGAGTCTTTCTGTGGTCGTGGCGCTCCGCGCACCCGGCCCCACACCACATTGAGGGGTTCATTGACGTCTAGACCCCGCGCCGTTTGACCGGCCGCACACTTGTCGCGTATTGTTGAGCTTTGGTGTCTGCTGGGCTGAGCCCGCATTCGAACACCGCAGTTTCCAATAGTTAGGGCAATAATCGTGGTTTACGCAGTTGTGCGCGCTGGTGGGCGGCAAGAAAAGGTCGAGGTCGGCACGATCGTTGTGCTCGACCGTATTCAGGCCGACAAAGATGGCAATGTTGAGCTGTCTCCAGTGCTGCTCGTCGACGGTGACACCATCACTCACGACGCGAAGGCGCTCGCGAAGGTCAAGGTGGTTGCCGAGGTGCTCGGCAACCTGCGCGGCCCCAAGATCGTTATCCAGAAGTTCAAGAACAAGACCGGGTACAAGAAGCGCCAAGGCCACCGCCAGGAGCAGACCCGGATCAAGATCACCAGTATCAAGTAGGAGTCGAGATGGCACACAAAAAGGGCGCAAGCTCAACTCGCAACGGTCGTGACTCCAACGCTCAGCGTCTCGGAGTGAAGCGTTTCGGCGGTCAGGTGGTAGGCGCAGGCGAGATCATCGTTCGTCAGCGCGGCACCCACTTCCACCCCGGCGCCAACGTTGGCCGTGGCGGCGACGACACCCTGTTTGCGCTCGCGGCAGGCTCGGTCGAGTTCGGCGCCAAGGGCGGCCGCAAGGTCGTCAACATTGTGCCGGTCGGGGTCTAACCTCCTCCCGCTCAACCACCCAGTTGCTGTACCGCAAGAGCGAGCTTCGGCTCGCTCTTGTCGTTTAAACGAAGTTCCACCGCAGAACGGAGAATGCCATGGCGTCATTCGTCGACCAAGTCACCCTGCACTTGCGCGCCGGTCAGGGCGGTAACGGTTGTGTGTCCGTCAAGCGCGAGAAATTCAAGCCGCTCGCAGGCCCGGACGGTGGCAACGGCGGTGACGGTGGCGACATCATCCTCGTCAGTGATTCCCAAGTGACAACGCTGCTCGGGTTTCATCGCGCTCCGCACCGTAAGTCAGAGCACGGCCAACCAGGTCAAGGTGACCACAAGAGCGGCACATCCGGCCAAGAGCTTGTGCTCAGCGTTCCAGTCGGAACTGTCGTGAAGGACGCAGACGGTACGGTCCTTCTCGACATGGACGCGCCAGGTCTTCGGATCGTCGCCGCTCCCGGTGGCCAAGGTGGGCTCGGCAATGCGGCGCTCTCCACCACCAAGCGCAAGGCTCCCGGCTTTGCGCTGCTCGGAACTCCGGGCTTCGAAGGGGACATCCAGCTCGAACTGAAGACTGTTGCCGACGTTGCGCTCGTCGGCTACCCATCGGCTGGAAAGTCAAGTCTCGTCGCAGCGATGAGCGCGGCAAAGCCGAAGATTGCCGACTACCCGTTTACCACCCTGCACCCGAACCTCGGGGTCGTCGAGTCTGGCGAGACGCGCTACACGATTGCTGACGTGCCTGGACTCATTGAGGGTGCGAGCGACGGCAAGGGTCTTGGGCTCGAGTTCCTACGCCACGTCGAGCGCTGCACAGCGCTGCTGCACGTGCTGGATTGCGCGACCCTCGAACCGGGCCGCGATCCGCTGAGCGACCTCGACGTCATTCTCGGCGAGCTTGCTGCGTACCCGGTGCCCGCTGGTCAGCTCCCGTTGCTCGAGCGAGACCAGCTGATTGCGCTCAACAAAATCGATGTTCCAGAGGCGCGGGAACTGGCAGACTTCGTCACCCCCGAGTTGGTCGCGAGGGGCTATCGCGTGTTTCCGATCTCGGCGGTTTCACGCGAAGGGCTGCGTGAGCTCTCCTTTGCGCTCGCCGCTCTCGTCGACGCTGACCGCGCGGCCAAGGCGCTCATTCCTCAGAAGGCTCGCATCGTCATCCGACCACGGGCTGTCGATGAGAAGGAGTTCAAGGTCAAGGTCGAGGGTGGCAGCTATGGAAACATCTATCGGGTCATTGGTGCAAAGCCTGAGCGCTGGGTCGCCCAGACCGATTTCACCAACGAAGAAGCGGTCGGCTTCCTCGCTGATCGGCTTGCAAAACTCGGTGTCGAGGACGACCTGTTCAAGGCGGGCGCCGTTCCCGGTTGCACCGTCATGATTGGCGCCGGTGGGGGAGTGGTGTTCGACTGGGAGCCAACGCTCTCGTCAACGGCAGAACTCATCACGAGCCCGCGCGGCACAGACTCCCGCCTCGACGACAACGATCGCGCGACCAACCGCGCCCGTCGTCAGACCTACCTTGAGCGAATGGATGCCAAGGCGGCCGCTCGAGCGGAACTCGAGGCCGAGCGTGCGGCCGGGATCTGGAACGACGACGAGGGTTTCGCGGTGCGCAACCAGGTTGAGAAGGACAACGATGCCTAGTGCGGTTACCAGCCGTGCGGAGATCCCTTCGGCACGTCGAATCGTCGTGAAGGTTGGCTCCTCGTCGATTAGCGGGGCAAACGTCGGCCAGATCGGGCCACTTGTCGACGCGCTTGCAGCAGCACACGGTCGGGGATCGGATGTCATTCTGGTGTCGTCGGGTGCGATCGCCACTGGCATCCCATTTTTGAAGCTGGATGCCCGGCCCACCGACCTCGCGACCCAGCAGGCGGCCGCTGCCGTTGGCCAGACCGTGCTCATCTTTCGTTATCAGGAGAGCCTCGACCGATACGCGATCGTGGCTGGGCAGATTCTCCTCACTGCTGGGGACATGGAGAACCCAACCCATCGTTCGAACGCGCAGCGCGCCATGGAGAGGCTTCTTGGCCTGCGCATTCTGCCGATCGTCAACGAGAACGACACTGTCGCGACCCAAGAGATCAGGTTCGGCGACAACGATCGGCTGGCTGCCCTCGTCTCGGTGCTGGTCGACGCAGACGTTCTCGTGCTGCTCAGTGACATCGACGCGCTCTACTCCCGACCTCCGCTTGAGCCCGGTGCGGTGAAGATCTACACCGTTCCGTTCGACGACGACCTGTCCGGGGTGACGTTCGGGGACATCGGGTCTGCTGGTGTCGGCACCGGTGGCGCTGGCACGAAGGTCGCCGCAGCGAAACTCGCCGCCGCGTCCGGCATTCCAACCCTGTTGGCATCCACAGACCAGGTCTCAGAAGCCCTGGCGGGGGCGGAGCTTGGCACGTGGTTCGAAGCCGCTGGCTCGCTAAGCTTCACCTCATGACCGGCACCTCTGTCGCACTGTCCATCACCGACAAGTTTGAAGCGGCGCGCACGGCTTCGATTCGACTCGCCACGGCCACCGCCGCCGAAAAGAACGCCGCACTCGGTGCCATCGCGGCTGCGATCCTGCCAAACGCGAGTCGCGTCCTTGCCGCGAACGAACTCGATCTCGCGGATGGCCGTGAGAACGGTATGAGCGATGGTTTGCAGGATCGGCTTCGACTCGACGAGAAGCGGCTCACGGCGCTTGCGGCCTCAGTTCTCGAGATCGCAGCCCTCCCGGATCCGATCGGTGACGTGGTTCGCGGCTCAACCCTCGAGAACGGTCTGCAGCTGACCCAAGTGCGCGTACCCTTCGGAGTCATCGGCGCCATCTATGAGGCACGGCCCAACGTGACAATCGACATTGCGGCGCTCGCGCTCAAGAGTGGCAACGCGGCGGTGCTGAGGGGTGGTTCGGCGGCCGAGAACACCAACCGAGTTCTGATCGAGGTCATTCAGGCGGCACTTGCCGGCACTCAACTGCCGATCGAATCGGTGCAGACCATCGACGAGTTTGGGCGCGATGGAGCCCGGCAGCTCATGCAGGCGCGTGGCTTCGTCGACGTGCTCATTCCGCGCGGCAGTGCCGACCTCATCAACTCGGTCGTTGCCGACTCGACCGTGCCAGTCATCGAGACTGGCGCCGGCGTCGTGCACATTTTTCTCGACAAGTCAGCTGACCTCGAAATCTCGGTCGAGATTGTACACAACGCTAAGGTTCAGCGGCCGAGCGTTTGTAACGCGCTTGAGACACTGTTGGTGGATGCCACGGCAGCCGAACGGCTGCTGCCAGCGGTGCTCGGCCGCCTGCGAGCATCCGGGGTGACTATTCGCGCTGACGAGCGTACGCGCGAGCTCTTCCCAGACAGCGTCGCTGCCACCGAAGAGGACTGGTCGACCGAATACATGAGCCTCGACGTTGCGGTGCAAGTCGTTGCCGACCTGGATGGCGCGCTCGAACACATCCGCCGCTACTCGACCAAGCACACCGAGTCGATCATCACGAACGATCTCGGCCACGCTGAGCGCTTCATTGCCGAGGTCGATTCTGCCGTCGTCATGGTCAACGCGTCGACCAGATTCACCGACGGCGGCGAGTTCGGCTTCGGGGCCGAGGTGGGGATCTCGACGCAGAAGTTACACGCGCGCGGTCCGATGGGACTGCCAGAGCTGACGAGCACAAAGTGGGTCGTGCGCGGGAGCGGGCAGGTGCGCGGCTAGACTCGAAAGGGTCAGCCGAAACGGAGAAAACGATGTCGCACTTGTTTGCAGTGCTCGCTGCAACCGAAGAAGAGCTCGCACCGCTCTTCATGCCTCCGCTGGCATTTGCCGGGATCGCCCTCGCCATCTTCGCGGTGCTCGGGTATGTCGTGTGGAGTTACCGCGATGTTGCCAATCGACACAGTCGCAAGACGGGTGGCACAACCGGTGGCTCTGCCGACGGTGGCCACGGGGCGGGTCACTAGGTAGCACCGCCGTTGAGTGATCAAGCGCAGCCCCGCCGGATTGGCGTCATGGGTGGAACTTTTGATCCGATCCACAACGGTCACCTTGTCGCCGCGAGCGAGGTGCAACAGCAGTTTGACCTCGACGAAGTGATCTTTGTTCCCACCGGCCAGCCGTGGATGAAACGCACGGTCACAGCAGGCGAGCATCGCTACCTCATGACCGTGATCGCCACGGCTGCCAATCCCCGCTTCACTGTCAGCCGGGTTGACATCGACCGAGAGGGCCCGACCTACACGATCGACACGTTGCGTGACATCCGTGTGGCTCGTCCACAATCCGAGCTCTTCTTCATCACCGGCGCGGATGCTGTCGCGCAAATCTCCGAGTGGCGCGACGTTGACGAAGTCTGGAATCTGGCGCATTTCATCGCCGTTTCGCGTCCAGGCCATGCTCTGACCATTAGCGGTTTACCCGAGCGCGGCGTAAGCTCGTTAGAGGTGCCGGCGCTGGCGATATCTTCGACCGATTGTCGAAGCAGGGTGAGTCGGGGTTTTCCGGTGTGGTATTTGGTTCCCGATGGTGTCGTTCAGTACATCGCCAAGCACCATTTGTATCGGAGTATGACATGACCACGTACCAAGAGCCGCAGCCGGTGTCGCGGCGGGCGGCACGGCAGCATGAGCGCGGGGCATCCCACGATGCGGTGCTCACCGAAGCTGCCTTGCCACCCGGGCAGTTCGCTCGTCCGCCTCTCGTCGAGCCGGGCCAGTCGGCCTACCCGACTCCGAACGACAACCTGTGGGACACACTCAGCCGACGCGCGGCGCAATTGCCACTGACTACCCCGGAGCCGCACGGCACGGCACCTGAAACCCAAGCCTCTCCACCGCAGGGAGGGCGTCGAGCCGCGAACCAGCGAGTCGCGCCTGCGGAGCAGCCCGCGCCGTCCGTCTACTCCGACCAGCAAGCGACCGCCTACCGTACTCGGGATTTTAGTCCAGAGAGCCGGCGCTCGCTTCGCGAGTCCGCGGATGTCCAGAGCACTTTCGAGGCCCCTCAAGTTCCTCAACCGGCTCCGCCACAACAGTTTTCCCAGTTTGCCCCGGAGTCACACGCTGCTGCCGCCCCGGCCTCGCAGGCCCCATCCGTCGCCCAGAACGGCATGATCGAACACACGCTGAGCCGCAGAGAGCTCCGCGCGCTTGAGAACGCACAGCAGACTCCAGTACCTGAAGCGATGTGGCCAGAACCGTACTTCCCGGCCATCCCAGAAGATCAGGCGCCAGAACAGGCTCGAAACGAGCCAGCACCGTGGACAGCACCCGTCGGGCACTGGAGCAACCAACTCAGCGCTGATGATGATCGTTTTGCCGACATCGAGTCGACGATCAATCGCACTGTCGGGGGAACGAGTGCGAGCACGAGTGCACTTGTGCTCCCCGAGATCCCGATGGGTAGCGACATCCGTGGCGCTTTAACTCACACGGGCGAGGTCATGCTGACTGGCTCGATCAACCTTCCTCTCAGCCTCAGTTCGACCGGCACGACCGCGCGGATTGACCAGGGCGGAATAGACGACCTGTTTGACTGGCGCGACGAAGAGCTCGTCTCGGTTGACTCCCAGCCTGTTCGGGCCGTGACCGCCGTCAGCACCAGCATCCGTGGAAA
>JBBQLW010000030.1:0-12971 GCA_038328315.1 Actinomycetales bacterium
TGGGCAGCGCTCGCACGAGGAAGTGGACCCCCGGCGATGCCTGCAGTTCGCTCTACCACCCAGCCGCGTTGGGCCCACGAGGTGTCACGCACCTCCCTCGCCTCGACGGTGACAACAACGCCGGGCTGATCGAGGTACGCCAGCAGCTCGCTCGGTAGCGGCACGCTGGCGGTGGCTCGCGGAAGAACGGGGTCGTGATCGATCGAGCCTGAGGCCAGTTCTCCATGCGGGTCCTCGGCATGCCAGTTCAGCTCATACCGATCACTCGAACTGAAGTCGAGACGGCTACGCATGTTCAGCACCCCTGCTTCACCGTCAATGCGCAGCACGAGTGGCGCAAACACTGCAGCCAAGTCGGCGAGTTGCGCCCGCGGTGTGCGGTCGGCCGCGACCAAGCCGTCGATCACGAAGTTGCCATCGTGCACGACCTCGCCAAAATCACCGCCATACATCGTGGCCGTGTGACCATCTACTTGCACGTGTATTCCGTGTTCAAGCCACTCCCACACGAATCCGCCCATCAGACGCGGATGGGCGTCGAACAGGTCCTGATACTCCGTCACGCCGCCAGGACCGGTGCCCATGGCGTGCACATACTCACACAGCACGAATGGCATCGCGCGTCGGCGAGCGTCAAGGTCGGTATCGGGCAGTGCAGGTTCGGCACGAGTTGCGATCAGGGCGACATCATCGCGAGAGGCGTACATGCGCGACCATACATCGACCTCCACGCAGTCCTGGTCGCCCTCGTAGTGCAGCGGCCTTGTCGCATCCCGCCCTCGAATCTCTTCGGCCATCTTGGCAAGGTTTCGGCCGATCCCTGCTTCGTTGCCGAGCGACCACATGATGATGCTCGGATGATTCTTATCGCGTTCGACCATTCGCGCCGCGCGATCGCGCAGCGCCGGTTCCCACTGGCGAGAGTCAGTCGGGTTGTTCCGCCAAGCAACATCACCGAAGCCGTGAGTTTCAAAATCGCACTCGTCGATCACCCAGAACCCGAGCTGATCGGCCAGGTCGAGCATGTCTGGATGGGGTGGATAGTGCGAGGTGCGGATTGCGTTGATGTTGTGCCGCTTCATCAGCAACAGGTCGAGTTCCAGGGTTTCGCGGGGAACGGCCCGCCCAAAGTCAGGATGGTGCTCGTGGCGGTTCACCCCGCGCATATTCACCGGTGAACCGTTGACCTGAAACACCCCGTCGACGATCGCGACGGTGCGAAACCCGATCTTTAACTCAACTGTCTCGCTGGCTGTCGAGACACGAAGGGTGTAGAGCTGAGGGGTTTCCGCCGTCCACGGCCGCGCGGCCGATACCGCAAGCTCGACTCCCGGCGTCACTGCCAGACCCAGTTCGACGAGCTCGACCGACGCGGGTGCCGCGCTCGCGATCTTGACCAGCAAGGTCGCGCCTTCAGCTCCCCATGCGGCGACAGCGTGCACGTCGTCGATGGCCTCGTTCGGCCGCTCGCGCAGGGTGACTGCCCGAATAATTCCGGGCACCCACCACGCATCCTGATCTTCGAGGTACGAAGCCGCGCTGAAGGTGTGCACTCGCACGACGAGCACGTCGTCGCCGGTCACAAGACCGCTCACGTCGAAGACCGTCGGCAATCGACTACCGCGGGTTGATCCGAGCAGCTTGCCGTTGAGCCAGACGTCGGCAGCGCCCTCGACCCCCTCAAAGCGCAAGTGCGCCTGAGCCGGTGGATTGTCCGTGTGGAAGCGGAGGCGGTGGTCGCCGAGCGGATTGTCGTCCGGAGGGAACGGGGGATCGATCGGGAACGGGTACTTCACGTTCGTGTACGCGGGGGCGCCGTGCGGGCCGTCAACGGTCGCGTCGTGGATGGGCATCGCGAAGCTTGACGGCACTGCGATCGTGCCCCATGCGCTGTCGTCGAACTCCGGATGCTCGACTCCAGCGGGTGCATCGGTCGGCCTCGGCGACCACCGGAAGCGCCACTGACCCGACAGGTCGATCACGCGAGCGTCGGTTCGCAGTGTCGCCGTCGGAGGGAGCCCGCCGAGGCCGGGCCCCGGATCATCGAGCGCTTGAACTTGGCGTTTCACCGTGTCGTTCGCGCTCATCGTGCACTCACCGAACGCCAGCGGATCGTGCGCAACTGGAACGCACGAAACGGCAACTCGATGACCGAGCCGACCGCGCGAGGCTCCTCGGTGAGCTCCCGTTCCAGCAGATCGGTCGAAACAATGGCCTCAGCACTGCCATCAAGGGTGAGCACAGTCACCGCTTGCGCGCCGCGCGATTCATACAGCCGAAGCACGAGATCGCCGCTGCCGTCCTCGGCAAGCTTGACTGTCTCGACGACGACATCCGGATTACTGCTCGAAACCATCGGCGCGATTTCTGCTGAAGCGCGAATGGTGCGCAGCGGGGTGGCGAGGTCGTAGCCGAGTGCGACCGCGTCGCTGATGGTTGCGCCCGGCTGAATGCGGAACCGCATGATGTGCTCCCCCTGATCGCTGTCCGGATCCGGAAAGAGCGGGGCACGCAAGAGCGAGAAGCGCACCGTCGTCGTTGTTCCGCCACCCGCACGAGTTTGTCGATCCACGTCGTAACCGTAGGTTGAGTCGTTTGCGATGGCGACCCCGAACCCGGGCTCTGCGAGGTGCACGAACCGATGCTGACATGCCTCGAAGCGCGCCGCATCCCAACTCGTGTTGCTGTGGGTCGCGCGATACAGGTGTCCGAACTGGGTTTCGGCCGCGATGCGATCGGCATGTACGTCCAGCGGCATCGCCAGCTTGAGAATCTTCTCCTTCTCGCGCCAGTCGATGCGGTTCTCAATCTCGAGGGCCGCGCTTCCCGGCCGAAGAATGAGTCGCTGCTCGATTCGGGACGAGCCGACACTCCGCACCGTCGTCACGACCGCGGCGCCATCAACTTCGCCCGTCACGGTTCGCTCGTCGAGACCGTGCAGTTCTGTCACCGTGCGGCGGTAGTGCGCATCAAGATCCCACGCGTCCCACAGGTTCGGGAGGTCGCGGTGCATGCGAAGCACGTTCGCCGGAGTTCCGGCCGGGATCGCTTCACGCCCATCGGCGTGCGCTCGCAACGACGTCAACTGCCCGCTGGCATCCACGATCGCTCGGATGATCCCGTTGTCGAGCACGGTTGAACCGTCGAGTTCTTGTGCTGTAACGGCAACCGGGGCGGATGCCGCGACCGCTGCCCCACGCGCTGGAACACCCCCGCGCTGCTGGGGTGCAGCGTTCACGAGCAGCTCGAGCAAGCCGCCCTCGCCGTCTCCGCGCCCATCGCCCGACGCGGCGAGTGCCTCGAGCGCGTCGGCGATGATGCCCTCGAGCGTCTCGCTTACTTCGGCGTGGCGCTCCTCGGCCTCGCGGTGAACCCAGGCGATCGCCGAACCGGGCAGGATGTCGTGGAACTGTAGCAACAGAACGCTTTGCCATGCCCGATTGAGTTCGGCCTGCGGGTAGCGGTAGTCGGTGCGGAGCGCTGCTGTTGCCGCCCACAGCTCCGCTTGCCGCAACAACGACTCGTTCCGGCGGTTGCCTTGCTTGGTGCGAAGTTGGGAGGTGAAGACCCCGCGGTGCAGCTCGAGGTACATCTCACCGCTCCACACCGGGGCATCCGGGTACTCGGCTTCTGCCGCAGCGAAGAAGCTGCTCGCCGAACCCATCGTTACCCGCGGTGAGCCCTCGAGGTCGTGGGTGCGTCTCGCCGCCGCGATCATCTCTCTCGTCGGTCCGCCGCCGCCGTCCCCCCAACCGAACGGCACGAGCGACATGGTCGCGCGTCCCTTCTCGCTGAAGTTGTGTTCGGCGTGCGCGAGCTCGCGGCCGGAGATCTCGCTGATGTAGGTGTCGACCGGCGGGAAGTGCGTAAACACCCGGCTCCCGTCGATGCCCTCCCACCAGAACGTGTGGTGAGGCATCCGATTGACCTGGTTCCAAGAGATCTTCTGGGTCAGAAACCAGCGCGACCCCGCGCTCGCGACGATCTGCGGAAGGGCACCCGAGTAGCCGAAGGAGTCCGGCATCCAGGCTTCTTGACAATCGATGCCGAACTCGTCGAGAAAGAACTGTTTGCCGGCGATGAACTGACGCGCCATCGCTTCGGAGCCTGGCATGTTCGAGTCGCTCTCGACCCACATGCCGCCGACCGGCACGAACTGCCCGGCGGCCACCTTCTCTTTGATGCGCGCAAAGACCTGTGGGTGATGTTCCTTCATCCACGCGTACTGCTGCGCTGAGGAGCACGAGAACACAAAGTCCGGGTAGCGATCCATCAGATCCATCACGTTCGTGAAAGTGCGGGCGCACTTGCGCACGGTCTCACGAATCGGCCACAACCAAGCCGAGTCGATGTGGGCGTGGCCGGTCGCGACGATGTTGTGCGCGCTCGCATTTGCCGGGTGCGAGAGCACAACGGTCAATGCAGCCCTGCCTGCCTCGGCTGAGCCGGGAATATCCTCTGGATCGATGATGTCGAGCATGTCTTCGAGGGCCCGAAGAATCTCGTGCTTGCGGCTGAGGCCGTCTGGCAGCTCGTTCATCAGGCCGCGCAGGGTCCAGACGTCCTGCAGCAACTCCCACACGACCGTGTCAAGCAGCGCCACCTCGAGTTGCTTGAGCGAATAGAGCGGCTCGTCCGGGGCAGAGTCCCACGCACCGTACGGCGTCGGGTCGAAGGTGTACTCGCCGGCGACATCCGGGTTTGCGGCCGCTTCGAGCAGAACGTCGATTGGCCCGTCCTCGCTCGACCACGGCAAGTACGAGTTCAGCGGCGCGATCGACTTGATCAAGGTGCCGTCCGGGCGGTAGGCGAGGCCCTCGGCCTGAAAGCCTGAGCGCGAACGGTTGTAGCCAAAGTCCACGAGCACCTCGATGCGCGTGTTCGGCGGCGGTGCAGTAATCCACTCCTGCGGCACCTCACCGGTGACTCGAAACCAGACGGTCGACCAGGCGCGGCCCCACTTGAAGCCAAGAGACACGGGCTCGAAGACCTGGGTCGCGGCCTCCGCGAAGGGAACTGGCTCTCGCGGAACCTGCCACGCGCTCGCGGCAAGCGGGCGGGCATCCCGGTAGAGGGCAGGGGTGAGGTGGTCGTGAACGAAACGGTCGAGTCGCGCGGTGACGAGGGCATGGTCGTTGTGCATGGCGGCTTTCGGGTGGTCGTGACAGTTAGGCGGTTCGCTCGATCAGGTGCAGCCACGACGTGACGCCCGGCGAGCCATCGAGGGGGAGGCCGCGTTCGTGCAATTGTCTGCCAGCCATCGACTGTTCGACTCCAGTGGCGAGGTCTGTGACCGAGTAGTTTGCGATGGGGTCGAGCCCGCTTGGGGTGACCGAACTGGGGCGCGCGCCTCCATCGAGCACGAAGGTCGCGACGACGTGCCGGTCGCCAGAGGCGGTCGGTTCTGCAGCAACGCTCAGCTGGTAGCTGGGAACCCGCTCACCGAAGCCACCTCGCTCGGGCGGCGGCGTCAGCGGCAGCAGCACGCCATCGCGCACGAGCGGCGCGAGCACCTTCTGGAACAGCGCAACGTGCACGCGCAGGCGCTCGTACAACTCCGGTTGCAACTCGATAAGTCGAATGCTTACACCGAAGCGGTGGAGCATCGCGGCGCGCAGCATCGTGTCGAATGCGTCTGCTTGCAGCCTTGACCAGTCGAGTTTCGATGGCGGGTAGTCCCCACGCCATTGCGACCACGACCAGTGCAGAATGCCGATCGGTGGCAGCAATCGAGTTGCCCCGCTCAACACCTCGAGGTGGTGCTCGGTGTAGTCAGGGTCGCTCAGAAAAAATCCGTGCACGTGCTTGGCGAGCCCGAGGTCGATCCGCAATCCGCCGGAGGAGCACGACTCGAGCACGATCTCCGGATGCCGTGCACGAACCTCGTCGAGCACGGAGTAGAGGCCTTCGTAGTGTCGAAGCAGCCCGTCCCCCGCACCGTGCCCATGGTCGGTGCGCGTACATCCGGCATCTGGATCGATGTTGAAGTCGAGCTTGATCCAGCGGGCGCCGGTTTCGGTGATGAGGCTGCTTATGGATTCGAGCACGTGGGTTCGACCAGTGGCGGAACCGAGGCAGACGTAGCCCAAAAAGCGGTGGTCATCGGCGTCGAGCGACACGGTCATGAGCCGATACGAGGGATCGTGTCGCCGGCCATCGGTCGCCAATGCCAGCAATTCCGGATGCTCGGCTCGCAGCCGTGCGCTCGCACCGACCGCCTCGGCCTCAATCCAGATACCGGGCTTCACGCCTGCCGCGCGGATCGAGTCGCCGAGCGCTGTGAGACCGGACGGGAACCGCTCGGTATTGACGCTCGCCCAGTCGCCGCGCTGCTCCTGCCAGTCGCTTGACGCATCTGCCGAGCCGAACCAGCCGGCATCCACTGTCGCGATCTCGATACCGAGGTCGTTGGCGGCCAGCGCGTTGGCGGCAATGATTTGTTCTGTCACTTCTTGGTCTTCGTACGGCCACCAGTGATTCCACTCGACCGGCACTGTGTCGGTGAACGGGGTGCGCGGCAACCAATCAGCCCCAACGGCGCGCTGCAGTGCAATCGATGCGGTGTCGAGATCTTCACCAACCGTGAGCACGACACTGGGTGCGCTCACCGATTGCCCCGGTTCAAGCTCCACGAAGAATTGCCACGGCGAGATGCCAGCCGAAATCATGCCGCCAGCCATTGCGTGGATGTGCCAGTTGCCGCTCCAGGCCGGAGCGATCGTGATGGCCCGGCCCGATCGATCGGGCTGCGCTTGGTCAAGTCCTAGCCACGGAATTGTGCCGTGCGATGATCGGCCGGACCGAGATTCGAGCACGAGATCGTGGCCGGTGTGGCTGCTTGCCGGTCGAAACTCGTCACCCCAGGCTGAGCTGTAGCTGTGGCTGTGCCAGATACCGGATGCGCCGTCGGCTCCGTTGCTTGCCGCCCGGCCGTGATCCGCCAGACTGTGATCCGCCAGACTGTGATCCACCAAGACGAGCGAGAGCGGGTCCATGCGCGTGATCGTGATTGGCTCACTCGAGTCATTGCGGAGCACGAGGCCGAACTCCCAGACCGGTTCACCAGCAATGCGGCGGGCGCTCCAGGTGGCGTTGACGACAACACCGTTCAGCGCGCCGTCGATGACACCGTCGAGCGCGCCGTCGATGACAACCGTTGTCTCATCTTCGGTGATGACGGGCTCGCGCCAGCGCGTGATCGGTCGACGGTCGATCTCCACGATCACGGCATTCGAATCGCTGATCACGCTCTCGCTGCCATCAGGGCGCACGAGGCTGATTCGAACCTTTCCGCCCTCGGTTGAGATCGCGCGCACCGTTGCGTCGGTCATGCGGGGGTCCTCCCGTGTAGGCTTTTTACATCATACCTAAAGGGTTGATGCCCTCTGCAACGATGTCGATTGAGCCAATTGTGACTTCCTCCCCGGTCCCGCAAGCAACCGTCCCGGCTGCTCAAGCCGCCGTCCCGGCTGCTCAAGCCGCCGCCGCTGAGTCCGCCGTGAAGACCAACAAACTCGCTCCCCTTCGCGTTGGCGTCATCGGACTCGGCATTGGATCCGTGCATGTCGCGGCCTTCTCCGGTCTGCCCGGCGTCGAGGTGATCGCGCTCGCCGGCAAGGAACCGGATCGCCGGCGTGAACTTGGTGAGCAATACAGGGTCACCAACCTGTTCGAGCACTGGGAGGATCTCGTTGCGCTCGATGACGTTGACGTGGTGAGCATTGCCACGCCGAACCTGCTTCACCACCCGATTGCGCTTGCCGCGCTCGCAGCAGGAAAACACGTCTTCTGTGAAAAGCCGCTCGCGCTCAACACGGCTCAAGCGCGCGAGATGGTCGATTCTGCCATCGCCCATGATCGAGTGCTCGAGGTGGCGTTCAACCATCGCCAGCGCGCTGACGTGCAGTTCGCGCGCAGCTACATCGAAACCGAAGGAATCGGCCGCATCTACCACTCGCGCGCATCGTGGAAACGCCGATCCGGTATCCCCGGCCTGCACTCGTGGTTTACCAATCCGGCGATGGCTGGCGGCGGGGCGCTCATTGATCTCGGTCCGCACGTGCTCGATTCGCTGCTGTTCCTGCTTGGCGAGCCACGGGTTGTCGCTGTCAGCGCAGTGACCCACGGCGAGCTCGGCCGGGCGGGGTACGGAGCGATGGATCGAGCGGAGCAATTGGCAAGTGATACCGGAGCCTTCGAGGTGGAGGATCTTGCCAGCGCACTGTTCCGTCTTGACGATGGCTCGAGCGTCGCGTTCGAGATCAGCTGGGCGGGCCACACCGTCGATGACGAGGACATCTCGATCGAGCTCCTCGGTGCCGACGGCGGCATCCGGTTGTTTGTTCCTCGCTACCAGAGCGAAGACACCCTGCGCATCTATCGCGACCGATCTGGTACGCCATTGACGATCACGCCTGCCGTTCGTGTGCACGGCGGAGACCACGCGCGAGTCATTGCCGCATTCGTTGATGCAGTGCGATCGGGCAACTGGACCGAGCACCGCGGTCAATACGCCCTGCACCGAACTGCCGTTCTCGACGCCTGCTACCGCTCCGCTGCCGTTGGCCGCGAAATCACACTGGCGGTCGAGGGCCGCGAAACACACCAGGAGGATGCATGAACCCGCTACGCGTTACCGTGTGGAACGAGAACCGCCACGAAAATTACCCCGATTCGCCGACGGCACGTCTGTACCCGACCGGGATGCACGGGGCCATCGCCAGCGGGCTCGAGTCGCTGCTCGGCGACCGAGTGACGGTCAGGACCGCAACTCTCGACGAACCAGAGCACGGCTTGGGCGCCGAGGTGATCGAGCAGACCGACGTCCTGCTGTGGTGGGGACACGAAGCGCACCCCGAGGTCGATGATGCCGTCGTCGACCGCATCTACGATGCCGTACATGGCGGCATGGGAATCATTGCGTTGCACTCGGCGCACTACTCGAAGATCTTCAAGAAGCTCATGGGCACGACCTGTGCGATGCGGTGGCGCAACGACGGTGATCGGGAGGTCGTCTGGACGGTCGATCCGAGGCATCCGATCGCGCAAGGTGTGCCAGACCCGCTCGTCATCGAGCAGCAGGAGATGTACGGCGAGTACTTCGATATCCCGACCCCCGAGGAGTTGATCTTCATTTCGTCGTTCACGGGCGGCGAGGTGTTCCGCTCAGGGGCGACGTGGACTCGCGGGTTCGGGCGCGTCTTTTACTTTTCGCCCGGCGATCAGGAGTATCCGGTCTACCACCATCCGAGCATCCAGCGCATTCTCGCCAATGGTGTCGAGTGGGCCGCACCCATCCGGCGCGGTGCAGCTCTGGATGCCACACAGCACCCGCACGGCTGGTTCGACGGGACAAAGTAGCGAGCACGCCCTAGCGGCTCACGCCAACCTGCAGGCCCTGCATGATGTACTTCGACGCGAAGATGAGCAGGATCAGCGGCACCGATGCCGTGATGAACAGGCCAGCCGACACCAGAGGCTGATCGGTGAGGAATCGCGTGCCGATGCTCGCGAGTTGCGGGGTTAGCAGCCGCATCGATTGATCCGGAATGAGGATAAAGGCGAAGATCAGCTCGTTCCAGGCGCCCAGAAATTGCAGAACGGCGAGTGTCGCAAGCCCGCTTGAGCCCATCGGCATGATGACCGACCAAAAAGTGCGGAAGAACCCGGCACCGTCGATACGCGCGGCCTCGATGACCTCATCCGGGATCCCGCGAAAGGAAAGCGTCAGAAAAAAGGTGGCGAACGGCAGGCCAGTTGCCACGTAGACAAAAATCAGGCCGGTGTACGTGCCGACGAGATCAAGGCGCGCGAGCATGAGGTAGATCGGGATGATCAGCACCGGCCCGGGAATTAGCATGACTGAGACAAAGGTGGCAGTAATGTACTTCGTCCCCGGCACCGGCAATTTGGCAAGGGCGAAGCCAGCCAGGGATGCGAAGACCAACACGATACTCACGGAGATGGTCCCGACGAACAGACTATTCAGAAACGCCTGCCCGATGCCATAGGTTTCGGCGAGTCGAATGTAGTTCTCGAAACTAAACACGCCCGGTAGTCCGAAGGGATTCTGGAGATAGTCGGCGTTGGGCCGCAACGACGTGATGATTACGAAGTACAGCGGGTACAGGATCGATGCGGCCACCACGGTCAAGGCGACGAACACGGGCCACTGTGTGCGGCCAGATGTGATGCGCTTACTGATGATGACGTCTTCCTCCGCCATGATCAGTCCTCCTCCCCGAGTTTGAACACTCTCGTCTGAATGAGGGTGAGTATGCCAATGAAGACGAACAAGATCACTGCGAGTGCAGCACCCGAACCAAGGTTGCTGCTCGAGAACGCACGAAGGTAAATGAGGTAGTCGATCGTTGTCGTCTCGAAGCCCGGGCCGCCAGCCGTCATGACGAACACGAAACCGAACAACGACGAGAACGTGTAGAGCACGTTGATGATGAACACAAAGCCGAGCACACGGCGGATGTTCGGAAGCGTGATGTACCACAGCCGCTTCCACCAGCCGGCACCGTCGATCGCTGCTGCTTCGAATACCGCTGGATTGATCGAGGTGAGACCTGCGAGCAGCAGCAGCGACTGGTAGCCGAACCCAGACCAGACGAGCGCGAGGATGATGATCGCGATAGCAGTCGTGCCGTTGGTGAAGAACTGGATCGGCTCGACGCCAAACACTGCCAGCGCTTGATTCACCCCGCCGTTAAACCCGAACGCGTTGCGGAACATGATGCCGATTACCGCCACCGAGAGCACATTGGGTAGGAAAAAGATGATGCGGAAGAACTTCCAGCCACGCACGCGCTCGAACAGCAGTACCGAGACGATGAGCGCAGTGAAGATCACGAGCGGCACCGAGATGAGGAACTTCAGGTTATTGAGAAAGACCTGATGCACGATCGGATCGTTCAATAGCGCAATGTAGTTGTCGAACCAGCGCCAGTCGTAGGTCAGACCGTTCGTTCTCGTAAACGAAATAAACACGGCAAACGCGACCGGGAAGGCCATGAAGCCCACCACGATAAGCATGGCCGGAAGTACGGCGAGCAGACCGATGATGCGGTCACGCCGGCGGATGCCTCCGGATTTGCGGGGGAGGGGGGCCCCGCGCGTGGGCGCCGCAGTAGCGGCGGTCACGCGCGGGGCTAATGAAGCAGAGGTCACTGGTTGACGATCTCAGTTTCGTATGATGCCTTGAGCTGCGCGACCGCATCTTCGGGTGTGATGCTGCCGAGGTAGACTCCGGCGTTCACGCGGTAGAACAGGTCGATCGTGGCTTGCGGCATGACGCTGTCGAAGGCGAATGTGACGCCGTCGGTCGCCAACGCGAGCTGTTCGAACTGCGAACGCAGCAGTGGGCTTTGAATCTTCGACGGGTCGCCGTCGACGTGGTTAGACCCCTGCGTCTGGTTCAGCTCAACGTAGATGTCTTGGTTGCCTGGCTCGGCCAAGAAGCGAAGGAACTCTCCCGCAAGCTCTTTCTTCTCGGAATACTCGGTGACCGAAATTGCGATCTCGGGACCACCCGCGGCCATTGCCGGGAAGGGCGCGCCTTCGAGTGTTGGGATTAAGAACGAGCTCACGCCGTCTGGTCCGAAGGCGTCGAGCATGTTTCCGTTCTCCCAGCTGCCAACGAGGTAGTAAGCGCTGCTGTTATTCACGAAGCCCGCGGTGGAGTCGCCGTTTGAGACCTGGCCCGCGTCCGGATTCACGAGTCCGCTCGCGCCCCACTCAGCGAATTTCTCGTAAGCCTTGACCATGGCGGGGTCGTCCACAGGAATGGTGCCCGCGTACATCTGCGTGAAGACCGATTCGCCAAGCTCGCCACCGACAAGAGCCGCGATCATCCAAGCGCCAACAAAGCCTTCAAGGTTTGCGGCCCAAAATCCGTTCTTATCGGTGGTGTCGACAACTTGCTGTCCGTTGGCGAGCATCTCTTCCCACGTGGTGGGTGGGTTCGCTGGATCGAGGCCGGCTTCTTCGAGGACCGCGTGGTTCTGGAAGACGGTGAAGAGACCGCCCGCACCGTAGGGCATACCGAGAATGCGGCCGTCTCTCTTGAAGGCCTCGCGGTTGACGTTGAATCCCGCCATCGAGTCGATAATCTCGGGGGTGAGCAGGGGCTCGAGATCGGTATAGAAGTCGGCGAATGAGATCGTCGGGCCGCCCGCAAACTGGGTGCGGACGTCGGGTCCGTCGCCAGCGATTGACGCGGCTTGAAACTGGGCCTGGTTCTCAACGATTCCACCCGATTGCACCACAACCTCGACGGTCACGCCCGGGTTGGCCGCTTCGAACTCCGCTGCCATCTGGTGGATGAACGAGTTCTCAAGGTCGGCGTCGCCGTTTTCAAGAGTTTTGCCGAGAATTCCGCTATCCCACACCACTAGTGTCTGTGAATCAGACTCTGCGGCTGGGGCGCACGCGGCGAGCGCCGCGGCGACGCTGATTGTGAGGACAATGGCCCCCACTTTTCGCTTGTTCATTACATGTTCCTTCCTGGCTGACCACTCAGGCGGGGAGTCCCGACCGAGTACTGGTTTGCCGCCACGGCACCGACGCGTCGCGGCGTCGACAGTGAGGCGGCGAGCTTCGGGCGGGCAAGGGAGCCAGCCGAAGACGAGGGTGGGCGCACGCGGGCGTCGATCCGTAGCGGCGTGTGAGTGCCGGGGTGCTGGTGAACCCAGATCGACTGCGACATCATTGTCCCGTTCTGTGCGCCATGGGTGAGACCATGTTCGTATGCTCATTAGATCATACGTAGTGCGCTTAGGCGCAAGAATGTATATGCAACCGTTATGACACCCGGCATCGTGCGCCGTTGTAACATATGATCTAAGAGTGGATCGCGCGGTGGCGGTCGCGGGCAAGCCCGGATCGATCCGCTCAGGCACCCCGTGACATCGGTCACCATCGCAAAGGCGGGCACGACGGCTCATGAACATCGACACGGTCGACTT
>JBBQLW010000031.1:0-12214 GCA_038328315.1 Actinomycetales bacterium
ACTGATGATGCGTCCGGAGCGCTGCAGACCGAGCGCGATGGCCTCGCGACCGCTCACCCCGGCATCCACGAATTCTTTGATGCGCGACAGGATGAACATCTCGTAGTCCATCGCGAGTCCGAACCCGAAGACCAGCACGAGTAATACCACGATCACATCGACCCCGAGCACTTCGGAGGCGTCGAACCCCATGATGCCGGCGAAGTTGCCCCATTGGAAACCCCACACGAGTACACCGAACGACGCGCCGAGAGACAGTGCGCTCACGAGCAGGGCCTTGATCGGCACGACAAGCGAGCCGGTCATCAGGAACAGCAGCAGGACGGTGCCGATCGCCACGATCAGAATCACCCACGGCGCGCGGTCGAGCAGCGCTTGCGAGAAGTCGAGAGTGCGAGCATCCGTGCCGGTGACGAGCGCCGTGGAGTCTGGCCGATCTGCGCGGATATCACGCACGATGTCGATGCCGTTCGCAGGTTCAACCTGCACGATCGTGCGCCAGCCGTCTCCTCGCTCGACCGTCGCGCGCACGCCAGTGACGCCGGGGGTCGATTCGATGTCGGATGCCCACTGCACCCCGTCTGCCTCGGTGTCGGTCACGAGCGCCACACGAGGGTTCGCGGCATCCGGAAACTCGTCGTTTAGGGTCGTCACAAACACCTTCTGCTCGACCGATGCGGGTATCGCATCGGAGGCGGTGTTGGCCAGTGACAGGGACAGCACGGGGCTGGCCATCGCGAGCAGGATGAGCGCGCTGAGCACCGTCACAAGGGCGGGGCGACGCTGCACACGACGCGTGAGGCGCGAGAATACGCCCTCCTCGGGCGCAATGTCACCGAAGTGTGTGATGCGACGCCCGATGAACGGTAAGCGCGTCAAGGCTCCCGGCCGCACCAGCCGATCGCCTGCGAGCCCGAGAAGCGCGGGGATCAAGGTCAGCGCAGACGCAATCGCGATCAGGGTGACTGTGATCGAACCGAGTCCGATTGCTCGCACAATCCGTGGCTCGAAGACGAGCAGCCCGAAGCTCGCGATGGCGAAGGTGATGCCGGAGAAGAGCACGGTACGGCCGGCGGTATTGGCTGTGCGGGTGATGGCGGCCAGGCGGAGGGCGGGAATGGCCTCCGGTTCTGGCTCCATGGCGGTGGCGTGGTACTCCTCGCGGAAGCGGCTCACCATGAGCAGCCCGTAGTCGATCGACAGGCCCAAGCCGATGGCGGTGATCACGTTGATCACACTCGTGTCGATGTCAATCAGGTGGCTGAAGCCGAACAGCGCACCAAGCGAGCCGATAATCGCCGCGATCGCACCGATCAACGGAACGCCAGCGGCGAGGAACCCGCCGAAGACCACGAGCATCACCGCGAGCGCGATCGGCAACGCGACCGCCTCACCGCGTTGCAGGTCCCGCTCGGAGATCGCGACGATCGATTCAACGAGGAGGCGCGTCGATCCAACCTCAACCGTTGCGTCGGGAAACTCGACGCGCAGCGAGTCGCGAGTTTCCGTGAGGGTCTCAACGACCGCATCCACCTTTTTCGGATCAAGCTCTTCACCGTCGGAACTCGACACCCGCACGACGTAGAGCACGCCACGCCCATCCTCAGAAAACAGTGGTGCTACCGCCGGAAGCCGGGAGCCGTCTGGACCGAGTGGAACCGCGAGGGGATCGAGGATCGACACCGAGTCATCCGCCAACTGATCGACGAGGTCCGGGCCGATCGCCGCGACGGCGGGTTCGTCGAGGTCGACTCCGTGCACAAGCAGCGTCGTCGATTCCGTACTCGTGCTGTTGTCGTTGCCAGTCAGGATGTCGTCGGCGCGCGAACTCTCACTCGTCGCGGTCGGCGCCCCGCTGACCAGACGATCGAACAGCGTCTCGCCGGTGACTCCGCTGATCGCAGTTGCCACGGCAGCGCCAACGATGAGCGCCCACGCGATAAGTCCGACCCACGGCCGCTTTCCGAAGAACGCCGCGACGCGCCCGAGCATTAGACCTTGCTCCGCCAGTCGTCTTCGTCGTCAGAAATCGGCACGGGCTGCGTGAGGACCCCGGTTGGTGGGTTGATCATCGTGGCCTCGTCGTGGCGGTACCGCAGCACCGTGTCAACATAGCTTGAGACCGCTTCGGCGAGCGGAACATCCCGATTTTCGTTTTGCGACATGAACCAGCGATGGTCGAGCAACTGGTGAAAGATCTCGGCGGGCTCAAGCCGGCCGCGCAACTCGCGGGGGATCGCGCGGATGACCGGCTCGAAGACGCGCCCGGCCCACTCGTGTGCGACGACCTGCTCGTCGACGTCTTGCTTGTTGAACGTCGCCCGGTATGAGTCGAGGTCGTTGAGCAAGCGTCGTGCCTGATTCTCCTGGGCATCGATCCCGGTGAGTCGCAAGAGGCGTCGAGAGTGATGGCCGGCGTCCACGACCTTGGGTTGGATGCGCACTTGCGTGCCAGCCTCGTTGGTCTTGATCGCGAGTTCTTCGATGTCGAAGCCGAGGTCGTTGAGACGTTCGACTCGACTGTTGATGCGCCAGCGCTCTGACTGGTCGAACTCCTCGGTCGCGGTCAATTCAGTCCACAGCGTGCGGTATTGCGCGACGATTCCGTTGCTGATCTCGACCGGATCGATGTCTTGCTCAAGGCGACCGCCAGCCTGCAGGTCGAGCAGCTCGCCAGCAATGTTGATGCGCGCGATCTCGAGGTCATTCTCGCGTTGCCCGTTCGAGAGGCCGTCGTAGAGCTGACCGGTTTCGGCGTCGACAAGATAGGCGGCGAACGCACCGGCATCCCGGCGGAACAGCGTGTTGGATAGCGAGACATCCCCCCAAAAGAAGCCGATGATGTGCAGCCGAACGAGCAGCACTGCGAGCGCATCGACAAGTCGTGTTGCCGTGTCTGGCCGGAGGCTCTGCGAATACAGCGCGCGATACGGGAGCGAGAACTTGAGGTGGCGAGTAACGAGCACCGACTCGAGCGGCTCGCCGTCAGCGGCCGTGCGATTGGTGATCACCGCAAGCGGGTCGACGCACGGGATGTCGAGGCGCTGGAGTGTTCTCAACATCTCGTACTCGCGTTTGGCGAGTTCGGCCGAGGTCTCCTTGATCGCCACGACGTAGCCACTGAGGTTCACGAAGCGCACGATGTGGCGGGAGATGCCCTTCGGAAGCGCCGCGATGGACTCGTCTGGCCACAGCTCAAGCGGCAGCGCCCACGGCAGATCGAGAAGCGCAGGATCGACGGTTGCCGCGGTGATGTTGAGTGAGCCGCTCATAGTCCTCTCCTTAAGTGCGTCGAGCCTGTCGAAATCTCGCGCGGAGATCTCGACAGGCTCGATCAGCCTTGGTGCTTAGCCGGCGACGACAGCCTTCTTGCTCAAGCGGAGTCCGCTCTCGGTGTCGAAGGCGTGCACGTGGTTTGGCTCTGGCAGGATGAAGACCTTGTCGCCGGCGCTCGGGTGCGAGCGTCCGTCGACACGGGCAACGATATCGACGCGGGCACCGTTGACCTCGGTGTGACCGTAGAGGTAGCCGTCTGCACCGAGCTCTTCGACGAGATCAACGTCAACCGGCAGGCCTTCACCGGTGGTCGAGACGAGTACGTCTTCTGGGCGGATGCCGATGGTTACGGTCTTCGCGGAGGTCCCGCCGAGCGTCGCCCGGTCGACCTTGGCAACTGCCGTGCCGAACTTGAGTCCACCGTCGACTATCTCGGCGTGGAACAGGTTCATCGCTGGGCTGCCGATGAAGCCGGCAACGAACACGTTTTGCGGAGATTCGTACAGATCGCGAGGCGTTCCCACCTGCTGCAGCACGCCATCCTTCAAGACGGCGATGCGGTCACCCATGGTGAGTGCCTCGGTCTGGTCGTGGGTGACGTAGACCGTGGTGACACCCAAGCGGCGCTGGAGCGATGCGATCTGGGTGCGCGTCTGCACGCGCAGCTTGGCGTCGAGGTTCGACAGCGGCTCGTCCATGAGGAACACCTGCGGCTGGCGAACGATTGCGCGACCCATGGCAACACGTTGACGCTGACCACCGGAGAGGGCCTTCGGCTTGCGAGCGAGGTAGGGCTCGAGGTCAAGGAGCTTCGCGGCTTCGAGTACACGGTTGGCGCGCTCATCCTTGTTGACACCGGCGATCTTGAGCGCGAAGCCCATGTTCTCGGCGACGGTCATGTGCGGGTAGAGCGCGTAGTTCTGGAACACCATCGCGATGTCGCGGTCCTTCGGCGGGACGTCCGTGACGTCGCGATCGCCGATCAGAATACGCCCGTCATTGACCTCTTCGAGACCGGCGAGCATGCGCAGGGTAGTGGACTTGCCACAACCGGACGGGCCGACCAGCACGAGGAACTCGCCGTCGGCGACCTCGAGGTCGATTGCGTCTACGGCCGGGGTGGTCGTGCCGGGGTAGATGCGGGTTGCTTTGTCAAACGTGACAGATGCCATAACAGTATTTCTCCTTCACCGGCAGGTACGTGCCGGACGATCCGTAGTGAATGGAAGCCAGCCTGGGAGACTGACGAACATTAGTATGGCACCCCCGATGGGGGTCCCGCTGGGCCTAGCGCGACCGAGCGGCTCGCAGCATCCAGCATTTGGTTGGGCGATTCCCAGTAAATACTTCTACACTTTCCGAGGCGCTGCCCATGGGAGGCGCTTTCCGAGCATGTGAATGAGGACTCTTTGAGCTACGGCACCGGCGGCGACAGCCGACTCACGAAGAACGAGAAGCGCGAAGCCGCCCGCGAGAAGTCGCGAGTAATGCGTGAGCAGCAGCAGAAGAAAGACCGCATGAGCAAACTGCTATTGCAGGGTGGCATCGTGCTCGGCTCTCTCGCGGTCCTCGCGATCGTTGCCGTTGTGATTGTGAACTCGATCCGCCCGCCCGGCCCTGGCCCGCTGAACATGTTGAGCGATGGCATCAAGATCGGACAGGGGTTCGTCGCGGAGCCGACCGAAGCGCTCCAGCCGGGTGCCGAGCCGGTGGCGAACGAACGCGATCCCAATGCCGACGTTATCGACATCCGAACTTGGGTCGACTACCTGTGCCCGGCCTGCGGAGCGTTTGAACTGACCAATGGCGAATACATCGCGAGCCTCGTGGAAAACGGCGGTGCGACATTGACGGTGCACCCGATTTCGATACTTGACCGTGCATCGCAAGGTACCCGCTACTCGACCCGCGCGGTTAACGCTGCCGCCTGCGTGGCCAACTATGCGCCAAACCACTTTTTTGACTTTAACATGCTGCTCTTCGCCAACCAGCCAACCGAGAACACCTCCGCACTCAGCGATGACGAACTCATCGCTCTATCCGTCGAGGCCGGCGTCGAAGCGGCAGATGACGTTGCGACCTGCGTGCGCGATCAACCGTTTCGCGCCTGGGTCGCAGACGCGAGTGCGCGCGCCCTGAACGGGCCGATCCCTGACTCCGACATCGAGAGAGTCACCGGAACCCCGACCGTCATCGTGAACGGCCTCAAGTACGAGGGCCCCATCGACGACCTCGAGTCGTTCAAGGCGTTCGTGGTGCAGGCAGCCGGTGGCAGCTTCGTCGAAGAGAACTCGACGCCGACCCCGACGCCCACGCCGACCCCGACCCCGTAGCCCCCATTCCCCACTCCCGCGGTCCCATTTCCGCGGCCCCATTTCCGCGGCCCCATTTCCGTGAGTGGTCACTTTGCGTTGCCTGTGCCCGCGAGCGAGCGACACAAAGTGACCACTCGGCGGGTTTCGGCGCCTTCGGGCAGCAGGGCCCCCTGTCGGATTCGAACCGACGACCCCCGCTTTACAAGAGCGGTGCTCTGGCCAACTGAGCTAAGGGGGCGAGACTGAAGTCGTGAACAACCATACCCACTCGCGCTCGACCGTTGCGTTGGCCGTGGCGGGCGCCGTCGTGTGCGGTGCGCTCGTCGCGTTGCAGTCCAGGATCAATGGCGAACTCGGGGCGGAACTCGACGACGGATACCTCGCGGCATTCATCTCCTTCGGTTTCGGGTTCGTCGTGATGGCGGTCATTGCGCTCGTGGTTCCGAGCACCCGCAGGGGAGTTGCCGGCATCATCCGCGCAATTCGGGCGGGGGAGATTCCGTGGTGGTACGCGGTCGGCGGGGCGGCCGGTGCGCTGTTCGTGCTCTCACAGGGGCTGACGGCGGCCATCCTTGGGGTTGCGTTGTTCACTGTGGCGACGGTCACCGGCCAGACATTCAGCGGCCTGCTCGTCGATCGTCGCGGGCTTGGCACGATGCGGCCGAAACCCATCACCGTGTTCAGGGTGATCGGGGCTGCCCTCGCCGTCGTCGCGGTCGTGTTCGCGGTGTCGCCGCAGCTGCAGGGTGGCACGCCGCCGTGGGCGCTCATCTTGCCGCTTGCCGCTGGCCTCGGCCTCGGCTGGCAGCAGGCCGTGAATGGACAGGTACGGGCGGTCTCTGATTCGGCGCTGACGGCGACCTTTTACAACTTTGCGGTCGGCGCGGCCGTGCTCGCGGTCGTGCTTGCCGCGCACGCGATTGTGAGTGGATTGCCCGAGCAACTCACCGGCAGCCCGCTGCTCTACACCGGGGGCCCGATCGGCATCATCTTCGTGGCCGGATATGCGATCGTGGTGCGGTACACGGGAGTGCTGTTGCTTGGGCTCGGCGCGATTGCCGGCCAGCTCGCGGCATCCGTCGTCTTCGATCTTGTCGTACCAGTCTCAGCACTGCCGCTCAGCTGGACCACCTTGGCAGGAACTGCGCTCACCCTCGTGGCGATCGGTATCGCCTCGGTTCCGGCGAAGCCCGCGCCGACCGGCCCTGCGCCGACGGGACCTACGCCGACCGGACCTACGCCGACCGGACCTACGCCGTCAGCTCGGTGATGAACTCGTCGGCGATGAACTTCGCGTTCTTCTCCGGCCGCTGCGCCCCGGGCCGATCGCGCTCCTCAACCCCTCCAACGTAGAGCCACCCCAGCAGCTTTTCGGTCGCGAAGAGCCCGTGCATCGCACGTACTTCGGCCGAGCGCACGTGCCCGCCGGTGCGCCACATGACCCCCCAGCCAGCCTCGTCGAGCAACAGGCTCAAGGCGTGGGCGACACCGGATGCCGCGGCCTCCTGCTCCCACGCCGACACCTTGATGCTCGGCACTTCCTTGACCACGACCGCAATGAGTAGCGATGCTCGCAGCGGTTTGGCTGCGAGGGATTCGGCGTCGTGCCCGGTCAGACCGCTCGCGGCGACGAAGGCCTCGCCAAGCCTGCGCCGCGCATCGCCGCGCAACTCGATGAGTCGCCATGGGCGCAGCGAACCGTGGTCGGCGACCGTGGCTGCCGCCTCCACAAGCGGCAGTAGCTCGGCGTGGCTCGGGGCATCCGCCGTCACCCGAGGGTGGGAGCGGCGGCGGCGGAACGCCTCGAGTGCACTCAAGCCGGCGTCTGGTCTTGTGCTGGCGACTGGTCTTCTGTGAACTCGAGCGAGAGCGAGTTCATGCAGTAGCGATCGCCGGTCGGGGTTTGGTACGCGTCATCGAAGAGGTGTCCGAGGTGCGATCCGCAGGTGGCGCACAACACTTCGGTGCGCACCATGCCGAGGGTCTTGTCGGTGTGCAGTTCAACCGCATCCGGGTCAATGGATTCGAAGAAGCTCGGCCAGCCGGAGCCAGACTCGAACTTTGCACCGCTCCGAAAGAGTGGCGAGTGACAGGCTGCGCATTCGTAGGTGCCCGGGCGCTTCTCGTCGAGCAGGGCGCCGGTCCAGGCACGTTCAGTTCCGGCCTGGCGTAGCACCTTGTAGCGCGGCCCGAGCTCTGCGCGCCATTCGTCTTCGGTCTTGTTCACCTTGTAGCTCATGTATTTCTCCTGTGCTGGAAGGGTTCGAGGTCTTCCGGAGCATTAAACTCGGTTCCGTGCTCGAATCTTCCGTCGTTGTGAAATCGTGGGGCGAACTCACAACAAGCGAACTGTACTCGTTCGTCAAATTGCGCACCGACGTCTTCTTCGTCGAGCAACAGGTCGATGAAGAAGAACTCGATAATCGAGACCAGGAACCGACAACACGCCATTACTGGCTGACGGATGCCGCTGGCACCTCCGCCTACCTCAGGGTGCTCGTGAATCGCACCGCAGAATACCTCGACGCCCACCGTGTGATCGGTCGCGTGGTCGTGCGCGCCGACCACCGTGGCGAGGGGCTCGCGCAAGTGCTCATGCATCGTGTGATTGAGGATTTTGGCGCAGAGGCGATGTTGCTGCACTCCCAGGAGTACGTTGCTCCGCTGTATGCCAAGTTCGACTTCGTACCGTTCGGTACGCCGTACATCGAGGCGACGATCCCGCACATCTCGATGTACCGTGCGGGCGTGACGGCGTGAGACTCGCCGTCGTTACCGGTCTGCTTGTTGCAACCGCCGTGAGCTTCGGCGCGATCGCGCCAGCGACAGCGACGGCAACTCCCACGCCCGTGACCACGCCCGCGACCGTGACCGTGCCCGCGACCGCGCCCGTGACCCCCGCCGGCGTCGACACTTGCATCGTGGATGCCGCAACCATCGAGTGGGGCTTCAAGGAGTCGTTTCGCAGCTACGTGAGCGGCTCGATTGCCAACGGCGAGTGGGCCGTCTCGGATGGCGCCAGCTACGAAACCCCGAGCTTCGCGTTCGCAGATGGGGCCGGTGAATACAACCCGGCCAACTCGACGGGGCTCGTCAGCTTCCCCGGAGCGATCACCTTCACCGGGCACGGTGGCATCCTCAACACCACCGTCGCTAACCCGCGACTGAAGTTCGTCGATGCGGCAACCGCCATCCTCGTGCTCGACGTGACCGGTACGACACAGGACGGCGTACCAATCGATAACACGGGCGTTGAGTTTGCCACCCTCGACTTGAGCGATGCGAGCGCCATCACTGGCAGCAGACTGACGATCACCACAGCCCCTGCGGTCCTGACCGAAGCGGGTGCTGAGGCATTCGGTACCTACGAGGAGGGCGAGGATCTTGACCCGCTCAACGCATCGATCACGATCGCTGACGGCTGCGCGCTCGTAGGAACCGGCGACAGCGCAAATGCTGCAACCCCGGTACCCGCAGTTGATGGGGGCTTTCCGTGGGCGCTGGTGTTGATACTCGCATTCCCCACGGCAGCGCTCGCCTTCGGCATCGTGCTGATCGCGCGAACCCGCCCGTGGCGTTTGTAGCGGCTACTGTCCCGGCGCGTAGACCGCCCGCGCGAGGGCGTCGAGCACGTCGGCCGTTCGCGGGCCGAAGCTGAGCACCTCGCCATCCGCCATATCGACGAAGCGGCGGTTTTGACCGGCCGCGGTCAATGCGATCGCCGGCTTGTCCTGAAGCAAGCCGTCAACGCCGCCGACACTTTCGAGCCCACCGCTCATCACCAAAATCAGGTCCGGGTTGGCCGCAACCATCGCCTCATCCGTCATCGGCCGCAACTCCTCGAGCCCGATCTCAGCGGCAACATCAACGCCGCCGAGCGATCTGATGAGCACGTCCGCACCCGAGTTCTCGCCAAACAGGTAGTAGATTCCTGAGGACCCGCGCAGATACAGAAACAACATTCGAAGCGGTGTGGTGGATGCCGCGAGCCCACCGATCTCGGCAACCTTCGCCTCGATTCCCGCAACCAGTTCGACCGCCAAGGCCTCGCCTGCCGCCGGCGCTCCGAGCGCTTGGGACACCTGGCGGGCGAGTTGTCCGACCCCGTCGATGCTCGGGTCGGTGTCGACGAAGACGATCGGAATGCCGGCATCGCGAAGTTGCAGCACAACGTCAATTGGCCCGATCGTGCCGTCCGTGATGACGACGCTCGGTCGCAGGGCGAGAATCGCCTCGCTGTTGACCGTGTGGCCGCTCGATGTCACGATCGGCAGGCCGACCGCCTCGTTAAACGTTGTGGAGACGTCGCGGCCGACGACACTGTCACCGAAGCCCAGGCCGAACACCGTTGCGGCGATCGAGCCAGAGACGTCCATCGGCAGGATCCGATCCGTCGATGTGACCGTGATGGTGACGTCACCGGCGAGGTCGCGCGAGGTCACGGTCGCTGGCAAGGATTGCGTCGGGCGCTCGCCGGTGATCGAGGCATCCGGGAGAATGGCTGTCGACTCGCCCTGCCACGAAGCAGGATCATCCAGAAAACTCAGCTGGGCCAGCGGCACTCGGGGGTCCGCCGAGAGGGTCGGCTCAGAGGCTGGGGCTGCGGGCAGGGCGCTGCACGCCGACAACGCTAAGACTGCGCTCGCTGCGATGACGGCGATGAGCGATGCTTGTGAAGACAACGGGCGATGCATGCTGGCCTTAGGTCGGGCGCACCACAAATCTTTCAGGACCGGCGGGGCGGAAGGTTGCTTAGGCTATCCTAAGCACTCGGGTTTGGACCATCCTGAGAATCGCTTTGAAGGCGTGGCAGCAAGCATCCGTGCCGAAGCCTCACCTTAGGATGAACCGACGGTGGGAGGACCTGTGGCCGGAGTCGCCAGCACGATTGCGCCGCGTCACAGCCGCCTACTCGAGTTCGAGCGTGAGTGGCGGGCACACACCGCAGCCAAAGAGGATGCGATTCGCCGCGAGTTCTCGCTCTCTGCTGCCCGGTATTATCAACTCCTGGATGTTGTGATCGATTCGCCCGCCGCCGTGCGCTACGACCCAATGCTGGTCGGCCAATTGCAACGGTCACGAGCGGCGCGGAGTTCCGCCCGATCGAGCCGAACATCCACCACCGAAATCCTCGAGGGCGAGCGCATCCCTCCGCACACCGAAGAAACACGTGATTGAGCTATGGCCAAGTTTGCAGAAGACCGCTTCGATCGCCTCCCCGACGACCTCAAACGGATCGGAGCCCACCGCGGACCCCGTCGCAAAGGCCGGGGCTGGATCGGGTTCGCCTGGGCCGTGCTTGCGATCGGCGTTCTGGTCTTTGGTGGACTGTTCGGCGTGAGCCGCTTCCTCGGAGTCGACCTCGGCATTTCGCTGTTCGCTACACCGCCGACCCCGACCCCCACGCCGACGCCGACCCCGACCGTGCCCGCAGTGACAGACCCGACCACGATCGATCAGGCTGCACGAGGCATCAAGATCGACGTGCTCAACGGCACCACCACACCAGGGCTCCAGACCACCGTCGGTGACGCACTCGCCGCGCTCGGGTGGAATATCGGCGGGCGGCTACCAGCCTCGACGAGTGACATCGAAACGACCTTCGTGTACTACGGCGATCCCCTGAACGAAGACGTCGCGCGCGGGCTCGTGCGTGCGATTGGCCTCGGAGAGATTCGACTCGTCGACCCCACAACGTTTCCCGGCGCGAGCCTGACAATCGTGCTGGGAGCCGACGCCGGACCGCCGCCGGTCGTCGAACCTGGAACGACCCCTGAAGCCACTCCGGCAGGCTGATAGCGAGCCATCCGTGACGGCGCGATAGCGATCGTGTTACGCCCGTGTTTAATTGTGCCTCCGAGGGGCTCCGACCCCCAAACCGGGCGCAAACGCTCCGCTAGCATCTGGACAGGGCGACCGATCGGGCGCCCGACACAGGTGCAGTACAGGCACAGCACAGGTACAGGTACAGGTACAGCAGGGAGCAACACATGGCGAACGGAACCGTCAAATGGTTCAACGCTGAAAAGGGCTACGGGTTCATTACCGTCGGCGAGGGCGGGCAGGACGTGTTCGTGCACTACTCGGCCATCGAGATGGGCGGATACAAGGTTCTCGAGGAAGGCCAGCAGGTCGAGTTCGAGATCGGAACCGGCGCCAAAGGCCCGCAGGCAGAAGCCGTGAAGCTCGCCTGAGAGCCTCGGTTGCCGAGACGGCAACGTTGATACGCCGAGTGCGCTGCGCTGTCTTGCACTCGTCCCCGCCGAGTGCGCTGGGCTATCTTGCACTCGTCCCCGCCGAGTGCTAATTTTGCCTTTGGCACTCTCGGAGTACGAGTGCTAACGAAATCGTCTGCATGACGTCCGGGAGGGACGAGAAACACACATGGCAAAGATCATTGCTTTCAACGAAGAGGCCCGTCGCGGCCTCGAGCGCGGCCTCAACATCCTCGCCGACGCAGTCAAGGTGACCCTCGGCCCACGCGGCCGCAACGTCGTGCTCGAGAAGAAGTGGGGCGCACCCACCATCACGAACGACGGTGTCTCCATCGCCAAGGAAATCGAACTGGACGACCCGTACGAGAAGATCGGCGCCGAGCTGGTCAAAGAGGTAGCCAAGAAGAC
>JBBQLW010000032.1:0-11951 GCA_038328315.1 Actinomycetales bacterium
GCCATTCCCATCGAAATGGATGCCGCAGAACACGACGCGAGCGTCGCCCTCGTCTCGCACGTGCCGCAAGTGGTCGCATCCTTGCTGGCCGCCCGACTTGTCGGTGCGTCCGACTCGGCCGTCGCGCTGGCCGGGCAGGGACTTCGGGACACAACGCGCATAGCGTCGAGTGCGCCAGAGTTGTGGGTGCAGATTCTGGCTGCAAACTCGGCCTCGGTCGTGGCGATTCTCGAGCAGTACCGAAACGACCTGGACGGGCTGATCGACGCGCTTGCGAATCCGACCGCGACCGGTGCGCGGCGAACGATCGCCCAGACGATCGCTGGTGGCAATGCCGGGGTTACGCGCATCCCTGGAAAGCATGGGCAGGCTGGTCACTTCAGCCAGCTCGTGATCAAGGTCAACGACACCCCGGGGGAGCTCGCACGACTGCTGAGTGAGATTGGAGCGACCGGAGTGAACATGGAGGATCTGCGACTCGAACATTCGCCGGGTGCCCAGTTCGGCCTTGCCGAAATCTCGGTGCTCCCGGAAGCCGAGTCGGTGCTCGCTACTGAACTCGCGGCAGGCGGCTGGGAAATTGTCGGGGCGACAGCATGACTGTCGTCGTCGCGATCGACGGGCCAGCCGGGAGCGGAAAGTCGAGCGTCTCGCGCTCGGCGGCTCGCGAACTCGGCTTCGACTACCTCGACACCGGTGCGGCCTATCGCGGGCTCGCGTGGCGCTGCATGGCCGAGGGCATCGACACCCACGGCCCGGCCGACATCATCGAGTCGCTGGCCAGTTTCGACTTCTCGATCGGTATCGAGCCAGACCGCTACTTCGTTGAAGTCGGGTCTGAGGACGTTACCGATGACATCCGTCTGCCGAGTGTCACCGCTCTCGTCAGCAATGTTGCGCGTGTTCCCGAGGTGCGGGAGCACCTCACCGCACTGTTCCGAGCGATTATCCAAGGCTCGCGCGCTTCAGGAATTGTGGTTGAAGGCCGCGACATCACGACCGTCGTTGCCCCGGATGCTTCGGTGCGCATCCTGCTGACCGCGAGCGAAGAGGCTAGAATAGAACGGCGCTCTGCGGAACTTTCCGGGGAATCCGCCGCCAAGACAGCGCGAGAACTCAGTGACCGCGACAAACGAGACTTGCGCGTCGTGGACTTCATGAACGCCGCGAAGGGTGTTATCACTCTCGACTCCACCGATCTCGACCTCGAGCAGACGGTCGCGGCTGTCGTGCGGTTGGTGCGCACGCAAACCTAAGGACTGCAGTCATGACCGACAACGACGACGACTTTCCGGAGCTCGACTCCGCGCTGGCCGATCGCATCCGCACCATTGATGACGATGAGGCAGCCCAGCGCGCGAGTTCCCTCCGCGCCGGGCTCGTTGACTACAACCTCGATGAAGAAGACCTCGGGCTGCTCGAGGGTGTCGTCGATGATCCAGACGCGGTCTTGTACCTTCCCGCCCTGCCGGTGCTCGCGATCGTCGGTCGGCCGAATGTCGGCAAGTCAGCACTCGTGAACCGCATCATCGGCCGTCGTGAGGCGGTCGTTGAAGACACGCCAGGCGTCACCCGCGACCGGGTCAACTACAAGGCCGAGTGGATCAACCGGCGGTTCACCGTTGTCGACACCGGTGGTTGGGAACCAGATGCCAAGGGCATCAATGCCTCGGTAGCGGCGCAGGCCGAAATCGCGATCGACCTGGCTGACGCGGTGCTGTTTGTGGTGGATGCCACGGTCGGGGCGACCTCGACCGACGAGCACGTCGTGCGCATGCTGCGCGCAACGAAGAAGCCGGTCATTCTCGTCGCCAATAAGGTCGACGATGCGCACCAAGAGCCGTACGCGGCTGCGCTCTGGAGCTTGGGACTCGGGGAGCCGTGGCCGGTTTCTGCCGTGCACGGTCGAGGCGTTGCTGACCTGCTCGACAAGGTGCTCGAAGTGCTGCCGGAAATCTCGACCGTCGCCAAAGAGGAGGTTGGCGGACCGCGTCGTGTCGCCATCCTCGGACGACCGAATGTCGGAAAGTCGAGTCTGTTGAACAAGACCGCGGGGGAGGAGCGCGTCGTCGTGAACGAGATGGCGGGTACCACTCGCGACCCGGTCGATGAACAGATCGAACTCGGCGGCAAGTTCTGGCGTTTCGTCGACACCGCTGGCATCCGGCGTCGGGTCAACCTCGCACAAGGCGCCGATTTCTACGCGACCCTGCGCACCTCGGCCGCGCTTGAAAAGGCCGAAGTGGCCGTTGTGGTCATCGACGTGAGTATGCCGATCAGCGTTCAGGACCTCAAGATCGTCGACCTCGTGCTCGAGTCTGGCCGTGCGCTCGTGCTTGCATACAACAAGTGGGATCTGCTCGACGACGAGCGCCGACTCTACCTCGAGCGCGAGATCGAGCAGGATCTGAGTCATGTCGCGTGGGCTCCACGCGTGAACATTTCTGCCAAGACCGGCAGGCACCTCGAGAAGCTCGTGCCGGCCCTCGAACTCGCGCTTGCGTCGTGGGACACCCGGGTACCGACCGGAAAGTTCAACGCGCTGCTTGCCGAATTGACGGCCGAGCATCCGCACCCGGTTCGTGGCGGCAAGCAACCGCGCATCCTGTTCGGAACTCAGGCCGCGAGTCGCCCGCCAACGTTCGTGCTCTTCACCACCGGTTTTCTTGACCCGCAGTATCGGCGATTCATCACTCGCCGCTTGCGCGAGATCTTCGGTTTCGAGGGCAGCCCGATCAACGTGAACATGCGCGTGCGCGAGAAGCGAAAGCGGTAGCCGTGGCCGATCGCCCGCCACTGCCGCCGGCGCACCTGCGGGACCCGGGGGATGCCTGGGTGGCCGGACCGAACGGCCAGAAGTACTGGGGGCGTTTTGGCGCGGCCGGCTTGCTGGTCTGGCACCGCGACGGGCTCGTGTTGTTGCAGCATCGCGCGATCTGGAGTCACCACGGTGGCACGTGGGGGATTCCCGGTGGCGCGAGAAAGCTGAACGAGACAGCGACGGATGCCGCGTTTCGCGAGGCCAACGAAGAGGCCGGTGTGCCGCGAGGGCTGCAGACTGTCCTGTTCGAAACCGTGGTCGACCTCGGGTTCTGGTCGTACACGACCGTCGTCGTCGAGTCGTCTAAGCTGTTTACGCCCGTGATGGGGGATGCCGAGAGCGAAGCCCTCGCGTGGGTTGCGGTTGCCGGCGTGGACGGTCTTGACTTGCATCCGGGTTTCGCCGCCAGTTGGCCGGGGCTGCGGGCCAGACTCGGCTGATGGTTTGATCAATCGCGCTGATGCTGGTCGCCATGATCATCGCAAGCCGAACGCGCGAGCCGAACGCGCGAGCCGAACGCGCTAAGCTAGGGCAGTTGTCACGGGCTGTGGCGCAGCTTGGTAGCGCACTTGACTGGGGGTCAAGGGGTCGCAAGTTCAAATCTTGTCAGCCCGACCACGCAAATCGTCGAGCCCCTGCTTCATCGAGCCCCTTCATCGCCGAGCCCCTGCATCCACAACCCCGTTCACCGCCGCGCCCGCGCATCGCCGAGCCCCTGCGTCGCCCAACAGCCCCCGGATCACCGGATCACCCGGCTCCTGCATCCACGAGTCGTCGCCAGACTGGGCTTTTGCTTGGCATTGGTCGGGGTGTTTGGGCCGGGTCGATCGAGTGGGGTGGCACTATCGCGAAGCCGGTGTTGTCGTCGATGATTTCCCACCCGTTGTTGTGAATGAGGAGGTGGTGGTGTTTGCAGAGGAGCATTCCGCGGGCGACGTTGGTGGCGCCGCCGTCGCGCATCCAATGGTCAATATGGTGTGCTTCACAGTAGCTGGGTGGTCTGGAACAGCCGGGGAAGCGGCATCCACCGTCTCGGGCTGCGAGGGCGATGCGTTGTCGTTCGGTGAAGGATCGTTGGGCTCGTCCGACGTCGAGGGGTTGGCCGTCTGCCGAGAACAGGATGCCGATGAGACCGTCTGCGCAGGCCATGCGGCGGACGGTGTCGATGGAGACTGCCTCTGGTGCGTGCTCGAGGTGGCCGAATCCGAGGCCGCTGGTGAGTTCGTCTGCTGTGACGAGGACGTGCACGGCCGGTCGGCGGGTGCCGAAGAGGGTGCCCGGGTCGGCGTTGACGGCCAGGCGGATGATGGCGGCGAAGGTGTCGGCCGCAAGTTGGTCGTTGGTGCGGGGGTCGTCCCGCACCGCATCCGCAGCCTGCTGTGCCAGTTTGTCGACGAAACGTGGGCCACCGCGTCGTGGGGAGAGCGCGGTGGCGATGGCACTGACCAGCAGTGCACCGTCTTCTTGGTCGAGGAGGAACGAGCCGGCGACCATGCCGTCTTCACGCTGTCTGACCCGCAAATATCGGGCGTCTCGCCGTTCCTTCTCACGAGCCGCTACCCCTTCGGCATCAATCAAGTTTCGGGCGTCAGCGGCGGCACGGAACAGTTGCTCCGGGGTGATACCGGCTGAGCGTGCGACCAGGTCGGTGGCGATGGCATCCAACGTTTCGGCGGATGTGCCCGCATCGGGGCATCCCAGTCCACGACGAATCGCGTCCGCGCCGGTGACAGAGATGTCGTCGGCGGCAACCCCACGCGAGAGGGGCGACTCGGGAGGCAGAGCGCCGATGGCGACGAGCCGTGCGGCCTCGGGGGCGCAAACACCGGTGACGGCTTGGATCAGCGCTTCGGGTGTGCGGTGGCCTGTCGATTGCGCCAGCCCACTGTGCCCGAGGGCGGGTGCGGAACGCCTAGCGAGCTCGCCCGCCAGTGCGGCACCGTGCCTGGCGGTGAGGCGCGCGAGCCGCCCCAAGTCGCTCTGGGCTTCGAGAAGCGCCGCATCATCCATGCCATCAAACGACAGTGCACCATCCACCAGCGCAGCCTCAAGCAGCGCTGCGGCGGCTCGGAGTGTGCTGGTCGGGGAGGGCATGAATCAATTCTCTCACGCTCGAACATAGTTTCGAATGAAATGTGGATAACCTCTCTCCACAGATTTTTTGCGGAGAAGATGGCGCAGGAGCCGCGTCCCGGAGGAGGAACCATGCCTCAGCATCCCCTCCGATTGATCGTCGGCGGCGCCGCAACAGCGGGCGTAGTGGTCCTTCTCCTTATCGGTGGGTTCGTCGCCTTCTCAATACTCGTGGCAAACGCTGGTGCCGTGCCTTCCAGCGTTGACTGGCACCCCGGGGCGACCGTGTTGCTAGTCGGAGCAGCGGCTGCCAGCTCGGCATGCTGTTGCTCATCACAGCGCTGGGCCTTCGGCAATGCGGATAACCGCGCCCACCTATCGGACTTCGCGATGAAACTGTCCGGGAATCGGACACGGACCGACTTTCCGAACAATCAGCACAGCAATCCCGGTGCCGCACGATCCCGTGGAGCAATCATCCACGTTTCTTGGGCGAACGATGGACCGGGAGACGAGACAGGTGCCTCTCGGTCACGGGCTTAGCAGTGCAAGTCTCGCAAGCTGGGCTAGATCGATTTCGTTTACGCCGTTGCAACACCAAACTCGGGACTTTTGTCCCTGTTGTTGGCGACCGCGCAGGCAGAACATGGCCGTATCGGTTGAACTCATCAATGAAGGGCGGGTAGGCAAGATGTCTAGAACGTATGTGGTCACTGGCTCAGCGAGCGGTATTGGCAGGGCCACCATGGAGTTGCTGATCGAACGCGGCAATCGCGTCATCGGCGTCGACATCCATGACGCGGATGTCGTTGTTGATCTCTCAACGCACGAGGGTCGCATGGACCTTGTCTCGAAGGTCACAGAGCTCAGTGGCGGCAAGATCGATGCGATCATCGCGAATGCCGGACTGGCCACGGCAACAGCCACCACTGTGGCAGTCAACTACTACGGAGCGCTCGCCACGCTTGAGGGTCTGCGTCCGCTGCTCGCTGGATCGTCGGCTCCTAGGGCGGTCGCTACGGTATCCATGGCATCGCTGTTTCCGCCGGACGAGCAACTGTTGTCAGACCTAACCGCCGGGGACGAACCGGCATCACTGCATCGCGGGCGGGAACTGGAGGCCAACCCGGAGCTGTCGAGTCAGATCTATGGCACGACCAAGCAAGCGCTCTCGAAGTGGATCCGTCGGAACGCGGCTGGACCGGCTTGGGCCGGGGCTGGCATCCCTCTCAACGCGGTTGCCCCCGGTGTCGTTGAGACGCCGATGACAGCGAACTTCACGGGTTCCGAGGAGGCGCGCAAGGCGATTCTGGAAATGGTGCCCATGCCGCTCAATGGAATCTTCGAACCGCGCAGCGTCGCATACCTGATCGCGTGGCTCACAAGTGAGGAGAACGCGCACCTGTGCGGACAAGTTGTCTTTATTGACGGCGGATCCGACGCCGTTATTCGGGGTGACTCGACCTGGTGAGCGGGCTGGATACCGCCCCCTAGCGCGTGAAGCACTGCTACTGCTGGCGCGCTAGCATCGTAGCGACGCCGATGCTCGGCGGCCGAACGGAGCGGTTGGATGAGGATCGGTTTCGCCATTGCTCGGCTGGCTGCGGCGGCCGCTGGGGTAGCGGCAATCGTCGGCCAGTTACTCACAAGCCTCAATTTTTGGCCGCAGCAAGGTGTCACAAACATTGCGCTATCGGTTACGAACTTCCTCAGTTTTTCCACGATCCAGTCCAATGTTGCGGCCGTCTTTGTCTTCTTGATAGGCGCGGCGTTGCTTGCCACCCGCAAGGGCGACGATCCGGCCTGGTTCGGCATTCTGCGTGCGAGCGTTGCGAGCTACATGATCGTGACCGGGATCGTCTACAACCTGCTGCTGCGCGGGATCGAGCTGCCTCAGGGGGCGACACTTCCGTGGTCGAACGAGGTACTGCACGTCGTGATTCCGTTGGCAATGTTGCTCGACTGGCTCTTTGCGCCCGGACGCGTCGCAATCCCGTGGAACAAGCTGTGGATTATCGTGGTGTACCCAATCATCTGGGTGATCTACACGATGGTGCGTGGCCCGTTCACGCAGAACGAAGTTCTTGGGCAGCCGTACTGGTATCCGTACCCATTCCTGAACCCCAATCTCTCAGCGAACGGCTACTTCTCAGTGAGCTTTTACATCGCGCTGATCGCGATGGTCATCCTTGCTGTCGGTGCTGGAGTGATTTGGATCTCGCACCGCAAGAAGTCACGCTCGAGGTAACCGCGCCCGATTAGGCTGGGCGGCATGATCCTGCCCTTCCTGAGCGAGCCACTGTCGACTTACATTCTGATTGGCGTGGCGCTACTTCTCGTCATCACCGTGCTCGCCATACTGCTTCGCGCGATCAAAGTCGCCAAACCCGATGAGGCGATCATCGTCACCTCGCGCCAGCGCCGGGTGAAAGGCGGCACCGACCCACTCGCGGAAACCGCCGGTCAACGAGTCGTCTTCGGCTCCCGCGTCTTCGTCAAGCCGATCGTTGAGGCCTACTTCACGCTGAGCCTGCGCAGTCGCCAACTCAACGTGCAAGCGACAGCCCAAACCAAGGATGCGATCACCATCAAGGTCAACGCGGTCGCGGTCGTCAAAGTCGGCGGTTCAGAATCCATGGTTCGCGCGGCTGCCCAGCGGTTTCTCAACCAGCAGGATCAGATCGAGTCATCCACCGAGGAAGTGCTCAGTGGATCGGTGCGCTCGATCGTCGGCCAGCTGACTGTCACCGAGATCATTACGAATCGCTCCGCGCTTCAGGGTCAGGTGCTGGAAGCGGTTCGGGATTCGCTCGACGTGCAGGGTTTGCAGATCGATACCCTGCAGATCAAGGAGATCGACGACGACAACGGCTACATCCGTGACCTCGGTCGAGCGGAAGCCGCTCGCGTGAAGCAAGTGGCTGAAGTCGCTGAGTCCGTTGCGCGTCGCGCTTCGGAGGAGGCGCGCATTTCGGCGGATCAGGCCGTTGCGGAGGCGCAACGTGCGCTCGATCTTCGCAACGCCGAGATCCAGAAAGAGACAGACAAAGCACGAGCCGAGGCTGCGGCTGCGACGCCACTCGCGGCGGCGATTGCACAACAACAAGTCATCGCGCAGGAAGAGATCAACGCCGGCAAGCGAGTCGGTTTGCGAAAGCAGGAGCTCGATGCTGAGATTCGGGCCGTCGCCGATGCCGAGGCGTATGCGGTGCAGAAGAACGCCGAAGCAACCGCCGCAGCAACTGTGGCCGCGGCAAACTCGGACCGCGATGCGCGGCGCGCGAGCGCCGAGGCGATCGAGGCTGAAGGAATCGCCGAGCGCAACCGACGCAAGAGCGCTGCAGAAGCGGTTGAAGCCGAGGGGCTCGCCGAACGGGCCAGGCGCATCGCTGCCGCAGAGGCACTCGCTGCCGAGGGCGAGGCGGAAGCCTCATCGATTCGGGTGCGGGGCAACGCGGAGGCGGAAGCCACGAGAGCGAAAGCAGAGGCCCTCGAAGAACGGGCGGATGACCTGTTGCGCCAGCAGGTGATCGGTCAGCTTCCTGAGATCGTGCGTGCGGCATCCGAACCCTTGTCGGCGATCGCGAACCTGACAGTGATTTCATCGGATGGCAGCGGTACCGCTCAGGTCGGCCAGAACGTGGCCGCTCAACTCGTGACGGCGAATCAGATCATGCGAGATCTGGTCGGTATCGACATATCGCAGATCATCACCGGTCGCGCAGCAGGCCGGGCTGTCGGGGAGGGCCTCGCTGGAGCGGAGGCAAGTCCCGAGCAACCGGCGAGACAACCCGCCAGCCGAGCTACGCCGAAGAAGCCGCCCCTCAAGGAGCCTTCGGCGTAGCTGCCGACGTGCGCGAGGCCTGCGCTAGGCCTGCGCTGCACAGGCCTTTGGCTGCGAAGAACCTAGCTGTCGCGGCGCTTTGAAGCGGCCTTGTCCTTCTTGTCAGAACGCTTCTCTTTGAGGGACTTGCTCGCGGCAGTCTTCGTCGTTGACTTCTTGGGTGATTTGTCGGCCATGTCGTAACTCTCCTCGATGAGTTGGAAACCGAGCGGGGCGCCCGTAACCAGAGCGTACGCGTTCAAGCCGTTTGTTGCTCGGCTTCGAGCCTGGCAATACGAGCGCGCGCGGCATCCTCTGATGTCGATGACCGCCCAAGTACCCCACTGACGACGCCGAGCACGATGCGGGTCGCCGTGATCACGGGGAGCGGCGATCGGCGCAGACCCAGCCGCTTGCGATACTCCCGGGGGATGGATGCGACGGCTCCAGCGAACAGCACGCGGTAGCCGGGCATCATTGCCTTCGCGAGCGGCGGGTTGCGGATGAAGCGCACGGCCTCAGCCACTCGCTCGTCGCTCTTGAGGGACGGCTCGAATGCGCGAAGTTGCCCTATGAGTTCTGCGCGAGACCGCGGCGGTGCCGTGACCCCGACCAGTTCGCCAGCGGTCGCCCACTCCCGAACGTAGCCGTCAGCGCCACTTGGGATGCGATCACCCCAGAGCTCGTGGCAGGCGAGAAACGCGTCGGTGAAGACAACGTGCACCCACGACAAGAGTTCCTGATCCCCGGCGGAGTATGGCCGCTCATTGCCATCGGCATCGACGTAGGTTCCGGCAACGCGGTCGTGAAAACGTCCGACTCGACTCGACTCGTCCCGCGCGTTGACGGTGTCGGCGAAGGTCACCGTGATGAGCCACTGGATGGTGCCAGACAGCCTGCCGAGCGGATCCTCGCGGTAGCGAGACCAGTCGTGCACTCCGGCCATCGCGCCGGGGTGCAGGGTCTGCATGAGCAGTGCCCGGATGCCAGCAACGAGCGTCGGCATGCCGCCGTGAACGGCCCATGCGGCAGAGCCAGGACCAAAGAACCCGGAGTCGTCGCCCTCTTCCATGCGATGCACCCAGCGGGGCTGGCCGGAGCTGTCGCCAGAGAAAGTGGTGAGGAGGTGTGATCGCCAGCGATCACTAACCTTTCCCATGAGCTCAAATCTACTCATCGATTCTGGGAGTTGGCGCTCGCCCCCTTTTCGACGCGCGCGGTCACTCGCGGGAGTCTGAGTGCTGTCCGAGGAGCTTGTCGATCTCGCGACGCTCCCGCTTGGTTGGGCGCCCGGCACCGCGATCACGGCGCGGAGCGAGTGCGACCTCGAACGGTGTCGGTGGCGGTGGACTGTCGTCGCGAAAGCTCTCGACCGCCACCGCCGCAGAGACCCGCTTGGCAATCGGCGTTCGAACCACGAGCACGCGATCAAAGCCAGAAACCCGAACCCGCACCTCGTCGCCCACCTTGACCGCGTGCGCAGCCTTCGCCCGTTCGCCGTTGACTCGAACGTGTCCTGCGCGGCTCGCCGCCGTCGCGAGCGATCTGGTCTTGAAGATCCGAACGGCCCACAACCAGCTGTCGACCCGCACCGAGTTGCCTGGGTCAGCCATCCGCCAACTCAGCCATCCGCTAGACCGTCGCCAGCTCGCTCTTCCACCGAACGAGCTCGCGCACCGTCGGGCTCGAGTCGTCTGCGAGTGTGGCCATCGCATCGCTCGGCACAAAGAAGTTCACCGCAAGAAACCCCCGAACGCGCTCCGACGGATCGTTTGCAAGCAGTCGAAGCGCGCCGCGCGGCGCACTCTCATTGCGGGCAACGCAGGCTCGCACACCCTCATCGGTGTCTTGAGCGAGGTCGAAGAAGACGCCCTCCGGCGTGTGCGGGCTGCTGGCGACGCTCTCCCGAATCTTCGGGTTGCGATCTGCCGCGAGCAGGCGCAGTCGGTTGATCTTTGCTGGCGTGATCTCGGGGGATGGGTGAAGAGCCTCGGCTTGAGCTGGCGTCAGCATGGCCGGTGCCATGGAGCGAAGCTGCGCGAGCTGCGCTGGGGTATTGAAGCGGATGCACGACATTCTCCGATGCTAGATGGCGGGGCTCAGCAATCGCGCACTCCATGCCGCAATCAGTGAACTCTCCACTCGTGGCTTTTCCCTAGCCTCGGTAAGATCAGTGAATGTGACGACCGCTCCAGAAATCAGCGACCGAGTGTGGACGATACCCAACGTTCTGAGCTTCATTCGGCTCGCGCTCGTTCCGGTATTCCTCGTGTTCGTGATCATCGGGGAGGACGGGCTCGCCCTCGCGATCTTGGTGTTTTCGAGTGTCAGCGACTTTCTCGACGGGGTGATCGCACGTCGGTTCCAGCAAATCACGCGGCTCGGCCAGTTACTCGATCCGGCTGCCGATCGACTCTTCATCTTTGCCGCCTTGATTGGCCTTGCGATTCGCGATGTCATTCCGTGGTGGTTGTTCATCGTGATCGTCGCTCGCGACGCTGTGTTGCTCGGCTTCGGCATATTGGGAGCGAGCTTCGGCTACGGTCCGCTCCCAGTGCATCATCTCGGCAAGGTGGCAACTGCGGCCTTGTTTTACGCACTTCCGATTCTCATGCTCGGCCAAGCAATCCCAGAAACCGCATGGCTTGCGAGTCCAGTCGGTTGGGCTTTCGCGCTCTGGGGCGCGTTTCTGTACTGGTGGGCCGGCGGCATTTACTTTCGCGAGACCGTCAGGCTGGTACGAATTCCGCGCCTCGGTGAGCCCGCGCCATCCGATACGCTGGACGCCTAAGGAGGAGCACGTTGGTTGATTCCGAAGAAGTGGCTCGGTTGGCCGGCAAGGCCCCTCAAGGGGAAGATTCAACAGCGCACTACGGCCAGGAGTTCGCGGCTCAGGTCGCGGCACTCGGCAGTGACATCTCCGCTGACGAGGTCGCTGCAATCGCGGCCCTCCCCTCTGGATCTGCGCTCCTCGTCGTTCGGCGCGGGCCCAACGTCGGTGCGCGCTTCCTGCTTGACGCCGATGTCACGACGGTCGGTAGGCATCCGAATGCCGACATCTTTCTCGACGACGTGACGGTATCTCGCCGTCATGCCGAGTTCATTCGCTACGGCACGAGCTTTCAGGTCAAGGATCTCGGCTCGCTCAACGGCACCTATTTTGACGGCGTCCGAATCGATGTTGCCCTGTTGAGCGACGGCGCGGAAGTGCAGGTCGGCAAGTTCCGGCTCACC
>JBBQLW010000033.1:0-11831 GCA_038328315.1 Actinomycetales bacterium
ATCGATCCACCGGACACCGACTGGACCGAACTGGCAGAGCTGATCGACTCCTCCTACCGTCAGGTCGCGCTCAAGCGACAACTCACAGCCCTCGACGCGCGCGGCACTACGGTATAGTTTTCAGGTTGGGTTCGCCCCAACTCAGGGTTTGCGCCCGTAGCTCAGCGGATAGAGCAATTGACTACGGATCAATAGGCCGGGGGTTCAAATCCCTCCGGGCGCACCAAAAAGTGCTGGTCAGAGCCATGTTTTGACTAGAGTACATAAATCCAGGGCGTGTCGTGCCCACATTCCCCCACACCTTGCCCACCCATATTCACAGGATGCGCGGCACTGGCGACGCGAGGTGGCCCCTTGATCTCTGATCAGTGGGCCCCGATCCATCTTCGACAGGGCCCCCGATCTTCCCGTCCGGGCCTGAGCGGCAGGATCCTGCGCTCCAAATGCTTCAGGCGCTCGGAAGTCGAATGGTTAGTGTTGTTCCTTCTCCTTCAGCGGAGGTGGCCTCGACTGTGCCGCCGTGCCCGCTAGTGATTTCTCGCACGACGGCAAGGCCGATACCGGAACCGGGAATGTGTTGGGCGGCCCGCCCCCTCCACAGCCGCTCGAAGACGTGCGGTAGGTCACTCGCGGGAATACCCGGCCCCGTGTCCGCTATGCCCAGCACTGCCTGATCGTTCTCTGCGGTCAACGTGACAGTCACGGTATCGCCTGGACTGCAGTAGCGTGTGGCGTTTGCTAGGAGGTTGCCGATCGCTTGGTGAAGGCGATCGGAGTCGGCTCGCACCATGAGCGGGCCAGCGATGTTCGTCGCGGTCTGCAACCCGGCCGCGCGCAGCTGCGGTTCGTGGAGGGACAGCTCATCCTCGGCAACCCGGGCGAGATCAACGAGGGCGAGTCGGAGTGAAGGGCCGGCTGTTTCTGCCTCGGAGAGTTCCGCTAGATCAGCCACTACTCGGCCGAGTCTGAGGGATTGGTCATGCAGCCCGGCGAGGGACTCCGGTGTCGGTTCGGCCAGCCCGTCGCGGAGCTCCTCCAAGCCTGCCTGCAGTGCGGCGAGCGGAGTGCGCAACTCGTGGGCGACATCCGCGGTCAGGTTACGTCGATCTCGGTCAGATTGAACGACCTCATCTGCCATTCCGTTGAAGGCGACGGCAAGATCCCCGAGTTCTCCCGGAGCTCGCCCCCGCACTCGCGATTGGCGGTCGCCTGCTGTGAACAAACGTGCCGCCTCTGTCATCGTGCGAATGGGGCCAACGAGTAGCCGGGTGACGACCCAACTTGCCGCGAAGGCAACCATCAAGGCCACAATTGCCGCGACGAGGATCCACGACCAGGCAACATCAACCACACGCGACGCGGTCATCGCCGCAAACATGACTCTCACCGAACCGACCTGTGCGCCGTCAACGATGACGGGTACCACCATGGCTCCGGAATTCATCCCCATCCCCATGCCCTCCGCAGACCCCATGCCAGTCTTGGTGGACGCCAAGACCGAGCCAGCAGCGTCGAGGATGACCGTGCGTGCCGACGCTGCATCGCTGATGCCCATCGCTCGAGCGAGGTCGACATCTGTCCAGCCTCCTGCCGCCTGGTACGCCGCAGCCGCAGCCTCAGCAGTCGTGTCCGCGACCCGTTGCTGGTCGGCTTGTTGCCCCGCTTGCACGCCGCGATCAACCCCGATGAGTGCGGCACCGGTCAGCACGAGAACGGAGGACAAAGCAACCAGCGCAAACGCAAGGAAGAGGCGCATGCCAAGCGATCCCAACCCAAGCGTGCGCACGCGCGTTCCGGCGAAGTTCACGTGAGCTCATCCCGCTGAAGAGTAAGCCGGTAGCCGACGCCGAGGACCGTCTCGATAACGTCCGCACCGGTTGCGCCGAGCTTTCGTCGAAGGTTCTTGACGTGCGAATCGATGGTGCGCTCGTAACCCTCGTATTCGTAACCGCGCACTCGGTTTACCAGTTCGTAACGCGAATAGACGCGTCCGGGTGCGGTCGCGATCGCTGAAAGCAGTCCCCACTCGGTGGGCGTTAGGTCGAGTGGCTTGTCATCCAGCCAGACGCGGTGGCTTGTTTCGTCGATCCGCAGACGATTGTGCCCAAAGCTTGCGGGACCACCACCGGAAGGTACGTCACTGAGACGGTGCAGGACAGCTTGCACACGAAGAACAACTTCGTGAGGGCTAAATGGCTTGGTCACATAGTCGTCTGCACCAAGTTCGAGTCCCCGAATGCGATCTTCAGTTGCGCTGCGGGCGGTCAACACAATGACGGGAAGTCTCTCGAGCAGACGGATTTCTCGAAGAAGGTCGGTTCCGTCGATATCGGGAAGGCCAAGATCAAGAAGCACGAGATCGGCGGAGGCAAGAAGTAGTAAGGCTTCGGCGCCCGACGCCGTAGTCAGTACCGAGAGTCCGGCCCGCTCAAGATACCGGCGGAGTACCTCACGAATATCACGCTCGTCTTCGACGATCAGCACCGTGGGCATACCCCAGCCTAAGCCGGTGGATACACCGGACAACGTTCACTCCCGATCTTTAGAGGGACTCAATTTACGCCTCGAGCATGTCCGCGAAACGTCGGCCCCGGGGCTAATCCAAGGGCCGACGTATGCCACGGGCATCGGTCAGTGATTCATGCCGGAGCTCATGCCGGAGACGCCGAACCAGTCGGAGAGCCAGCCGCGCATCATCATGATCTCGGCACGCTGGGAGTCACGGATGGATTGCGCGAATGGCCCCACCTCGGCGTGATCGGCCAAGCCCGCAATGAGGAGCTGCTGTGACATCATCACTGCGGCCATGTGGTGCGGGATCATGTCTTCGAGGAACGCTTGGTCAAGCGCGTCACCCTGTAGCCCGCTCAGGTCGCGCATCATCGGTGTGTAGTCCACCGTAGTGTTGCGGCCCGGATACCACGCAGCCAGCCATGAGCGCATCTGGCGAACTTCCCGAGTTTGCGTGTCGATGATCTTCTGAGCGAATCCGCGCATTTCTGGGCGATCGGTTCCGGCTTTCAACACCTCGGCAGCCTTGATCGCTTCCTCGTGGTGGGGAATCATCATTGTGAAGTAGCTGAACTCGTCGGTGACCTTCATGTCCGACATGCCCATCATTCCAGCGGTCGAGCTAATCCCGGCGGGCATCCCACCGGTGCCGTTCATGCCCTCAGACATCCCACTGAGTTGACTCGTTTCGCTCGCGTAGTTCGTCGGATGCCCTAGATTTGCGGCGGCGGCGCCAATGCCGGTGCCGGCCAGTAAGGCCCCAACCACTGCGCCGATAACGATGTTTCGTTGCCTGGACATCGAATTCTCCTGCTTTCTGTAATGGAACTGGTTCTTCCAGCCCGCAAACATGATGAGCAAGCCGGGTGTCGGCGGTGAGGAGGCCGTGTGGAGGCCGTGTGGAGGCCGCGAAACATAGAAAGCCAAGAGGTCGAGCGACGAACCGGGCCGAGGGACCTGTGACCCTATGTCTGCGCGCGCGTGGCAGCGAGCATTGGAATTGAGATTCCGATCTGGGAGCGCTCCAACAGCGAGGAGAAGCGGCCATGTGGGGATACGGGTACAACATGATGGGTTGGGGTTCGGTCGTTGGGGCTGTGATTCTGGTTCTGGTAGTCGTCGCGGTGATCGTCGTTCTGCGACTCTTACTCGGGCGGGCAAACAACCCAGTGGGTGCCCCTCAGTCAGTTGCGGGCGGAACGCCGACTCCGCGTCAGATTCTGGATGAGCGATACGCCAAGGGTGATCTCACGACCGAGGAGTACCTCGAGCGCATCAAGCATCTGGGTTCCGCGTGATCCGCTGAACCGTTTGCTGTTTGGTGGCAAATTCCGGTCATGCCTTGCGTGCTCGTGCGCGGACCGCGACGATCTGCGCAATGAAGATGACCGTGGCGACCGCGGCAGCGACGATCACGGTGCGCAGGTCGCCTTGAACCTTGAGGATGGTGAAGGGGATCAGGATTGCGAGGTCGAGCAGGATTGTGAGCACGGGGACCCATGACCTCGCATTGATTTTCGCGCGGAGGTGGCGGATGACTCCCCATTGCACGGCGATGTCCATAGACAAGTAGAGGAATGCTCCCATTGAGGCGATTTGGCTGAGGTCGAGGAAGGCAGTGGCGAGAATGGCCAGTCCGGCGGTGATGATCATCGGCTGGTGAGGAACCTTGGCGGGCAGCCAGGGGGCCTGTCGCATGTCCTGCAGCATCCCGTACAGCCGTGACACGGAGTACAGGCTGGCAAGCAGACCCGAAAGCGTCGCGACCACAGCAATTGCGACGGTGACTCCGACGCCCCACGCCCCGAAGAGGGGTTCCGCGGCTTGGGCAAGCGCATAGTCGCGGGCCTCGACGGCGCCCTTCGCGCCGATGCTCGATTCGACCGAGATAGTGATCAGTAGGTACAGCACTGTGCAGATCAGTAGCGAAATGACGATGGACCGGGCGAGGTTGCGTTTCGGGTCGCGGATGTCGTCGCCCTGATTGGTGATAGTGGTGAAGCCCTTGTAAGCGAGCACACACAGTGTGGTGCCGGCGAGAAGCCCGACGAGGTCAACGGATTCGCCGGACGACTTCGACAGGAAGCCATCGCCGGATGCCGCGGCGGCGACCAGCCCGGCGATGGCGAGCACGGCGATGCCGAGGATCTTCATGACGGCTGTCGTGGTCGCGGAACGTTCAACGAGCTTGTTGCTCGCAAGGTTCACGATGGCCGCGGCGACGATCGCGGCCACTCCTAGGATGGGCACAAGGATTGGGGATCCCTGCAGGCCGAAAGGGCGCAGCAAGTAGGTGCCGAAGGTTCTGGCAAGCAGACTCTCGGCCACGACCATGGACACGTACATGAACAGCGAGAACGACCCGGCGATGACGCCGGGTCCGTATGCGTCCTTCAACAGCATCGCGATGCCGCCGGCGGACGGGTTCACACTGGAGTACCGAGTATAGGAATATGCACTGACTCCTGCAACGATCGCGCCCAACAGGAATGCCAACGGGAACCAGTCGCCCGCGAACCCAGCAACTTGGCCGACCAGTGCAAAAATCCCCGCACCGATCATCACTCCAGTGCCGAGAGAGATCGAACCAACCAACGAGATCTTGCCCTCGCGATTTGCCATAGCTCATTCTTGCAGTGCGTGAGCTGTCGCTGTGGTCCACAAGCGAGATGATCTCGTCGAGCTCCTTCTAGCGCTCGCCGTCATCGTCATCGATGACCGGTGGCGGTCCGGCGGGATCGACGGTGCCACCTTCGTTCACCCAGTTCGCAATCTCGACGGCGTGCTCCTGGGTTACCGGCCGCGGTCGACGGAGGAACGACGTGATCTTCTCCGTAATCTTCGACACGCCGTGGTCCTATCGACCGCGCAGTTGCCGCCGAGGTCTGCTTTGCGGGTTCGCCGCGACGGTCACTGGGATGAAGCCCTCCACACCGAGTGGAGGGTGATCACGTTCAAAAACTACGATACTCCCGCAATTTCGCGTAGATCGCCCAGGTACGCGACCCTGTTCTTTCCCTCCGCCAACATCCTTCCCACATAGTTCACCCGCACTTGCCGAAAGAATCGGGACGTTCGGCCCTATCTGCACACCGACTCATCGGCTGTACTTGCTTCTCAGGGATGCTCGGCGCCCCTAGGGTCCTCCAGAAGAAAAGGAAACATTCACCATGGCGCTCAACGACATCGGCCCCGGCCCGAATGCCTTCGACATTGAGGCGGCCACCCGCGACAACGAGAACTACCGCGTCGTTGCTTGGACTGGTAGACACCTTCAGGTCACGTTGATGACCATCCCGGTTAGGGAATCCATCGGGCTCGAGCAGCACCCGAGCACCGATCAATTTCTGCGCGTCGAGTCCGGGCGGGGCAAGGCCGTTATGGGCCCAGCGAAGGACCAGTTGGACTTCGAGCGGGAGGTCACTGACGGCTGGTCTATCCAAGTTCCCGCCGGCACTTGGCACGACGTCATCAACATTGGCGACGAGCCGCTTCGGCTCTACACCGTCTATGCGCCGTCCCATCACGCGGCCGGGGTTGTTCAGGCAACTCGTTCTGGCGCAGCGTTGGACGCATCAGTCGGCGCCGACGATGCCCCGTCCTGGACCGCGCAGCCCAAGGGCGGCGGCTCCGACCAACACGCTGACGCCTAGATCGAGCGATCCGCGCACGCCGGCCTCTTCTGGTTTGTTGTGACGTCTGAGGACTGTGATGTCACAGGACATGGATATATGAATCAGAAAACGAGTATCTCTCAAGAAAATCCTGCCCACATTTCACCCACACTTGGGGAGTATCGAGGTCAACTCCCGTCATGCATGTCGAGCCCAGTCACAAGTATTTTGGCGGGATCTCGGACACTCCTGCATAACTCCGCGGAACCGGCTTTTGACTACGGATCAATAGGCCGGGGGTTCAAATCCCTCCGGGCGCACCAAAAATAGCGGTTCTGACCAGCATTTCCTCTGGAATACGTTCGGGCCCGTTGTTGTCTCCACCCACATTCTGCCCACACTTGAAAACATCTGGACCCGATTTTGGGCCGAAACTCGACCTGTCTGGCTCTCCTCAGCCCAGTGTTTGTCTAGGTTTTGGTCCAACCGGCGGAGTTGACCAATTGACCTCTGGTCATTTGGCATGTCGGCGGGCGGCGCAATGATAAGGCATGCCAGTTCCGAACGCACGCGATCGCTTGCCCACCTCGGACGCGTTGCTAGCGTTTATCCTCCGTTACATCCAAGTTCCCTCTCGCAGGGACGAGTTCAAGGTGGATACGCAGCGCCAAGACGAGTTTCTCTTGCTATTCGGGCTGACGCATCGGGTGCGTCGACTGGCGCAAGCGTACCTTCGGCTTCGTAAGGGCGACTTCGAAGTTGAGGGTCAGATTTTGGTGCGCTCCGCCCTCGAACATGCGGTGACGGCACAGTGGGCTTAACTGACCAAGGGCGGCATAGATCGGCTGAAGGTGTCTGGGACCACCGACCAGTACACGTTCGTAAAGTTGCTCGCAGAGTACAGCAGCGATTCTGCCGCGCCCCAGCAAGTTGCGGACTTCAAGGATCGGGTGCTCAAGGGGCTTGGATTACCGAACTTCACCGAGATGATCAAACAGCTGGACAACAACGGATTCTTGCGGACCACATACAAGGTGCTGTCGCAGGTCGTGCACGTAACGCATCAAGCCACTCTCGATGCGCTCGATTCTGACGAGCACGGAGTTGTGACGCTCAAGCTCAAACCAGACGAAGACATCGGGCACGAAACGCTCTACGCGCTTGCGTCCGCGTGCATGCTGTCGGCATGGATCGTCGCGGACCTGGAAGGGTTAGTCGACGAGTTCAGCCGGCTCAAGAGCGTCAGTGAGCAGTTGAGTATTCCCTATCGGCTTGACGCGTCATTGTCGGCTGAAGCCAGACGCTTCGATGACATGGTTGTCTACGGCCCGGCTTAGCGATCTCGTTCAGGAGCATGGCGAGCGTACGACCCGTACCTTGTATTCAGGCTTGTCGCATGGATCAGGGCGTGAGAGTATGTTTACACATAAACCATGCGTGTAAACAATTTGCCACGAAAGCGTGAAGAGATGACCGGTCGCCAACTGCCGTCGAGGGCGATCCTTCGTGACGCGGATTTTTCCACCGCGAACCTCTCGTGGCGTGACGTTGACGAGGCGATCAACAGGGGTGATGTCGAGCGCATCGCCCCGGGGACCTATGCCCGAACCGGGCAGATCGACGATGACGCCGCGACACTTGCATCGATTGCTCTTCGCAAACCGGCAGCAACTATCTGTCTGCAGAGCGCGCTTGATCGACATGACTTGACGGATGCGATCCCGTCGCAGATCGACATTGCCGTTCCACGCGGCTCGCGTGCCCTGAGTGCACCGTATTCCAGGATCAACTGGCACCGTTTCGACCCGGGCACATTCAGTATTGGCAGGGAGCAGGTCGAAATTGTGGACGGAATCTTCATCGGGCTTTACGGGGCGCAACGCACTATCATTGACGCTTTCCGGCTCCGGCACCTCATCGGCGGAGACACCGCCAACGAGGCGTTGAAACGGTGGCTACGTCTGCCCGGATCCCACCCGGCCGAGTTGCTGAAGATGGCGGCGAACTTTCCGAAGGCGTTGCCTCAGCTGCGCAACTCTCTAGAGGTCTTGCTGTGACCAGCGGAGCATCCCGGTTCGCACACATTCAGAACCAAGCCCGCGCGAATGGTCAGAACCTCAGTGAGTTGGCGCGGCTCTACACGCTGGAAGGGATGCTCGCACGCCTTGAAGCATCCGACTACGCCGACGACTTCGTACTCAAGGGCGGCGTACTTCTCGCCGCCTTCGCTCTTCGCCGGCCGACGAAGGACATCGACCTAGAGGCAACACGAATCGCAAACGATGCTGAGGATGTCGCTGGGCGCGTGCGTGAAATCGCCGCAATCGTGCTGGACGACGGTATCGAATTCAATTTTGACTCAATTCGGGCCGAGATCATCCGCGAGGGCGATGAGTATCAAGGGATCAGGGTGAAGCTGATCGGACTTATCGGGCGATCAGAGAACGTGATCGGCCTCGACATCAGCTTCGGTGACCCGATCTGGCCAGCACCCCAAAGAATCGACGTGCCGCGAGTGCTCGGTATGGACCAGTCGGCACCCATCTCGATCCTCGGCTACCCGCTCGTAATGGTCGTGGCCGAGAAGGTGGTCACGATGATCCAGCGTGGAAGCGCCAACACGAGGTGGCGGGACTTCGCCGACGTGATCGCTATCGCTGCCCGACACACGATGTCCGAGACCGATTTGCTATCAGCACTCACGACCGTTGCGACTCACCGGCGAGCCGTCCTCGAGCCGCTGCTTCCCGCTTTGGAGTCGATGCCGCCAACCGCCCAGCCGAAATGGGCCATATGGCGCCTCAACCAGGCGCGCAGAGATTCAATCCCTGAATCGTTCTCAGACGGCCTCAACCAAATCGCCGCCTTCATCGACCCGGTAGTCAGATCATCGCTCGACCGGAATTGGAACACGGCGGCGGCCAAGTGGACGTGATAATCGAGGGTCGCTCGAGAAATGCGTGCCCACATTTCACCCACACTTGGGGGGCATCGAGGTCAACTCACGCCATCCAGGTCGAGCCCAGTCACCAGCGTTTTGGCGGGTTTTCGGCGACTTCCGCATAGTTCCGGGGAGACGACCTTCGACTACGGATCAATAGTCCGGGGGTTCAAATCCCTCCGGGCGCACCAAAAATGCTGGTCAGAGCCATGTGGCGTCCAGAAACATCCTCAGCCGCTATCGACGAACCTCTGGCGGTGCCGCGAGCCTCACCCCGTCCGATGAAGGACCGGCGCGTGAGCGATCCTTGGCTGTCTCGCCATGGCCCCCAATCGGCGCCCTTACACTGATGTAGTGGCCGCGGTGTCGACTTCTCGACAGATCGGCCAACAGTTTGCAGCGCTCGAGATGGGAAAGGGTCGCTATGCGTACCTTGGACAGCCGCGACCCGCGGGTGGTTCGCACACATAACGATGTGCCGGCCGTGGCATTGAGACTCCTCATCGATGAGGGATGGGAAGCGGTGACCCCGGCCAGGGTGGCGACCGAAGCCGGGTACTCGCGAGCGACGGTGTACGCACATTGGCCCGATCGCATCGATCTTCTTCGTGACGCGTTCGCCCGGTTCGAAGAGATGCCCCACCATCAACCCACTGGCGACACCGAAAGGGATCTTCGCGGAGAAGTCGGAAGTTTCTCACGCGCCATGGTGGAGTACCGACTCGATCGCGCCCTCGCTACCCTTGCTGAACGGGCACAGACCAACCCTGAGCTTGAACCCATTCGCGACGCGTTCGTTGCCGCAGGTGAGCAGCCGATGCGACGGATGCTTCCTGCGCTCGCGGAGGGCCCTCAGGCCGAGGCGGCTTTGCTGATGCTGTGTGGAATCGTGACCCACTCGGTCCTCATGCACGGCGGGCCCCCTGCCGAGGAGGTGCTCGACGCGGCGGTCGACATCGTTGTGCGAGGGCTGACGCGGCGTGATTGAGACGAATAGGTTTGCCAAGGTCGAGGTCGCCTCGACCCAAGAACTCCGCGTTTGGCTGGACGTCAATCATGAGCAGGCCGAGGCCGTGTGGCTCGTCACCTTCAAGAAGGTGGTGCCACACAAGTATCTGTCGACCGATCAAGTGCTTGACGAGCTCGTCGCCGCGGGATGGATCGACGGTATTCGCCGAGTAGTCGACGGGGAGCGAACGATGCAACTCGTCAGCCCACGACGCACCCAGCCGTGGGCGAAGACCTACAAGGATCGCGCGGAGCGCCTTATTGACCAAGGCCGTATGAAACCCGCTGGGCTGGCGTCGGTGCTCTCGGCTCAGAACACGGGCGCGTGGGAGGCAATGGCTGACGTCGATGCACTCGTGGTGCCGGCTGACCTGCAGCAGGCCCTGACCGGAGCATCCCCAGCATGGGCAGAGTTCAAGGCATTCCCGCCGTCAGCAAGACGCAACATTCTTCGCTGGATTGCAACCGCAAAAACTGAGCCAACGCGCACCAAACGGATAGGTCTTACGGTCGCAGAGGCGCGTGAGGGACGCCGCGTCAAGAGCAACGGCTAATCCTGCGTGATTGGGGCTAGTGCCCCCGCTTGGTGAGAGCTGGGCCCACGTGCGTATCGACCCACGCGATAAGCGGCTCAATCGCGCGCCACGTGTCCAGCACTTCGCTTGACGGCGCGTCAATCGGCAGACTCCGCAGCGCAGCGTAGTGCTGGAGCCTCAGCAGATGGATCGAAGGATGCGACGGGTTCATGCCGCGGGGCGCTGTCTTCAGTGGTGACCCTGCTAGCTCAAAGCCAGCCGCCTCGAGGTCTTGCGCAATCGAGTCCAGCTCGCTGGCGACGTCAGGCCGTTCGGAGATGGCGATTCGCGCCCGCTCAAGCTGATCACGCGAGGGGTCATAGAGTCCGCCGCCCACTTCGAGCCGGGCAGGGTTCAGGGTTGCGTAAACGCCTCCGACTGTTCCGGCCCACATGCTCGCGTCGGTGCGATATGGGTCCTTGTTAGCACTGAAGCGCACATCCCTGTTTGGGCGCATCACCTTTCCGGGTCCATAGATCTGCTCGGCGGTCGCAACCAAGTCTTCCAGAGGCTGGCGAACGGCGCGGGTGTACTCGTCCTTGTGCTCATCGAAATAGTTCTTGGTGTTGTTGGCCGCGAGCCCGGTGAGAAATGCGGCGGCCTCGGCCGTGAATCCCCCCGCAGGATAGGTGTCGGTCATAAAAAGGGCCTTTCAGGAGGAATTTTTGGACGAGCGGTAAACTTCTCGACAAAGTGTACAGTAAGCGGGAGGTGTCGTGGCGCGGGGCCGAGGGCGTAGCTAGGTTCTGGGCGCCAGCGAACGCGACTTCTGGGTTCGAGAGCACCCAGAACCGCAGATGGAATCGTTCGACGACTTCTCGCGAAGAATCGATATCTTGGATCGACGGGCCATAGACCCGCTCGGTCCCTCAGGATCTGCGACCAAGGTCGGCAAACGGCCTGCGACAAGCGCAACGTCAAGTGGTACATTATCAAGTACTACTTACGGGAGGCAATCGTGTCGGCTATCACCGCAACCGAAGCGCGGAAGAGCCTTTTCGGGCTCATCCAGCAGGTCAACGAAGATCACACGGCCGTCGAGGTCGTGTCCCGGCACGGAAACGTGGTCATCCTTTCAAAGCAGGATTATGACGCAATCACGGAGACAGCGTATCTGCTACGAAACCCCGCCAACGCCGAGCGGCTGCTCGCGGCGATCGAGCGGGCGCGGCGTGGCGAGTT
>JBBQLW010000034.1:0-11762 GCA_038328315.1 Actinomycetales bacterium
GAACCGGTCGGGCCGAAAGTCCGCGGACGGCACGGTGCCCTCGTAGCACGCGATCGTCGGCACCGAACTGGCCGCGAACACCGAGGCGCCGCTGACAGCCCGGTGATCGGGGTCCGAATCGTTCGGCGAGTGAGTGTAGACGATGGTTGGACGGATGCGGGCGATGATCTTGCCAATGATCTCGTCGAGCAATTGTGATTCCTCCGGAGTGCCCGCGAGGGCGTCCTCGAGCAGCAGTTCGGCCCCGACGAAGGCGGCGGAGCGCGCAGCGTTCGCCGAAACCTCGGTGGCATCCGTGGCATCCGTAGCTTCCGTAGCTCCCGGAGCACCCGGAGCACCCGTGCCGAGCGACAGCGTCAGAATCGTCACCGAGTCACCGGCCGCGTGGTGCGCGGCGAGCGTGCCACCGACTCCGACAGCGACGTCCGCCGGCCTGGCACCGATTGCGAGCACGATCTCCCGCCGCGGAACCGCAGCGTGGGTTTCGCGGTACGCCCTTGCAAGTCGCTCGACGTGGGCAGCAAGATCTGCGGATGCGACCGGCTTGATGAGAAACTCGTCAGCTTGAGCGTTCAGCGCCGACGCGGCATAACCCCCGGAAGCAAAGGCGGTCATCACGATGACCGGGATCCCCGCACGCACCCCTCGAGCGACGGCGATGACATCGAGCGCGGAAGCCTCTGACAGTTCGATGTCCGTGACGATCACGTCGGGCTCGAACTCTTCAACGGCTTTCTTGAGATCGCTTGGATCTGAAATAGCGAGAACGAGAGATTGCGTCCGCCGCTCGATCACCGTCTTCGTGTACTGGGACACGTCAAGTTCATCTTCAATGACGATCACTCGGTAGGTTTCTGGCACCCGGTCCCCCTCGGATTTGTGCTCACTCTACGGCTCGGGACGCGCGGCGAGAACGAAACCCGCACCCCCCAAAAGAGTGCCATCGATACTGGACGGCGAATAGTCGCGCTGTTACGGTGTGGTCATGACGGAGACTCCAACCGCGCCGCGCCGCTCGCGCTTGGTCTGGATTCTCGCCGCTGTGTTGGCGCTTGTGATCGTCTTCGTCGTGGCGTTTTTTCTGCTTCAGCGCGGCCCAGCCGTCGATCCAGTTCCCTCGCCGACGGCGACGGAAACCCCCACACCGAGCCCGAGTGTGACCGCGTCAGCTGTCCCGACCGCATCCCCCACAGCGACGATTTCCCCACCAGCAGAGGACGCTCGGGCAGCAAATTTCGTGGATGCGATGACCTCAGGCAATACCGCCGCCCTAGAGGGAGAGCTTGCGAACCCAATCTTTGTCGCGCAAGCGGCGACAGGATGTTGTGGGGATGTCGACCCGGTGACTGCGATCAACCTCTTGGATTACGTGAATCCCGGCAGCGGTGCGACGTGGAATTTTGCGATCGACGAGGCGACGCTCGCCGACTATCGATCGGGCGAATACGCGGAGTATTTTCCCCCGCAAGCGATCGTCGGACAGTCAAGCGACGGCTTCCTTGTATCCTTCATCCCCGCTGCACCGGGCGGGCTCATCGAGACGCTCTTGATTGCGTTAGTAATCGTCCTCTAGCAGGACGAGACAGGCCCGGCACCGAAGGGCCGCCGTGGGGCGGGCTTGACAATAAACCGTCGCAGGCTGAGTGCGGGGTTGATCCCTCGGACGACGCGAACGCGATCGACTGACACCTCTGCGACAGCAACCCCAGTCACCTCACCAATCGTCGCGAGCTCCACCCCCATCGGATCGACAATCATGCTGTTGCCAACGCCGATCGGCGGAGCGTGATCCGCCGCGGCGACATAGATGGTGTTCTCGATAGCGCGCGCGGTAATGAGGGTGCGCCAGTGATGTTCCTTGAGCGGCCCGCGCACCCACTCCGATGGCACGAGCACAAGGTCCGCACCGGCATCAACGAGCGTGCGAGTGACCTCCGGAAAGCGCAGGTCGTAGCACGTCTGCATGCCGACCGAGAGTCCACCCCATGCGAACGTCTGCGGGGGTGCGATCTCCCCCGCACGCACCCAATCTGACTCGCATTGGCCGAACGCGTCGTACAAATGCAGCTTGCGATAAACCGCAACGAGCTCGCCACCCGGGTCGAGCGCAACGAGCGTGTTCGACAACCGGCCAGGGTCATCCGTCGTCTCAAGCATGCCAGCGACAAGGTGAATACCGTGGCGGCGGGCGATCGCGGCGAGCCCGTTGACGAACCGACCATCGAGCGGCTCGGCGGCATCCAGCCAGTCCTGCCCCATCGTCGGGGTGAAGTACGACGAGTACTCTGGCACCACCACAAGACTCGCTCCGCGAACACTGGCGGATGCCGCGAGCTCAGCAATCGACGCAAGGTTCGCGTTCACGTCCGTCCCAGGCACGAACTGCCCGACCGCGAGGATGCTCGCGCTCGGTCCCCGCTGCTCGTCCTGTGTATCTGCATGCTGATCCATGCGTCGACCCTAGCGGGCCGCAAAAAGCCCCCGCCGACGGATCGGGTATTACAAACCGGTTACAACTCATCGTTTTCGTGCGTGACCTCCCGGTGGCTCGCAACACTTGAATGTGACTAACCGTGCTGCTTCCGTCGCCGTGATCGGCGGCTCTGGGCTTTACTCACTGTTCGGCGATGCGCGCCCGCAAACCGTGTCAACCCCGTACGGCTCGGTAGCTCTGACCTTTGGTGAACTCGAGGGCACTACCGTGGCTTTTCTTCCCCGGCACGGCTCGGGTCACTCGGTTGCCCCGCACCTCATCAACTACCGTGCCAATGTTTGGGCGCTGGCATCAGTGGGTGTTCGGGCGATTATCTCGACCGCCGCAGTTGGCGCCGTGCATCCCAACTACCCGGTTGGCTCGCTTGTCATCGTCGACCAGTACCTCGACCGCACTCATGGGCGGGCTGACACGTTCTACGATCGCGGAAGCGTGCAGCACCTCGCATCCGCCGACCCGTTCTGCCCCGAATTGCGATCGATTGCCGTTGCGACCGTGAGTGACGCACTTCCTAGTGCGACGGTTGTTGTAATTCAGGGACCAAGGTTCTCGACGCGAGCCGAGTCGCACTGGTTCAGAGCGGGGGGTGGGCATCTGGTGAATATGACGCTGTATCCCGAAGTTTCGCTCGCTGCCGAGCTCAACATCGGTACGGTCACGCTCGCGTACGTCACTGACAACGACTCCGCGCCATCAGAGAACCTGAGCGCTGCGCTCGTGTTCGAGCGCCTGAAGGCTGCTCAGCCGCGTATTGTCGGGTCTATCGCCGACATCGTCGCCGCCATACCGGCGGACTATGCGCCCCGACAGCACATCGACGCCGCCGAGGTTGAGGCTGTGTTGGCACGAACAGCGTCATGAGGGTCCTCATCACCGGAGGAGCTGGTTTCATCGGATGCGCGATAGTCGATCAGGCTCTCGCTGCTGGCTGGGAGGTACGCGTGCTCGATTCCCTGCGTGCCGATGTGCACGGTGGCTCTTCTATAGTGCGGTCGGGGCTCGACTTTCTGCACGCGGATGTGCGCGACGCTAGTTCAGTTCGGGACGCGCTCCACGGAATCGATGTCGTGTGTCACCAAGCGGCCAAGGTCGGCCTTGGCGTGGACTTTGCCGACGCTCCCGACTACGTGAGTTCGAATGATCTCGGTACGGCAACCCTGCTAGCAGCGATGGCCCGTTCGAAGGTCGAGCGATTAGTGCTCGCGAGCTCGATGGTGGTTTACGGCGAGGGTGCATACCGGGCTGCCCACGGATTGGTCAGACCGGCCCCCCGGCGGGTGGAGGACCTCAACGCCGGCCGATTCGACCCGCTCAGCGAGGCGAACGAGCAACTCACGCCAGAGCTGATCTCCGAAGACTTCGCGCTCGACCCCCGCAACGTGTACGCCGCCTCGAAACTTGCGCAAGAGAACTTGGCGAGCTCATGGGCGAGGGTGACCGGAGGCGTGGCCGCTGCTCTGAGGTACCATAACGTCTACGGGCCGGGGATGCCGCAGAACACGCCATACGCCGGCGTTGCCTCGCTGTTCCGCAGCGCGATCGAGCGGGGCGAGGCGCCACGGGTGTTCGAGGATGGTCGCCAGCGTCGCGACTTCGTGAGTGTTCACGACGTTGCATCCGCCAATATCGCCGCACTTGGCTGGACCGCCGATGCCGCTCATGGCAGCTTTCGCGCCTTCAACGTCGGTAGCGGCGACGTCCACACAATCGGCGAACTCGCCGAGCAAGTCAGTCTGCACGCCGGCGGTGAGCGACCGGTTGTCACTGGCGAGTATCGTCTGGGCGACGTTCGTCACATCACGGCATCATCGGAACGGCTGCGCGCCGAGCTGCGGTGGATGCCCGCCGTCACGTTCGAGCAAGGAATGCGCGAGTTCGCCACGGCCCCGTTGCGAGAGGCCGTGCGGTGAGCGCGGTAGACGTCGTGTTCCCATGTCTCAACGAGGAAGCTGCGCTGCCGTGGACACTCTCCCGGTTGCCAGAGGGATACCGAGCCATCGTCGTGGACAACGGCTCGACCGACCGTTCGGCTGACGTTGCTCGCGCGCACGGCGCAACTGTCATCTTCGAACCGCGTCGAGGTTTTGGGGCGGCGGCGCACGCTGGGCTTCTGGCGGCGACCGCGCCGATCGTCGCGTTCTGCGACGCGGATGGGTCCATGGATCCCGCAGATCTGCCGCGTGTCGTTCGCGGGGTAATTGATGGAACGAGCGACATCGTGCTCGGGCGCCGACGAGCGACGAGCGCCGGTGCTTGGCCGTTGCACGCGCTCATCGCGAACCGCGCGCTGGCGTACCTCATCCGTCGCGCGATCGGCGTCCGGCTGCACGATCTTGGTCCGATGCGCGCAGCACGCCGCGAACGGATGCTCGCACTCGACCTGCAGGACCGCCGAAGCGGCTATCCGCTCGAGACCCTGCTGCGAGCGCATCACGAGGGATGGCGGATCACCGAAGTCGAGACCCCGTACCGCCCCCGGGTCGGCCGGTCCAAGGTGACGGGCACGGTTCGCGGCACGATAACAGCGATCAACGACATGTCTCGGTTGCTTGCTGCAGAACGATCAAGGAGCGCTCATGACAACTCTCGTGCTGATCGCCAAAGAACCGCTGGCGGGACAGACGAAGACGCGACTCAGCCCGCCACTCAGCCTTGAGCAGGCGGCGGAATTAGCCGCTGCCTGCATCGATGACACCGTCGCGACGATCCGGGCGATAGCCGCAAACCGCGTCGTGTTGTTCTTTGAAGGACTTCGAACGCCCGCCAGTGCGAGCGATTTCGACGTGATCCGCCAGCCGAGTGGGTCGCTCGACGAGAGGCTGGCGTACTTGTTCGACACAATCGACGGGCCAACGATTCTCATCGGGATGGACACCCCACAGTTGACGACCCTTGACCTCGCCCCGGCCTTCGAGCCGTGGCCAGCCGAGATCGATGCTTGGTTCGGCCCGGCAACGGATGGCGGATTCTGGGCAATCGGCATGCAGGAGCCACGTGGCGAACTGATTCGCGGAGTCCCGATGTCACGCGACGACACCGGAGCAATCCAGCTCGACCGCTTGGTGTCCGCTGGCCTGAATGTCGGACGACTCGGCCAGCTCACCGACGTCGACACAATTGTCGATGCGCGCAGTGTTGCCCAGGGCGCGCCTGACACGCGCTTCGCCCGCATGCTCAATTCATTCGAGCCAGCCGGAGCCGCAGCCCGAGCCGCAGCCCCAGCCAAATCCCCGGGGGCGTGAGCCGTGGCATCCGACCGTCGACTGAATCTCGCTGCGTGGATTGGGCTTGCTGTCGCTGTCACAATCATCGTCGCCGCGATTGTCATTCCGGCCGTCACCGGCTGGGAGGTGTGGGCAAACCACTTTCCGCCATTGCACGCGCTGTGGGCGCCGCACGTCGGGCTCGGAACCGTACCGGCGATCGTCATTGCACTCCTCGCCGTTCGGTACGCCACGGGCGCTGCCGCTCAGCTGTCGTGGGATCGCTTGCTCATTTCGGCGTTTGTCGCCGCACTGCTCTGGTCAGCCAGCCTGGCGCTCGTCGACGGACCATCCGGGCTTGGTGCCATCCTCGAAAGCAGCTATGAGTACCTTCCGACCGCTCGCGCCATCACGGACGTTCCTGCGTTCCTCACCGAATTCATCTCGCGCATTCCGCTCGACTCGGTCGGCAACTGGCCAACTCACGTTGCTGGCCACCCGCCAGGCGCCGTGCTCTTCTTCTGGGTGCTCGTGCAGCTCGGGCTGGGAAGCTGGCAGTCCGCCGGCCCGGTCGTGCTGTTGATCGCCTCAACCACACCCGTTGCCGTTCTCATCACGCTACGGCGACTCGGCGCCGAACAGCCGGCGCGCGCCGCCGCACCGTTCGTGGTGCTTGGGCCGTCAGCAATCTGGATGGCTGTCTCGGCTGATGGCATGTTCACCGCGGTTGCCGCATGGGGACTCTGTTGCCTCGCGTGTGCTGCGACTTCGCAAGGGTGGAAGTCGACAGCACCGTGGGCGATCGGCGCAGGACTGGTGCTCGGCTACGGTGTGATGCTCTCGTATGGCTACCTCCTGCTCGGCGTGCTCGCGGTCGCTATTCTTGTTGCAGCCCGCAACTGGCGCCCGCTGCTGTGGGCGATCGGCGCCGCGCTCGGTGTGGTGTTGAGTTTCGCGGCGGGGGGCTTTGCGTGGTGGGAGGCTTATCCAGTCTTGGTTGAGCGGTACTGGGACGGTATTGCCACCCGTCGCCCCTTCGGCTACTGGGTCTGGGCGAACTTCGCAGCGCTCGCCATCAGTGCCGGGCCACTCGTCGGCGCCGCGATTGCTGCAGTCATCGCGAACGGGCGCACGGCACGAGACTGGACTGCTGAGCATCGCGTCGTCGTGATCGTGGCAGGGGCCGCAGTCTTATCCGTTGTCCTCGCCGACCTCTCCCAGATGAGCAAAGGGGAGGTTGAGCGAATCTGGCTGCCGTTTATTCCGTGGATGCTCGTCGCAACTGCAGCACTCCCTGAGCGCTGGCGACGCTACGGACTCATCGGCCAACTCGGGTTCGCGCTGCTTGTGCAGCACCTGCTCTTCACTGGGTGGTAACGCGCGACCACGTCTTAGTCAGGCGCACTGGGGCGGCCTCAGGCGCACGGAAACCATGCCGCCGCGGCATCCGCGCGCTGGCGGTGCTCAATGAACTTGGCGCGAACCTCGTCGATCCTGTCCTTGAGCGGAAAGAGTTCTCTAGACACGAATTGGTCTTCGTGGTCCGCTGCGATGGGATGCCAATAGACGCCGTCAGCCGTGATCGTGACCTCGGGGATGAGCGACTCGACCGTCAACTCGATGCCAGTCTCTGAGACGCCTCGATGGGCAAGCGCCCGAATGACTTGATCGTTGCGCGCTATCCCGATTGTGTCGAGAAAGTCGTGGAAGGGCTCCAACTCGTGCATCTGCTCGGCCGGCAGAGTGGCAGCGACCTTCACTCGGAACCCTTCCTCGTGAGCGATTCGGATGCCGTCCACGGCTCGCTCCCACGATCGCTTCCCACGATGGCCGTCGTGTATCTCGGGGGTCGCTGAATCGAGGCTGATCTGTAGCGTGAGCCGCTCCCGATCCATGCGGCGGAGCCGTTCGAGACGGTTGCCCTTGAACAACATTCCATTGGTCAAAAGAGTCGTCGGCAACTGTGATGTGCACGCCGCTACGACCTCGTCGATGTCTGGCAACAGAAACGGCTCGCCGCCGGTGAGGATCAGCTCGGAGACCCCGGCATCGACGGCTTCTGCGGCAAGCTGGCGAACCCGATCCACCCCGAGCGCTCGCCGCTCGGTCTGCGGAGATGACCGCACACAGCAATAATCGCAGGCGAGGTTGCAGTCAAAGTTGGTGTACATCCACAGTCGAGTACCGGGGAGTTGGTCTGGTTGCAGTTCCGCCAGCGGATCAGATGCCCGACCTCGCCTCAGCACCGCCGACGAGTTGCCGAACTCAATCAGTTGATTTCCGGTTCGCGCACACCATGCGTCCACGGTCTCGCGAGCGGCCGCCAAATCCATCAGGCCCCACTCAACGGTGAACGGCGCGCCAGTGGGCACAGCCCGGGCTCTCTCGATGAGGTCGAGCATCAGCGAGTAGGTCACCATCGAGGAGTGATCCCCTGCGCCTCGACCGCGTCAAAGAGCGACTGATACCCGTCAAGTTGTGGTAGTACCCACTGCCGCAGGCCTTCCATTTCGAGGATGGAGCGGTGGGCCGGGTTCTCCCAATCCATGGCGAGGAGGTGATCCACCCATGGCTGAACTCGTTCGTCGGGAAGGCTGGCGAGCGCGGTGAAATTGCAATGACTGTACGTCGGCGATTCCCAGAACACCTCGAAGGCGCCGGGCATGAGTTCGTCTCGCTCGATAGCTTCCCAAGTATTGATTCCGATTGCTGCGGCATCCGCCCGCTCGTCAAGGATCGCCCGAAGCGCATCAAGTTCGCTTCGTCCGGTATCACCGTGCTTGCCGACATCACTATTGATGCGGAGCAGTTGAACGTCATCGTCACCAATCCCTGCATCAGCAAGAAACTGCACGGGAAGAATGGCGGCCTGCGCCGAGTCCTTCGAGCCGAGGGCGAGGCGGCGCCCACGCAGACTATTGAGGTCGGTCATTCCAGCGCCGGCCCGCGAAACGAACATGGTCTGAAAAACCGTGTCAGTGTCCCGAGTGGCAAGAGCCTTGCAGTCGCCGCCAGTTTGGGCGACAGTACGCACCCACGCCAGATTTGTATTCCAGGCTAGATCAATCTTTCCCTCGATGAGCCAGTCCACCTGTCGCCCATAGTTTGAGAACAAGATGAAGTCCATCTCAGAGTCGGTTCCAGCGAAGTAATCGCGGATCCCTTCCCAGATCGTCACGACATTGGGCGTGTACGCGACAGCGCCGACCAAAAGGGGTTGCACGTTATTGGGTTCCTTCCAGGGTGTGAGCGGATGCTCGGCCGACGAGCCACACGCTGACCAGACCTATTCCAAGCCCGCCCAACAGAGACATGGTTGATCCGTCACCGCCGAGAAGATTGAACGCCTGACCGAGCTGTACGAGTTGAAGCAGTGCGCACACCACGAATCCGATTCCAGCGATGAGACCGAGCACAGGGAGGCGCCGAGCGCCAGCGACGATCGCCACGATCCCGAGCACTGCGATAACGGCGATGCTCGCCCCGCGCACGTGGATGAGGTTGAAGGTTTGTTCCAACCCCTCGGTGAGGGCGAACAGCAGACTGACGACCGCGGCGATCCCGAGCACGAGCGTCGCGCGGTGCATGCTCGGCGCAATCACGATGCCCTCAACAGGATCTTGGAAAAGCGTTTGGGTGATTCGTACCAAACGCGCCGGAACACCCCGTCGAGACCGTAACTTCTGCCTGCCGCCGTGCCGAACAGTACAACGTGGGCAAGGAGCATCAGGTAGTACGACCAGTGCCACTCGTGGGGTGCATTCAGCACCGAAAGTGTGATTGCGATGGTTTGTGCAAAACCTACGATCGCCCAGAATCGTGTGGTCAAACCGATGAGCAAGAAGGCTCCCAACGCGGCTTCCAGCAGAAGCACTCCCCAGCCGAACACAGCGATGTTCGGGAGCACGACGGTCTCGACGAACGCCGAGTATGGGGCGAGTACCGGGAATTCCACGGCTTGGCTCGCCCAGAAGAACAAGCCCCTGTTGGCCTCAGCGCCGAAATCCGGCGGTATTTTCCAGCTCGCGTTCTGGATCCACAGGACGGCGATGCCAACCCGGAGGACCGCTAACGACACTCCGCCGAGGCGAGACGGTTGCATCACGTCGGCAGACGCGGGTCGAGACCCAGTCATCGTGCTCCTTCCCATCGAGCTCATTCAACTCCCGCAGGAGACCTCACTGCAACGAAAGTCCTTACCGAACCATTACGGATGCTCGAGTTGCTGCGCTGCGCGACATGTCCGTCGATACGATCGGGCAGCGCGGAGAGTCCTGCGACCGTCTCAGAGGGGAAAAATTATGGTGAACCGACTAGATGCCTCGGCCTGGAGGCCCATGCATACTCGAATCGCGATGGCGTTGGGCATCGGCTGGATGCTCGACGCATTCGAAGTGCAAATTATTGGGTCCGTGATTCCCGGGATCCAGCAGGAGTTCGGCCTGGACAGCACCCAGTCAGTGATGATCAACATCGTGTGGTTCGGAGGCATTGCTCTCGGTGCCATTGGATTCGGGTATCTGGCCGATCGGATCGGCCGAAAGAAGCTCTTCGTCGCGACCCTGATCCTGTACTCGGTCGCTGCCATCGCGACAGCGGCAGCGCCAGACTTCACGTGGTTCATCATCTTCCGATTCATCACAGCGCTCGGTATCGGCGGCGAATACTCCGCCATCACGTCGGCGATCGCTGAGTTCACGCCCGCTCGTAACCGTGGCCTGAGCAACGGCCTGGTGATGACCTTCTGGGCGGTCGGTGGAATTCTAGCGAGCCTCGTGTCTATCGTCATCATCACGGCGTTTGGCCTCAGCTGGCGATACACCTTGCTCTTTGCCGTCATCAGCGCCTTGTATGGGCTGCTCGCCCGAAGGCTCATCCCAGAGTCCCCGCGATGGTTGGCATCGAAAGGGCGACTTGAGGAAGCTGACGCAGTAGTTACTGAAATCACCGGCGTGTCGAGCCCTGAAGGGTATAGCGACATCGTGGACACGAGCACGGGTCGCTCACGCTTCCGCGAACTGTGGGCCAACTACCGCGGCCGGTTGTTCTTCGGTATGGCGTTGGACTTCTCCGAAGCTGCTGGCTATTACGGCCTCTTCACGGCCATGAGTATCTTGGTGTTCTCTGCCTCCACCGGCAGTGTCCCCGTTGACGATGGCGTACTGCCGGTCTACTTCTTGATCGCGAACTTCGGCGCTCTCGCTGGCGGTGTGCTCGTGTCGTTTGCGCTCGATCGAATCGGCCGCAAGCCCACCGTCACGTTCTCGTATCTTGCGGCAGCGTTGAGCATGATCGGATGCGCGGTGGCCGCCGGGACTGGATCGGCGACCATCGTCTTGGTCGCGTTCACAGTCGCAGCGTTCTTTGCCACGTGCGCTTGGGTTTCGGCCTACCCGACATTCTCCGAGTTGTTCCCGACCCACCTTCGCGCAACTGGAATCGGCGCCAGCGTGGCTGTGGGACGAGTCGGGGCAATCGTCGGGCAAGTGGTGCTTGCTGTTACGGCAGCCACTTGGGGTGTCGCGGTGACGTTCGGAATCCTCGGCCTGTTCTGGCTCATTGGGGTCGCAGCCGGCGTTATCTGGTGGAAGTACGGCACCGAGGCACGTGGTGTCTCCCTTGAGGATCTCGTCAACGCTCGTGAGAACGTTTCTGCCGGTGAGATGAGCACGAGGAACTAGTAAACGGGCGTTCACCAATGATCACCAAGTAGGGCCTCACGCCGGACAACATCCGTAAATGGCAGCCGCAGTGTCGGCGAGGCCCTGCTTGGCGTTGGCGAGTACGAGGCCGTCTTCGGCCAGATTGCTGGGGGGAATATGCCGAGACATTCTGCGACTAGGGAGACGAACCGTGGTCGCTGAAGCTTTCCTCGATGACCCGTTCCTCAAGGGATGATCCAGCGGGTGTGCTGCCCTATCACCAAGGCGATGAGATCGAAATCGTTGTCGCAGTGGAGCACGGTGGCTTTGTGTTCGGCTCTCGTATTCGGCGCGACCCGGAGTTGGGTAGAGAAGTTCTCCCGCTACGATTCGATAGACGGCTGGTCGATGAAGAAGATGCGT
>JBBQLW010000035.1:0-11590 GCA_038328315.1 Actinomycetales bacterium
CATGAGCACGACGGTGACAATCCCCGTCGCGTTTGCCGAGAGAATGACGGAGGGCAGCACGATCGCGTCGGTGTCATTACTCAGCCGGTATGTAGTGTCAGCGCCGCGAGCAAGCCCGATAAAGAGGATCGCCCCGAGTACGGCGAAGATCGCGAAGGCACTCGGCACTTTCCAGCTGCGCACGGCAACAATTGCCGGGTTTAAAGGCGCGCTGCGTCCGGCACTTGGAGTCGAGATCTTGGTTGCAATACTCACTTGCTCACCTCCGCCTTGCGCTCCAGCCGAGGACTGCGCCACTGGAACAGCGGGTCCGGTGTTGGCAGCCTGAATATTGATCGTACGAGAGGGGGTGCCGCGATGAAGAGCACGATGAACGATTGCACCACGAGCACGATGTCAACCGGGATGCCCTCCGATGCCTGCATCGTGTAGCTGCCGGCCTTGAGCGCCCCGAACAAGATGCCGGCGAAGAACACACCCCACGCTTTCGATCGACCAAGCAGCGCGACCGTGATCGCGTCGAAGCCGATTCCCGCGTCGAGCCCGGCCGCGAAACCTCCAGTGAAGTTTCCGAGCACTTGGTACACCCCGGCAAGCCCAACGAGTCCTCCCGAAATGAGCATGACTTGGATGTAGACCCGTTTGACATCAATGCCAGACACCTGAGCGGCGTGCGGGTTCTCACCGACGGCGCGGAACCGGAACCCAAGAGCCGAGCGATTGAGGAGATACCAGACGTAGATCGTTGCGACGATCACCAGCACAAAGCCAACGTTGAGGTTGTACTGAGGGCCGAGGAGGTCGGGCAAAATGGCGGACTCGAGCATCGGCCCGCTCTTGGGGTTGTTCTGCCCAGGTGCCTGCAGCGCACCCGGCGTGCGCAGGAGGTACGAGACCAGGTAAAACGCGATGTAGTTGAGCATGATGGTCACGATCACCTCGTGCGCGCCGGTGCGCGCCTTGAGCAATCCGACGAGACCACCCCACAGGGCGCCCCCGATGAGTCCGGCGACGATAGCAACGATGAGGTGGATGAACGGTGGCAGCGGCACGTACGCCCCGACGTAGCCAGCCGCCGCGGCCGCGATGAGGATTTGACCGCGCCCACCAATGTTGAACAATCCGACTCGGAACGCGAGCGCGACGCCAAGGCCTGCTGCGATGAGCGGTGTTGCGTTCGCGAGGGTCTCGGTTAACGGCCGAAACGCCGCAGCGAGATCATCAGCGCGAGCGAAGTTGAAGACCGAGCCGCGGAATAGTGCAGCGTACGCGCCGCTGACCGCTTGCCACATTGCCGCAAACGTGTCGCCGGGGCGCGAGAAGAAGTATCCAGCCGCCTCTGCAACATTCTCGTCGGTCATGACGATGAGGAGACCGCCGACGACCAGTGCGAGAAACACTGCGAGGACTGAGATTGCGGCGCTCCCGCCAAAGATTTCTTTGAGAATCTGGTTACTGCGCGGTGGCGAAACCTCGGGTGTGGGTACGTTCGGCTCCGTGTCTAGGGTTGCCGCTGTCGTTGCTTCGCTCATGCTGCAACCTCCGCTGGGGCCTCTCCGGCCATCATCAGGCCGAGCACGTCGCGCGGGGTGTCTCCTGGCACGATGCCAATAATTCGACCTCGATACATTACCGCGACCCGGTCGGCGAGGGCTGCGACTTCGTCGAGCTCCGTGGAGACGACGATGACGGGGATACCAGCATCGCGGGTCGCCACAATGCGCTTGTGCACGAACTCGATCGACCCGACGTCGAGACCCCGGGTCGGTTGCGCTGCGACAAAGAGGCTGAGCTCGCGGCTCAACTCTCTGGCGAGCACGAGCTTCTGCTGATTCCCACCCGAAAGGCTGCTGGCCGTTGACGTGATGCCCTGCGTGCGAACGTCAAACTCGACGATTCGGTCGGTGGCAAACTTGGCGAGTTCCGCAACCTGCAGTGTGCCCCATTTCACGAACGGCTCACCTGTCGAGCGATCGAGCATGAGATTTTCGGCGATTGTGAATGCGCCAACGAGACCGTCCTCAGTACGGTCCTCCGGCACGAAGCCGACCCCGGCGTCCAGCACGTGCCGCGTACTCAGACCGACCAATTCCTTTCCTGCAAGGCGGATCGATCCAAGAACGCGCGGCTGGAGGCCGAGGATCGCTTCGGTGAGCTCGGTCTGACCGTTACCCTGCACTCCCGCTATCGCAAGGATTTCGCCACGGTGAAGTGTGAAGCTCACCGCATCGACGAGCACGTGCCCCACGTGATCGGTCACCGTGAGGCTGTCAACGACGAGCGCGGGCTCGCCAGGGTTGGCCGGCGCTTTCTCGACCGTCAACTCAACCGCCCTTCCGACCATGAGCGAAGCTAACTCGACGTTTGTAGCGGTCGGTGAAGCCTCACCAACGACCTTGCCCAGTCGGATGACGGTGATGCGGTCGGCGACTTCGCGCACCTCGCGGAGTTTGTGGGTGATGAAGACGATGGCGGTTCCCTCGTCTCGAAGTTGACGCATAATGACCATCAGTTCGTCAGTTTCTTGCGGCGTCAATACAGCGGTCGGCTCATCGAACACAAGGACGTTCGCGTTGCGCGACAACGCCTTGATGATCTCGACGCGCTGCTGCACTCCGACCGGAAGATCCTCGATCTTCGCGTCTGGATCGATATCGAAACCGAATCGGGCGGAGATTTCGCGCACGAGCTTTCGTGCGGCTTCGAGGTCGAGCACCCCTCCTGCCCGGGTCTCCTCGTGGCCGAGCATGACGTTCTCGGCAACAGTAAAGACCGGGATCAGCATGAAATGCTGATGGACCATACCGATTCCGGCAGCCATCGCGTCACCAGGACCAGCAAACTTCTGGACGACGCCGTCCAGAAGGATTTCGCCCTCGTCTGGCTGGTACAGCCCGTAGAGCACATTCATGAGCGTGCTCTTGCCTGCCCCGTTCTCGCCGAGAAGACAGTGGATCTCTGTGGGTTCGACCACGAGATCGATGTGGTCGTTGGCCACCAGTGCGCCAAATCGCTTGGTGATGCCGCGAAGCTCGAGTTTCATACTCGTTGGCCTTCCTTCGCCGGCTTGTGTCCGGCGTTGAATCCGATCCGATCGGGCGTCCGCGCACACACGAAGCGACCGCGGCGTCCTCCTGGGACCATCGTATCCAATTCGATCACGAGGAAATTGACCTACGACAGTCGCGGTGGGTGGAAACGGACCGGGGGAGGCCAGCGCAGCTGGCCTCCCCCGGTGTTGAACCGTACGGAACTACTGGCCGGGCGATGCCGCCGAAGTGACCGTGATCGAACCGTCGATGATGCCGGCGATCAGTCCCTCGATTTCTGCGGCGAGCGCAGGGTCAACCAATCCACCGAAGTCGTGGAACGATGCAATGCCTACTCCGCCGTTATCGAGCGTGCCGACATATGGGGAGGCATCGAACCCGTCACCGGCAGAGCCGAGGACGACATCCTTGACGGCGGTCGCAATGTTCTTCAGCACCGAGGTGAGCACCAGGTCGGCGATGTCGGGGTCGGACACGAAGATGTCCTTGTCGACTCCGAGCAAAGCGATCGAGCGACCGGAGTCACGGATCGCCTCGGCTGCACTGAAGTAGATCGGGCCACCGACGGGCAGGATGACGTCGGCGTTCTGGTCGATGAGGCCCTGAGCAGTCGTCAGCGCCTCAGTCCCGGGAGCGAAGCCACCGGTGAACGCGCCGGTTTGGCCCGCGACGTCCCAACCGAGTGCCTGAACTGCGGTGCCCTTGACCTCGTTGTGGTAGTTGACACCCTCGACGAATCCGTCCATGAAGATGGTGACTGGCGGGATCGGGATGCCACCGAAGGTGCCGACAACGCCGGTCTCCGAGTAGCTTGCGGCGACGTAGCCCGCGAGGAACGCTGCCTCGACCGTGTTGAACTGAATCGGCTTGACGTTCGGTGCATCGATGAACTCGTCGATGATCGCGAAGTTGATGTCGGGGTTTGCGGCTGCCGCGTTGGTGGTTGCCTCGGCGAGGAGGAATCCAACCGTCACGATCAGGTCGCAGCCCTCGTCAACGAGGTTCTGCACGTTGGGCTCGTAGGCGTTTTCATCGGCAGACTCGACCGCGGTGAACTCGACCCCGAGTTCCCCGGCGGCTTCTTCGAGGCCCTCGAAGGCGGCCTGGTTGAATGACTTGTCGTCGAAGCCCCCGGCGTCAGAAACCATGCAGGGCAGGAAGTCGACTGCTGCTGCCGTTTCCGTGGGTTCTACGGGTGCTGCGGCGCAGCCGGCGAGCACGAGTGCGCTCGTTCCGATTAGCGCAAGGCCGCCAAGTACGCGGGTGCGAGAGGTGATTCTCAAGGTGTCCTCCAGTGTGCTGCCCAGCGGGATTTGCCGGGACTCAGTGCCATAACGTTACCCAACGATGCCAATCACAGGACGAGGATGGGCAAGCCGTCGCCGAAAGGTTACAAACTCGCGACTGCGCCGAAATATTCGGGAAATGTTCGAGACGACGTCAACACAGGGCCGCAATCGTCAAAGAACGTCGTCGCGACCCGAGATTTTGAGGGCGTCTACGACACTCTTGACGCGCTGAGCGTTGGCGGTCGTCGTCACAAGCAGGGCATCAGGCGTGTCGACTATCACGATGTCGGTGACCCCGATGAGTGAAATCAGCCTGCCGCTTTGTGAGACAACGACGCCAGTAGAAGCATCAGCTAGTACCCGTGCGTTTTCACCGAGAATCGCGAGATCACTCTTGCGACCGCCGGAATGCAACTTGGCGATTGAGGCAAAGTCGCCAACGTCATCCCAACCAAAATCACCCGGGATAACGGCGAGCCGACCAGCCGCCGCCGCAGGCTCGGCAACCGAGTAGTCGATGGCGATCTTGGGGAGGCGTGGCCACACGCGATCCACAACCGCTCCGCGGCGAGGGGTGTCCCAAGCGTGCGCCAACTCGGTGATTCCGGCGAGCAGCTCTGGCTGCGAACGGCCCAGCTCCTCAAGCAAGACATCTGCTCGCGCAATGAACATTCCCGCGTTCCAGAGGTGCTGGCCATCGGCGAGATACTGCTCTGCCGTCGCCAAGTTCGGCTTCTCAACGAAGGCTGCCACAGCAACCGCATGGGGAGCGTCCGCGATGGTCATTGCTTGCCCGCATTCGATGTAGCCGAAGCCGACCGCCGGTTCCGTTGGGGTAATCCCGATCGTGGCGATGTACCCAGCCTCGGCAGCGGCGACACCCTCACCGACCGCACGACGGAAGCTACGAGCATCCCGAATCACATGATCGGCAGCAAACGAGCCGACGATGACGTCGGGCTCGCGCTGGCGCAGAATCGCCGCCGCAAGACCGATCGCAGCAGACGAGTCCTTCGGTTCGCTCTCGAGCACTAGGTTCGGGTCTGCCAACTCTGGCAACTGCTTCTCGACTGCCGCCCGGTGCGCTCGGCCAGTGACCACCATGATTCTCTGTGCACCCGAGAGCGGCACAAGGCGATCCCACGTGTCGCGAAGCAGCGTTTGCCCCGTGCCAGCCAAGTCGTGCAAAAACTTCGGGGCATCCGCCCGAGAAAGCGGCCAGAGCCGAGAGCCAATCCCCCCGGCTGGGATCACACTGTAGAAGTGCTCCAAAGACGCAGTCATGCCTCAAACATAGACTTAAGACGACATTCACCTTCCAGCAACGTGATCGCCCCACTCCCGCCACATCGAATTGCAACCGTGTAGTTACCGGGAGTGCTCGACACTCCCAGTAGCACGTCTACCGGGTAGATGGAGTGGGCACAATGCGCGTTGCAGTGATTAGTGAAAGCTTTCTTCCGACCATCAACGGAGTCACCAACAGCGTCAAGAAGGTGCTCGACTCCCTTCAACAACACGGGCATGAGGCGATCGTCATTGTGCCAGCGGCTGGGGCGCCACGCGAATACGCGGGCTTTCGAGTTCACGAGATGCCAGCATTCGCGTACCGTCAGTTCCCCGTCGGTCTGCCGAACCCGGCGGTACAGGCGCTGCTGGCCGAGTTTCAGCCAGACGTCATTCACGCGGCATCCCCCTTTCTGCTCGGTGCGCAGGCCATCGCTGCTGGCAATCGGCTTGGCATCCCTTCGGTCGCTATTTTCCAGACGGATGTTGCCGGATACGCCAGGCGCAACCACCTCGGCGCTGCAACTCGCTTCGCTTGGCGCCTGGTGCGCTGGGTACACGAGGGCGCAGAACTCACGCTCGTGCCGTCAACGTCGTCGATGCGCGATCTCGAAGCCGCCGGTGTGCAGCGGCTCGAGCGGTGGGGGCGCGGCGTTGATCTGAATACCTACCACCCACGCAACCGTGGCACCGACGATGTTGCGCGGCTGCGAGACCGCCTCGCGCCGAACGGCGAGGCCATCATCGGCTATGTCGGACGACTCGCTCCCGAGAAGCAGGTTGAGCGCTTCGCTGCCCTTCGCGGTCTCGAGGGAGTTCAGATCGCGATCGTCGGCGACGGGCCGTCGGATCTTGCCGTCAGGCGCCAACTCAGCGGGATGCCCGTGCACTTCCTCGGCAAGCTCACCGGAGCAGACCTCGCCAACGCATACGCCGCTTTCGACATGTTCGTGCACACCGGTACCGAGGAAACATTCGGGCAGACCGTGCAGGAAGCACACTCGACGGGAATCCCCGTGGTGGCACCGCGCGCCGGCGGTCCGATCGATCTGGTGGATCACGGAACGACCGGGTACCTCTTCGATCCAGACGACGATTCGCAATTACGGGCGTACGTCGAGAATCTCGTGCTCGACGGAGGTTTGCGCTCGCGGATGGGCGAGGCAGGTCGTCGCAGCGTGCTGGCGAAGTCGTGGGATGCGATCTGTGGCGAACTCTTTGCTTACTACGAGTGCGCAATCGCCAGCCGGGTACCGGCACTTGCCCCAAGGCCCTAAAGAAGCCTTTTTCTTGCCAAAAGTAGGCAGAAGTGAAGCTGCGCCGCTCTACGGTGGCGTTGACGCTCTGCAGCGCGGAATAGACTGAAATAGTCCCGTTTCGGACACTGCTTCGCCGCTGTACTGCGGCCATATCCTGCCCCGAGGAGGGTTGCTCATGCCAGACAACTCGACCAGTACTCTGGCGAGTACGGCTATCTCGACGCCCATGATTTCGATGCCGAAGCGGCCGGCGGGAACGCTCTACCGTGGCCGTGAAGGAATGTGGTCGTGGGTGCTGCACCGCATCACCGGTGTTTCGATTTACTTCTTCTTGCTCGTGCACATTCTTGACACCGCCCTCGTCCGGGTCAGTCCTGAGGCATACAACATTGTCATCAAGAGCTACCAAACGCCGCTGATGGGCGTCGCCGAGATTGGTCTTGTTGCGGCCATCGGCTTCCACGCGCTGAACGGCCTGCGGATCATCCTCATCGATTTCTGGAGTTTCGGTGCTAAGCACCAGCGGCTGTTGTTCTGGGTTGTCGTCGGGGTGTGGCTGGCATTGCTCGCAGGCTTCACGCCCCGGCACCTGATGAACGTCTTTGGAGGCGGAGAATGAGCGCCGACACCGTCGCAGCACCACGAAGCCCTCGGCTAGCACCGCGAAGCCGCGGAGTGAATTGGGAAAAGTGGGGCTGGATCTACATGCGCGCCTCGGGGGTCGCACTCGTCGTGCTCATCTTCGGCCACCTGTTCGTCAACCTCATGATTGGTGAGGGAGTCAAGGCGATTGATTTCGCCTTCGTTGCTGGCAAGCTCACCGATCCGTTCTGGGTGGTCTGGGACACGCTGCTGTTGTGGCTAGCGCTGATCCACGGCGCGAACGGCATGCGCACCCTGACCAATGACTACGCCCCAAACCCGACGATCAGGCGCATCCTGCTCGGTGGCATCGCCGCTTCCACTGCAGTTCTATTAATTTTGGGAACCCTCGTGATTTATACCTTTGACCCGTGCCCCGCCGGAGCGCCAGCTGACCTGCTGCCGAGCTTCTGCCCGGTGCCGTGATGGCGGCGCCAGTGAGCGACTCGACCGCAACGACTGCACCAGTGAGCGAAGAGAGCACCGTCGTTGACGGCGTTCGCTACCACCGCTTCGACATCGTCATCGTTGGCGCTGGAGGCGCCGGCATGCGTGCCGCAATCGAGGCTGGGCCGAACGCCAATACCGCGGTGATCTCAAAGCTCTACCCGACGCGATCCCACACCGGAGCCGCTCAGGGTGGGATGGCAGCCGCACTCGCGAACGTCGAAGAGGACAACTGGGAGTGGCACACCTTCGACACGGTCAAGGGTGGCGATTACCTGGTTGATCAGGATGCCGCCGAGATCCTTGCGAAGGAAGCGATCGACGCGATCATCGACCTCGAGAACATGGGTCTGCCGTTCAACCGCACCCCCGACGGCAAGATCGACCAGCGTCGGTTCGGCGGCCACACGGCCGACCACGGCAAGACTCCGGTGCGTCGGGCGTGTTACGCGGCAGACCGCACCGGTCACATGATTCTGCAGACGCTCTACCAGAACTGCGTCAAGCACGGCATCAACTTCTTCAACGAGTTCTACGTGCTCGACCTGATTATGGATGACGAACGCATGCCGGTCGGTGTTGTCGCCTACGAGCTCGCGACCGGTGAACTCCACGTCTTCCAAGGCAAGGCGATCATCTTTGCGACCGGCGGTTTCGGCAAGATCTACAAGACCACCTCGAACGCGCACACCCTTACCGGCGACGGTGTTGGAATCATTTGGCGCAAGGGCCTTCCGCTCGAGGACATGGAGTTCTACCAGTTCCACCCGACCGGACTTGCGGGGCTCGGCATCCTGCTCTCCGAAGCCGCTCGCGGCGAGGGCGCCATCTTGCGAAACGCCGATGGTGAGCGGTTCATGGAGCGGTATGCCCCAACGATCAAGGACTTGGCGCCTCGCGACATCGTCTCGCGGTGCATGGCGACCGAGATTCGTGAGGGTCGAGGCGGCGGCCCGAACAAGGACTACGTCTACCTCGACATCACCCACCTCGAGCCAGCCGTGATCGACGCGAAACTGCCAGACATCACCGAGTTCGCGCGCACCTATCTCGGGGTTGAGCCGTACACCGAGCCGGTGCCGGTGTTGCCGACAGCGCACTACGCCATGGGCGGTATCCCGACCAACGTCAAGGCCGAAGTGCTCAGCGATAACAACACGGTCGTGCCTGGACTCTACGCGGCCGGCGAGTGCGCCTGCGTGAGCGTTCACGGCTCGAATCGCCTTGGCACCAACTCGCTGCTCGACATTAACGTCTTCGGCAAACGGGCCGGGCGCTACGCCGTCGAGTACGTGAAAACTGCCGAGTTCAGGACGATGCCGGATGACCCGGCGAAGGAAATTCGCGAGCTACTAGCCATGCTCAGCTCTTCCAGCGGCACCGAGCGTGTCGCCGTGATTCGGCGTGAGCTGCAAGAGTCGATGGACCGCAACGCTCAGGTCTTCAGAACGGAAGAGAGTCTGACCGAGGTGACCCACGTCATCCAGGGCCTTCGCGAGCGCTACAAGAACATTGCAGTGCAAGACAAGGGAAAGCGGTTCAACACCGACCTCCTCGAGGCCGTCGAGCTCGGGTTCTTGCTCGACCTTGCCGAGGTGACCGTGTACTCAGCTCGCAACCGCAAGGAGAGCCGCGGAGCGCACATGCGCGAGGACTACCCAGATCGCGATGACGAGAACCTGATGGTGCACACGATGGCGTACCTGACCGGCGACGCGCATTCAGCGGATGCCGGCGACCACATTCGACTCGACTGGAAACCGGTCGTCGTCACCAATTACCAGCCGATGGAGAGGAAGTACTAGTGAGCACCGCGACAGCAGAGCGCCCGGCCGCCCCACAGGCCGTGCCGACCTACACGGCAACCTTGATCATCCGCCGCTTCGACCCGGATGTCGATGACGAGCCGCGCTGGCAGGACTTCGATGTCGAGGTTCACGCGATTGACCGCGTGCTCGATGCGCTGCACAAGATCAAGTGGGAGCAGGACGGAACTCTCACGTTCCGTCGCTCGTGCGCCCACGGGGTCTGTGGTTCGGATGCGATGCGGATCAACGGTCGCAACCGGCTGGCCTGCAAGACCCTCATGAAGGACCTCGACCTGTCGAAGCCGATCTACGTTGAGGCGATCAAGGGACTTCCGCTCGAGAAGGACCTCATTGTCGATATGGAGCCGTTCTTCGAGTCGTACCGCTCGATAAACCCCTTCCTGATGGCAAGCCCGATTGCTGGCGGCAAGGAGCGCATCCAGTCCCCGGTCGAGCGCGCGCGCTTCGATGACACGACCAAGTGCATCCTGTGCGCTGCGTGCACCTCGGCCTGCCCGGTGTTCTGGACTGACGGCCAGTACTTCGGGCCAGCTGCGATCGTGAATGCTCACCGCTTCATCTTCGACTCGCGGGACGAGGGAGCGGCGGTGCGGCTGGACATCCTGAACGACAAAGAGGGTGTTTGGCGCTGTCGCACGACGTTCAACTGCTCGGAGGCCTGCCCACGCGGCATCGAGGTCACGAAGGCGATCTCCGAGGTCAAGCAGGCCATCTTAGGACGGAAGACCTAGGGGCTTCGTTCGTCAACTGACGTCCGCCCGACCGCCTAGCTATGGTGGAGCTGTGGGCTTAATCGAGCGGTTCGAAGCCATCGTCGGGTGGGTCAACAGACTCAAGCCCGTTCGGGTGTTTACGCACTATGCCGTTCGGCGCGGAGGACTCCTTTCCGCCGGCTTGTCGTATCAGGCGATCTTCGCTGTCTTCGCCGGCATCTGGGTCGCTTTCGCAATCTCCGGAGCCGTGGTGCGCTCGAACCCCGCGTTGCTTCAGGCACTCTTCGAGGTGTTGGAGACCAACGTGCCAGGCCTGATCGACACCGGTGAAGGCGGGGCGGTCGACCCCAATGTGTTGCTGTCTGCGAGCATCCTCAATTGGACCGGGGCGATCGCTGCGGTCGGGTTGCTGTTCACCGCGCTTGGCTGGCTCGCCTCGGGGCGCGATGCTGTTCGAACGCTGTTTGGCCTACCGGGCCAAGCGACCAACCCGGTGTTGCTCAAACTCAAGGACCTCGGCCTCGCGGTCGCGTTCGGGGCGACTGTCCTGCTTTCTGCGACCCTCAGCGTGCTCAGTACGATCGCCGTGAGTTCTGCGCTCGACCTGCTCGGCTTCCGCGAGGACTCGGCCGCTGCAAGACTCACGGCGCGCATTGTCGGTCTGCTCTTGGTGCTGATTATTGACATCCTTGTACTCGCCGCCTTTTACCGGGTCGTGTCTGGAATCGAAATACCGGCGCGACTACTCGCCCAAGGCACAGTGATCGCGGCGGTGGCGCTTGGGGCGCTCAAAGCGCTCGGGAGCACCTTGCTGGGCGGGGCAAGTACCAACCCGCTGTTGGCCTCGTTCGCGGTCATCATCGGCCTGCTGATTTGGTTCAATCTGATCTGTCAGGTAATCCTGCTCGGGTCCGCCTGGATCGCCGTGAGCGCCAACGACGCTGGAGTCGAACTGACCCTTCGTCACTGCGCTGCGCCAATATCTGAAATTGCTCGCCGGCGAAGCGCAGATTGAAGGCGTGGACCTGGACAGCGCCGACACACCGCTGGTGCAGTAAAGGCGACAACTGCTGC
>JBBQLW010000036.1:0-11542 GCA_038328315.1 Actinomycetales bacterium
GGCTGCCGCCGCATCGTCAGCGAGACCCGGCCAGCTGCCGGTTGGAAGATTGACGATGAGCCCGCCCGGCCTGAGCACCGACAGGGATCGCGAGCCGGTGTCGTCGATCGTGTTGCCAATGAGGTCGATGACGACATCGACATCGCTCACGACGTCCTCGAATCGGGTCGTCGAGTAGTCGATCACTTCGCGTGCGCCCAGTTCCCGCAGCCAGCTTGCGTTGCGGGTGGAACCGGTGGTGATGACGCGGGCACCGAAGTAGGTCGCGAACTGGACCGCAAAATGGCCGACGCCGCCAGCGCCAGCATGGATGAGCATCCGCTGGCCTTCGTGCGCCCTTGCCACATCGACGACGGCGCCCCAGGCGGTCAGCGCCGCCAGCGGAACGGCCGCGGCCTCGACGTGGGAGAGCGCCCGGGGTTTGCGCGCGAGCGCGATGCCGGGAACGGTCAAGTATTCGGCATAGCTCCCGCCGAATCGCGGCACCATCGTCATGCCGTAAACCTCGTCGCCGACCTTGATCGCGTGTGCGTCGTACGAGGATTCGACGACGATACCGCTGAAATCATTGCCAAGGATCACCGGAAAACCCGTGATCGCACCGGCTGCGCCGGCGCCGGCTCTGGTTTTGAAGTCGATCGGGTTGACCCCGGCCGCGACTATCTTGATCAGGAACTCGGCGTTGACTCTGGTTGGCCGGGGTACCTCAGAAACGTTCAGGACCTCAGACCCGCCAGTTGCGTCTATCACGACAGCCCGCATCGTGGTCATCTTTGCCTCCCCGCACTTCCGCAACCTCAGTAAAGACGCTCAATGAGTCGGCGCTGTTACGGATTTGTCACTTCGCGGCAAACTATCGTCAGACGCTATCCTACGAATCGTGGATACCGATCGCGCTCTCACTCTCCGACGGGCGGAGTACGCGGCAGCCGTGCTCGGCTGCTCGCTCGTCATCGCTGCCCTTGTGATTATCTGGCTGGCGCGCATCAGTGTCAGCCGAGAGCTGTACGTGAGCGAGCTCGGCGCCCAAGGCGAGCCGACAGCTGCGTGGTTTCAGATCTCGCTCGTTCTTATCGTGATCGGCGGCAGCCTGATCGCCTTTGCCGGTCGCCATGTGCGCAGTTCAGTTGGCGTGCTTTCGGCTTGGACTCCGGCTATCTCGCTGTGGATTGCGTGCGGGTTCTTTCTGTTTGCTTCCCAAGTCACCTGCACGCCCGGCTGTCCTTTGCCGTACGGCAGCACCTTCACCTGGCAGGATTTCCTCCACACGCTCGCCGCGGTGCTCGCTTTTGCGGCCGCGTGTGTTGCGATGCTGCAGACCGCGCTCGCGCGCGAGTATCGCGTGCTTGCGAGGCTGTCGCTGGCAACCGCGATTGTCGTGGCGGTCATCGCCTCCGCCGGCGGTTTGATGTCACTGTTTCGCTTTCAGGCCGACCTCGGGAGTCGCCTCGAGTTCGTCGCAACGACCGTTGCGCTTGGATGGCTGGTGATCTTCGGTGTGGTTCTCGCACTGCACGCGGCTCGGTCGCTACGTGCGGCCAAGCTCCTAGCGGCAGCCGATGCAACCGGGCACGTCGTGGAACCGTCAGCGGTTCATGAGCGCGAGGAGCCGGTTCGCTAGTCCAATAAGCATGTGAACCTCGTTGTCGTCCCGCTCGACCCAGCGGCACTCCGGCTCGGCACCGAGTGGCACAAAACCCTCGTGTTGTTCCCACACGACGAGCGTGCGTTCAGCCCCGAGAACATACTGCTGCCACCACACTTGCCTCAGATAGCTTCGGGGGATGCTTCGCCACGAGTGAACCGTCGTCTTGATCTCTGCCAGTACGACCTCAGTGCCGAGCACACCGACGCCATCCGGAGTAGCGAGGTGGAGCGGGTTGCCGTGCGCGTGGTACAGCGCGGAACTCGGCTCGATCCCGTGCTGGGCGCGCACCCAGCGGGCAATCTCGGGCTCTCGAGCCCTGCCGTGATCGGTGTATGCGTTGCCGCCAAAGCCGGTACCGAGCAGCTTGTTCTGGGCAACGGCGGCCAGGGCACGTTCGCTCGACAGTCGCGCGACGTCGGTTGCCGTCACCCCGCGACTCCGCGCGCGCAGCCAAGCGATGCGATCATCGGCACTGGCAACAATCCGGCTTCGGTGGTCCGGGGCCGGCACGTCCCACAGGTCGAGTTCCGGCTGCAACGTCACTTGACTATTGTCGTGGCCGGTCGGCGCTCTCAACGACGGCGACGCGGTTGCGGCGTTGTTTACTGTCGCCGGTTTGCTTGCTTGCCGAGCATGCCGTACCCTTGCCAGAGCCAAAGACCGCAGGTTACCCGCGTTGATTGAAAGAGCAATGCGAGTCGAAGTTCGTGAACAACGAATCCAGCGCAGGTGTGTGAAGTCGTATCCCTGACAGATTCAGTCCGTTTGGGTTCAGCTCCGTGCTCCTGTGATTGCAGGCTAGCCGGAGCTTTTTCATTGCCCCGCGCAGTTTTGTTGTTCCGCGCAGGCCGCTGAGTTCAGACGCCGGCGGGTTCAGGCACACAACAACCAATCACTATTAGGGAGCACCATGGCGAACAAGGAAGCATCGGTCGCCGAGCTCACGGACAAGTTCCGTAGCTCGAATGCCGTATTGCTCACCGAGTATCGCGGACTCACGGTTGCACAGCTCAAGTCGCTGCGGCAGTCCATCAGTGAGCACGCCACATACGCCGTGGTGAAGAACACGCTCACGAAGATCGCGGCTAATGAGGCAGGCATCACGTCGTTCGACAACGACCTCGTCGGCCCAACTGCGATCGCTTTCGTGCACGGCGACACCGTCGCCGTCGCGAAGTCGCTGCGTGACTTTGCCAAGGCAAACCCGCTTCTACTCGTGAAGAACGGTTACTTTGACGGTAACCCGCTCACGGCTGAAGAGGTCAGTAAGCTCGCCGATCTGGAAAGCCGGGAGGTGCTGCTTGCGAAGTTCGCGGGAGCCGCCAAGGCTTCGCTGTTCGGCGCCGCATACCTGTTCAATGCCCCGCTCGCACAGGCCGTTCGCACGGTCGAGGCGCTGCGGGAGAAGCAATCGTCCGCGCAGTAAGTGACAGCGCACAAACAATCACGAGAAAGAAGAAGACATCATGGCAAAAATGACCAGTGACCAGCTCATCGAGGCGTTCAAGGAACTGACCCTCATCGAGCTCAGCGAGTTCGTCAAGAAGTTCGAGGAGACCTTCGAGGTCACCGCCGCAGCTCCCGTCGGCGTCGCGGCTGCTCCCGCCGCCGGTGGCGCGGGGGCCGCAGCAGAAGAGGTCGAAGAGCAGACCGCCTTCGACGTCGTGCTCGAGTCTGCCGGCGAGAAGAAGATCCAGGTCATCAAGGAGGTGCGCGCCCTCACGAGCCTCGGTCTCGGCGAGGCGAAGGCGGTCGTTGATGGCGCTCCCGGCGTCGTGCTCGAGGGCGTGAGCAAGGAAGCCGCGGAGAAGGCCAAGGCCGTTCTCGAAGAGGCTGGCGCAACGGTCACCCTCAAGTAGTAGTTGGAGTTTCGCGCCGATGGCGCCGCTTTCGATTTCGAACGCGGCGCCATCGCCCGTTTCAGCGCACTCAGCTACTCCGGCTTAGGCTGAACCAGTGAGCGGTATGCGTGGCGGTGGCGGTCGAGGCGGTCGAATCAGCCGCGGGGATGTCGCAGCGCAGCGAGCCGAAAACGCGGCCGCTCCGACGATTCCAGATCTCATCTCGCGCATCGGCGGACTGTTCACGCCGTATCGCCCGGCAATCACCGTCACGATCGTGCTTGTGCTCATCAGCGCAAGCATTAGCGTGTTTCCGCCTCTCCTGACGGCACAAGCCTTCGACCGGGGACTCTTCCCTCCTGACGGTCGGCCAGACCTGCCAGTGCTCGTAGAACTGGTCACGATCATGGTCGTGCTGTGGATCGTATCTGCGGCGCTCGGGGTGTGGCAGACCTACCTGACCGCGACCGTCGGCAATTCGGTGATGGGGGCGCTGCGCATCCGCCTGTTTGGTCATTTGCAGGCCATGGAACTGGCGTTCTTTACTCGCACCAAAACCGGCATCATCCAGTCACGCCTGCAGAACGACGTCGGGGGTGTTGCCGGAGTGCTCAGCAACACCGTCTCGAGCGTGATCGGCAATACCGTCACGGTGATCGCCGCGTTCGTGAGCATGCTCATCTTGAGCTGGCAACTGACCATCGTGGCGGTAGTTCTCTTGCCGCTGCTCGTCATCGCGCAGCGCAGGGTCGGTCAGGTGCGAGCCAGAATCGCGACCAAGACTCAGGAATCGCTCAGCGATATGACCGCGATCACGCAGGAGTCGTTGAGCGTTTCAGGGATCCTGCTCGCAAAGAGTTTCGGTCAACAGCAAGCGGAGGTGGGTCGCTATACCGCGGAGAACGAAAACCAAGTGCGCTTGCAGGTCAGTCTGCAGATGAGCGGTCAGTGGTTCTTCGCAATGGTGAGCATCTTCCTATCAATCATTCCGGCGGTGATCTACGTCGTCGCGGCCTGGCTCATCACCGGCGGGGTTGAAGTGACGGCCGGCACGATCGTTGCGTTCACAACGGTGCAGGCCAGACTCATGTTCCCGCTCCTCGGTCTGCTGCGGGTCGCTCTCGATTTGCAGACCTCCTCCGCACTGTTCGCGAGAATCTTCGAGTACCTCGATCTTGTTCCCGCGATCGTTGACCGCCCCACCGCACATCCGGTGCATCAAGCGCAACTCGGCCGCGTGCAGTTCGATGACGTGGTGTTCAGATATCCGGATGCCGGAGAGGAGACGCCGGCGACTCTCAAGGGGATGTCATTCACGATCGAACCGGGGCAGTTCGCGGCGTTCGTCGGGCCATCAGGAGCAGGAAAGACCACCGTCTCGTATCTGATTCCGAGACTGCACGATGTCACTAGCGGTCGAGTGCTCTTTGCGGGTGACGACGTGAGAGAACTGCAACAAGAATCGCTCGTGCGCAATATCGGGATCGTCAGCCAAGAGACCTACTTGTTCCACGCAACGATCGCTGAGAATCTCAGGTACGCGAAGCCTTCAGCCACCCAGCAAGAACTCGAGGCCGCGGCCGAAGCCGCGAACATTCACGAGACGATCACTTCGTTTCCGGCGGGCTACGACACCGTTGTTGGGGAGCGCGGTTATCGGCTTTCCGGTGGCGAAAAGCAGCGCGTCGCGATCGCCCGGGTGTTGCTCAAGGACCCAGCCGTGCTCATCCTCGATGAAGCCACGAGCGCGCTCGACAGCATCTCCGAACGGATCGTGCAGGGCGCACTCGATGCGGCGTCCCGCGGGCGCACCACGATCGCCGTCGCACATCGGCTTTCAACAGTGCTGTCGGCGGATGTGATCTTCGTCGTCGAGGCTGGTCGAATTGTCGAGCGCGGAACTCACGCAGACCTCATCGCCCGCAACGGCGTGTATTCGACGCTCTATAGCGAGCAGGTGCTCGAGCCCTGAAGCCGGCTGGCTCGGGCGGCGGATGCGCGGATTCCTGTAGGCCCGAAGGCTCGGATGCACTGGCGGTGCGTGTCTCAGCGACGGTCGGCGAGCATGCGCTCCATGAGTGCGATCTCGGACTCCTGCACTGACAGGATGCCCGACGCCAAATCGCTCACGACGTTGACGTCGCTGCGCTCGAGGATCGCCGCCGCCATCTCGACCCCGCCGCGATGGTGCGCGATCATCAACTCGAGAAACCGTATTTCGGCCGATTGTCCGCTGAGGCCCTCGAGCTGAAGAATCTGCTCGCGCGTCGCCATCCCGGGCATCGCCATCCCCGGCATCGCCATGTCGGGCATGGCCCCGTCTACCGAACCGCCGTCGCCGGTATCGCTGTGGCCGGTATCGCCGTGGCCACCGCCGCCACCGAGCGGGGGCCGCAGCATCCATGTCATCGATGGTTCAGCCGGGGCTTGGGGAAGGCCCCATTCGGCGAGCCAGCCGAACATCTGGCCGGATTGTTGCGACTGCGATGTGGCGATGTCGTAGGCCAAAAGTCGGGTATCCGGGTCATCGGTTCTGTCACGAACAATCAACGCGAGTTCGACGGCTTGGTTGTGGTGCTCTTGCATATCTCGAGCAAAGCCAGCTTCGGCGCTCAGAGTCGATGGCGGGGTGGGGTTCGGCGCGGTCAATCGCCCGACCGCAAGTGATAAGAGCACCACGATCACGACGGCGACCGCGAGCGCAAGCGCTTGAGCGGGCGACAGCCGGATGCCCTGCCCGACCTCGGGAGCTGGAGGGTTGACGTCAGTCACGGTGAGTCTTACGAGTTGCGACGGCGCGACGCGCTCAGGCGACGCGGCCAGGACCCTCGACACCCTGAATACAGACGGCGCCGGGTTCCGGCGCGCTGGCCGACTTCCAATACTTGTCGATGAACAGTCCGAGACGCGCATCGTCGACACCGTCGAGCTGAACCTGGGCTCCCCAGGCGGATGCGACGACCGGCGACGGCAATCCGGGATACGGCGACAGGATCATGAACGACGACGGAATTGCGGCCCGGAGCGCATCCACCCCGGCCTGGTCGACCCGTTCGGGATCGTACGTGACCCACACCGCGCCATGCTCAAGCGAGTGCACCGCGTTCTCGTTCGGTTGCGGTTGGTTGTACACCCCGCAATTGAGCCACCCAGCGAAATGATCGCCGCCCGCCGGCGGGTTCATGTTGTATGTCGCGAGGTAATCGACGGGCTCCGGCCCGACGTGAACGGCGGTCAGGCCGGTGAATTCCTGAACCCCATCGACAACAATGTCTGCCGGATCGGGCCTCGGAACCGAACTGGTGACGACGACGGCAACGATAGCGACGACCACTGCTGCACTCACTCCAATTCCCGCGACAAGGGCGATACGTTGATTGCGCTGGTCAGTCGCTTCCTTGCGCTTCATCGCCGCAACCTTCACGGCACGCTTGGCTTCGCGCTGTTGCTTGATAGTGAGTCCTGATCGGTCGTTCGAGGTTGGCACAGGGCTCCTATCGTTCGCGGTCGCGTAATTGAAAACCATACGGCGATGTCAATACTGGCGTGTCGACGGTGCAAGAACCATGTGAAGTCTCTGCGTGTCCGCGCTAGTCTGAATCACCGTCAGGATCACCCTTAGGCTAATGCGGGTCTGAGCCGATCACCGTCAGGCCCCACTTGGCCCACACAGACTGTCAGGATCTCAATGTCAACGAGCGAAGCACCGGCGAAGGGTGGGCGCACGAAACCGTCGAGAGCGCGCAAGTCCCGACCTGGGCTGAGCATCCAATCGCTCGTGCTCATCATGCTCTTGACGGTGAGCGTCGTCTCCAATGTTGTCGTTGGAGTGATCGGCTATGTCAACGCGACCGATTCCTTGCGGGATGCCGCCTTCCAGCGCCTGATCGAAGTGCGGGATTCGCGTGCTCGCGAGGTCACCCGGCTCTACTCGACGATCGAGAACACGATCGTCGTTCATGCCGCTGGCAGCACCGTTGTGCAGGCGGCCAAGGATTTCGCCTCGAACTTTAAAGAGCTCGAATCGAGCGAGCTGACTGCCGAGCAGGACGTGCAACTCGAGGACTTCTATATTGAGGTCTTTGCCCCACTGCTCGCCGAGGTCAGCGGCAAGGAGGTCGATGCGGCGAGCTTCGTACCGGTCAGTCCGGCCGCCCGGTACCTGCAGTTGGCGTACACGGTGCCTTCGCCCGACTTCGACTCGGCTATCGCTGTCGATGATGCGGGAGACGGCAGTGCGTGGTCTGCGACCCATGCGGTCTACCACAACTACTTTCGGACCATGACAGAGCGCCTCGATTATGAGGACGTTCTTCTCATCGATTCGGCTGGAACCGTGGTTTACAGCGCCTACAAGGGAGTTGACCTCGGAACGAATGTCGCCACCGGCCCGTTCAGGTTCACCGAGTTGGGTACCGCTTTTGTCGAGTCAGTATCGGCCAACGTGATCGACAGTGTCACATTCACCGATTTCGGGAACTACGCCCCATCGCTCGCGGCACCGGCTGGCTGGGCCGTTACCCCGATTGCTGAAGATGGCGAGATCGTCGGGGCGATCGCCGTTGAACTGCCGATTGATCGGCTGAGCGCAGTCATGACTGCGGACGGCGATCCGACTGGCGGTGGCCTTGGGGACACTGGCGAGGTGTACCTGGTTGGCCCTGATGGCCTGATGCGCTCCCCTTCTCGACTGTTCGCCGAGGATCAGGACGCGTTCGTCGCGGCAGCGACAGCCTCCGGCACAACCCCTGAGGTCACTGAGCTCGCAGTGGCTCGGGGCACGACGCTTGCAGTGCAACCGGTGGCAAGTGTGGCGGTCGATCGTGCCAAGTCAGGCCAGACTGGCACGATCATTGGTCAGAACTATCTTGGACGCGAAACTCTGGCAGCCTATCGACCGCTTGGTCCGACGCTGCCCGGCTGGGTCGTAATCGCCGAAACGACCACGAGCGAGGCATTCGCCCCGGTCACCGACTTCACGCGCAACCTCTTGGTTTCTTCCGCGATCCTTGCGCTCATCGTCTCCGTCGCATCCCTTGTGCTTGCCAGAGTCATTGTGCGGCCGTTGCGAAAACTCAGTGCGGCGGCCAAACGCATCGCTGCAGGAGAAACCGGGGTTGTCGTTGACGGCGGGTCGAGCGACGAGATCGGCAGTGTCGCGGCGGCGTTCAACGATATGAGCCGGAGTCTGCAGGTCAAGGCCGAGTTGCTTGAGCAACAGGATGCGGAGAGCGAGCGGCTACTCCGGGCTCTCATGCCTGAGCCGGTCATCAAGCGCTATCGCGAGGGAGCGCAAACCATTGCCGAGGACCATCAAGAGGTCTCGGTCATGTATGCCGACATCGTCGGCTTCGAACAGTTCACGACTGGGCTCGATTCTGAGAGAACCCTTGAGCTGTTCAACGAACTGGTGAAAGCATTCGACGAAACGGGCTCCCGACTCGGCGTCGAGCACGTGCGCACGACCGTGCGGGGGTATCTGGCGAGTTGCGGCCTGACCGTCCCGCGCATCGACAACGCACGCAGAATGGTCGAGTTCACCCTCGAGCTTGACCGAATACTGCAGCGATTCGGGGCTCAGTGGGGTGCTCAGCTCAGTCTTCGCGCCGGAATCGACCTTGGTGAAGTGACAAGTGGGCTTATCGGTCGGGCCCACATGGTCTACGACCTGTGGGGCGACACCGTTAACTTGGCCTTTCAAGTGCATGGCGGGCACGCAGACGCTGGGATCTTCCTGACTCAGCGGGTCCTCGACGATCTCGCCGACGGCATCCCGGTGGTGTCTGCAGGGTGGATTCAGACACCGACCGGTGGGCAGCAGGTGTGGCGAATCGACGCCGAGGCGCTCCGTGCTTGAGCTCTTCAACGAGCCGTGGTTCTGGCCGTCGATCGCCGTCATCATCGGCCTGCCGGTGGTTCTGCTGGTCTTGACCGAGCTGCACGCCGCTCTCGTGCGCCGCGAGAGCGGCTCGGCCAGAATCGTGCTGCTCATTCGCAACTACGTCGCACCTGTCGCGGCGCTCTTCGTGCTGCTGACGCAGACCAGCGGAATCGAAGCTGGCTTGACGTGGACCCGCGTCACCGCGACGGTACTCGGTTTCCTCGTCATTCTTGTGCTCATCAACGGGGTCAATTTCGTCGTATTCGGCAAGGCGCGTGCGGGTACGTGGCGCGAACGACTGCCGTCGATCTTCGTCGATGTGCTTCGGTTCCTGCTGATCGTCATCTCGGTCGCCGTGCTGTTCAGTGTTGTCTGGGGTGCGGATGTCGGTGGGCTCTTCACCGCACTCGGTATCGGATCGATCGTCATCGGGTTGGCGCTCCAGAACGCCGTTGGCTCGGTGTTGTCCGGGCTTCTGCTGCTCTTTGAACAACCCTTCAAGATCGGGGACTGGCTGGATGCCGCCGGCGTGCGAGGTCGCGTCGAGGAAGTGAACTGGCGCTCCGTGCACATTCGAACCATCAAGGGCGTACAGGTCGTACCAAACTCGGAGCTCGCCGGAGCCTCGTTCACCAACCTCAGCCGCAAGCGGGGCTACTACAACGCGTGGACGGAAGTGCGGTTCACCACGGATGATCCGCCCGAGCTGGTGATCGCGATGCTCGAAGCCGTCGCGCGGGATTTGCCAACGCTCGCCCCGGGTGGAACCCCCGGCGCGTACGCGCTCGACAAGGCGAAGTACGAGATCGACATTCCGATCGAAAGCCCGGGAGACGAGTTCGGCACCCTTGCCGAGTTCCGTCGCCGCGTCTGGTACGCCGCGAGGCGCGCAAAGCTTCGACTCGATCGAGACTACTTCGATGAGAACGACACGGCAGAACGGCGTTCAGCCATGCTGCAGCAGTTCGCATCAGCGGTGAGCTGCGATATTTCCGAGCTCGAGGGTGCTGCCAAAACCGCTTCTGCAGAGCGGTACGCGGCAGGGGAAATCATTCAGCATGCCGGGGAAGTACCGACTGGCATCCGGATGGTCGTGTCGGGCCTAGCAGCCATGATCGTCCTCGGGCCGGTTGGGGAGAAGGTCCCGGTCACCGAGTTCGACGCTGGAGACCTCATCGGACTGACCAGCCTCACGCGGCAGGGCATCAACACCACGGTGCGCGCCACCACCAGCGTTGAAGTGCTGCACGTTCCGGTCGAGGTCCTTGACGCGCTCGTCAGCAAGCGACCGGCGTTCGCCCGAGATATCGGACGCGAGATCGATGCCCGACGATTGCGTGTTCAGGCAGCGTTCGCGATTGCTGGCATCCCACTTCCTGAGGGATCTCGGTCGATCGCGTACTGAGAGTGCCGCTGGTAGATTGAGACCACCATGAAGTACGCCGAAACTATCCTTGATCTCGTCGGCAACACTCCGCTCGTACGGCTCAACAACGTGACTGATGGGGTCGCCGCGACGGTGCTCGTCAAGGTCGAGTATCTGAACCCTGGCGGATCTTCGAAGGATCGAATTGCAACGCGGATCATCGACGCCGCCGAGCGCGAGGGCAAACTCCTGCCCGGCGGAACCATCGTCGAACCGACGAGCGGCAACACCGGGGTCGGGCTTGCGCTGGTCGCCCAGCAGCGCGGCTATAAGTGCGTGTTCGTGCTGCCAGACAAGGTCGGCGAAGACAAGCGGAACGTGCTGACGGCGTATGGCGCGCAGATCGTCGTGACGCCAACCGCGGTCGCTCCGGACAGCCCCGAGTCGTACTACAGCGTTTCGGATCGATTGGCGAAGGAGATCCCTGGCGCGTTTAAGCCGGACCAGTACTCCAACCTCAACGGACCGCTCAGCCATTACGAGACGACCGGCCCAGAGATCTGGCGAGACACCGAAGGGCAGATCACCCACTTCGTTGCGGGGGTCGGCACCGGCGGCACCATCAGCGGGGTTGGAAAGTATCTCAAGGAAGTATCCGGCGGCGCAGTGCAGATCATCGGAGCCGATCCGGAGGGCAGCGTCTACTCTGGTGGCACCGGTCGGCCGTATCTGGTCGAAGGTGTCGGCGAAGACTTCTGGCCGAGAGCCTACGATCCGAGCGTTGTCGACAAGGTCATCGCATCCAG
>JBBQLW010000037.1:0-11474 GCA_038328315.1 Actinomycetales bacterium
CAGGATGCCGCAGCTTCGGCCGAAGCGATCGTGCAAGCCTTGCTGCCCGCGACAGCCGACGGGATGCTCCAGCTCGCGGTCGGCCCGGCCGGCGTGCACAGCGACGGCCGCGAGACCTTTGAACTTCTCGGTGAGGTCGCGGCCAAGCACGGCCTGCGACGGCGTACCCAAAGCAACGAACAAGTGGACACCGAGATCGCGCTCGAGAAGTACGGTCGGCGCCCGCTCGAGCTGCTCGAGGAATGGGGTTGGCTCGCCGACGACGTGACCCTTGCCCACTTGTGCGACGTGACGCCAGACGAGATCGAGCGGCTCGCGGAATCCGGCGTGACAGCGACCCACGCGCCGGGCTGTGATCTGCCGATGGGTTGGGGCATCTCCCCGGTTGTCGCCCTACGAACTGCGGGCATCACCGTCGGCCTCGGCACCTCTGGCGGTGGTAGCAACGACGCGGGCCACCTGCTGGCGGATGCCCGGCTCGCCATGCAGGTCGCCCCGCTCGTCGGCCCGCCCCTGTCGGCGCGCGAGGTGCTCGGCATGGCGACCGAGGGTTCAGCGATCGGACTCGGTCGCGCTGAGCTCGGCCACTTGCGCCCGGGCTCAGTCGCCGACCTGTGCATCTGGGACGTCTCCGGTGTTGCGGACGCGGGCGTCGCAGACCCAATCGCGGGCCTTCTGTGGGCAAACCCGGGTCGTCGCCCCAAGCACGTCGTCGTCAACGGCCGCATCGTCGTTCGCGACTATGTGCTCGTCAACGCAGACGAGCAAGACCTGGTCGCGCTGCTTAAAGCTCGAGTGTGAGCTTCGGCCCAGCCGACCGCGAAACGCAGATGTACATGACATCGTTGGCGGCTTGCTCGAGCGGGGTCAGGATCGAGTCGCGGTGATCGATCTCGCCGTCCATGACTCGCGTCTCGCAGGTTCCGCAGGTGCCCTCTTTGCAGCTCGAGAGCACAAGTACTCCCGCCTCCTCGACGACCTCGAGGATGCTCCGATCGGGCGGAACCTCAAGCTCAAGCCCTGAGAACGCAAGTTCGACCTCGAACGGCGCAGACCACACTGGCGCGCCAAACTCTTTCGGCTCGAAGCGCTCGACTTTGAGCTGTCGACCGCGAGCGGCGACTTCGACCGCTTCGATCAGCCGGGCTGGCCCGCAACAGTAGGTTGTCGTGAACGGCGGCAGGTCCAAGAAGAGCGCCGCGAGATCGAGTCGATCACTCTCGTCTGACGGGTGCAGAGTGATTCTATCGCGATGGGCATCAACGAGTTCGTCGAGGAGCGCCATGCTCGACCGCGATCGCCCGGCGTACTCAATCCGGTACTCGACACCCGCCTTGGCCGCGGCGCGAGCCATCGCGGCGATCGGCGTGATACCGATGCCACCGGCAATGAACAGGTAGCGCGTTCCTTTATCAGGGCTGAACTCGAAGTGGTTGCGGGGCCCAGCCACGTGCACGGTCGCGCCGACGACGAGGTTGTCGTGCACCCACACCGATCCCCCGCGCCCGCCGTCCTCCCGCAGCACTCCGATCCGCCACGTCGCCGCGCCCGGTTCTCCGCTGAGCGAATACTGGCGCACGTCCCCGGTCGGCAACACCAGATCGATGTGGGCGCCGGGTTGCCAAAGCGGCAATTCGAGACCGGATGCCGCGGCGAGCTCAATCACGGCGACGCCCATTGCGGCATCCGAGCGTGAGACAACCGTGAGTTCAACTGCGGTTTCAGCAAGAGCGGTCATCAGCGTTCCCGTTTCATTTGACCTCAGTTGATCATAGGATCGTCGCTGAAGCCCGCAGTGTTAACGCGTCGAAACGAACGCGTTACGTGCCAGAAACGTGGTCTCCGTAGGTTGTCGCAAAGCCAATACACCACCTGTGCACACGACCCGAGGGCGCGCCGCCTGCACTCCGCTTTCTGAATCGGAGAACGTGCACCGTGACATCCCTTCCTCGCCAATTGACCGGATTGAGGAACGCCACGCTCCCGGACGGTTCAGTTGTTGACGTCGAGTTCATCGATGATGTCGTACGCTCGGTCGCGCCTGCACTCGGCAGTGAGGGCGTGAGGGCCGACGTCGAAGACTCAGCACGGCTCGACCTCAGTGGCTTCGTGCTCCTCACCGCGCCGGCAGAACCCCACGCCCACCTCGATAAGGCGCTCTCGTGGGATCTCATCAATCCGCCAAGCGGTGATTTGGTGCGGGCCATCGAATCGTGGCGTGCCTTCACGGCCGAGATGTCGGTTGAGAGCATTGTCGAGCGGGCGAGAACCCAAGCGCTCACTATGCTGCGGAACGGCACCACGGCCATCCGATCGCACGTTGACATTCTGGACGGTGACGACCCGCTGCGCGGAGCACGGGCCCTCATCGAGGTGCGCGACCAGCTTGACGGTCTTGTCGATTTGGAAATCGTCGCACTGCCAGGACCGGACACTCCGAGCGAAGCGATCGAGGCGGCACTCGACCTCGGACTCGATTTAGTTGGCGGGGCGCCGCACCTTGCAGAAGACCCGCTCGCACACCTCCGCCGCATTCTCGCTGTCGCCGAGCGGCGCGGCATCGGGGTCGACCTCCACACCGACGAAGCCCTCGACGGGGACCCGACCTTGGCTGAGTATGCCCGAATGACGCGCGGCTGGACGGTTGGACTCTCAGCGGGACACTGCGTGCGCCTCGGCACCCTCGAACCGCAAGCGCTCACCGACGTGATAGCTGAAGTGCTTGCCAGCGACATTGGCATCATCACGCTGCCGATCACCAATCTCTACCTGCAGGGCTGGGAGCACCCGGTGTCGACGCCGCGCGGAATCACCGCGATACGGGCCCTGCTTGACGCGGGTGTTCGGCTCGGGGCGGGCGCAGACAATGTGCGCGACCCGTTCAATCCGGTTGGTCGCAGTGATGCGCTTGAGACAGCGTCCCTGTTGGTAACCGCTGGGCACTTGAGTCTGGCGGAGGCGTACGCTGCGGTAAGCGACGGAGCTCGGAGTGTGATGGGCCTGCCGAAGGCGGGTGTGAGCGTCGGCGCGAGGGCCGAGTTCCTCGCGATCCGCGGCGAAAGTCTCTCGGATGTCATCGCGAACGCATCACCAGAGCGATTTGTCATTCACGCCGGCCGACTTGTCGCCCGCAGCACTGTGCACTACGAAGTGGCACAGCCAGCCGCCAGCCCAGCGCTCGGATTAAGGTAGCCACCATGCCAGCACCGACCGAAACCAAGACACTGCTCGATTTCAGGGACGTCGCAATGACGTTTCCTGATGGCACGGTCGCGCTCGCCGAAATCGACCTCACCGTCGATCGCGGGGAGTTCGTCACCGTCGTCGGCCCATCCGGCTGCGGAAAGTCGACCCTCCTGCGCATCGCGTCAGGGCTTGAGACTGCCTCGACCGGCACAGTGGGACTCAACACCGACCGCATCGGCTACGTCTTTCAAGATGCGACGCTGTTGCCCTGGCGCTCGGTGCAGTCCAACGTTGAGCTGCTTGCCGAACTCCACGGCACCCCACGCGCGCAGCGTGCGGCGACAGCGAAGGAGGCGATCGACCTCGTCGGACTCACCGGCTTCGAGAAGTATCTGCCGCGAGCACTTTCGGGTGGCATGCGAATGCGCGCTTCCCTTGCCCGCTCATTGACCCTCAGCCCTGAGATCTTCTTGTTCGATGAACCGTTTGGGGCCCTAGACGAAATCACCCGCGAACGGCTCAATGACGAACTCATCAAGCTGTTCACCGAGAAGCAATTCGCCGGGCTGTTCATCACCCACTCTGTCTCTGAGGCGGTGTACCTGTCGACCCGGGTGGTCGTCATGTCCGGTCGGCCCGGCAAGATCGTCGACACCTTCGAGGTGCCGTTCAGCATGCCGCGTGACCCGGAGATTCGATTCACGGCGGAGTTCGCGCACTTGGTCGGCGAGGTCTCACACGCCCTTCGTGGGGGGCACAACTGATGTCTGTCAACAATTTGCCGAACGGTGCCAGCGGCCCTGATAGGTCAGCCCTCGCTCGGACTCGACCCGAACGGCGCGATATCGGTCGAGTCAGCATCTGGGGACCCCCGCTAGCGGTCCTCGTACTCGTCATCGGCGTGTGGTACCTCGCCGCACTGGTGATTCTCGAACCCGACCGACGCTTCCTGTTGCCGGCACCGCACGTCGTCTTCGGCGTCTTCGGTGACGAAAACACCAGAGTGGATATCTGGGTTGCGCTCCTCAATACCGCGGCGGTCGCCATCACTGGGCTCGCAATCGCGATCGCTATCGGCGTGATCTGGGCAATCGGCATGAGCCAGGCGAGGTGGGTCGAGCGCTCACTCTTCCCGTACGCGGTCATCCTGCAGAGCATCCCGATTCTCGCCGTTGTTCCGTTGATCGGATTCTGGTTCGGTTACGACTTTGCGGCACGAACGATCGTCTGCATACTGATCGCCCTGTTCCCGATGGTGTCGAACACGCTGTTCGGCCTGCAATCGGTTGATCGCTCGCAGCGCGAACTGTTCATGCTGCAAGGCGCATCCCGCTGGACGATTCTGACAAAACTCGAGTTTCCGAGCGCGCTGCCAGCGATTTTCGCGGGTATGCGAATCTCAGCCGGCCTGTCGGTCGTCGGCGCCATTGTCGGCGACTTCTTCTTCCAGCGCGGCACGCCCGGTATTGGCTCGCTCATCGCGAAGTTCGGTTCCCGGCTGCAATCTCCCGAGCTGTTTGCATCGGTCATCGTCTCGGCGCTGTTCGGTGTCGTGATCTTCGTCTTCTTCGGCTGGCTTCGACGACGCGCTGTCGGCAAGTGGTACGACATCAGCTAGCTCCGGCCCGCATCGGTAACCCCAGACTCCTGTGACGCCCTGCAACACCAATCACCAGCACCAACCACACAGCAAAAGGAGAAGCAATGCGCATTACGCGTTCCCGCGCAATGATCGTCACCGGCCTCGTTGCCGGCTCGATGGCGCTCACCGCCTGTACGACAACGGCACCAGCAGAAGAAGAGGCTACGGAACTCATCATCGGTTCAATCGACTTGGCAGCCGCTGGCTGTCCGGTCGACCTCAAGATCCAGACGGACTGGAACCCGGAAGCCGAGCACGGTCACCTGTACGAGTTGGTTGGCGACGGCTACACCGTCGACTCCGACGCGAAGACCGTCACCGGGCCGTTGCTCGCGAGCGGCGAGTACACCGGCATCAACGTCACCGTTGCATCCGGTGGACCGGCCATCGGGTTCTCGCAGCCCAACGCGCAGATGTATGCCGACGACTCGATCTTCATGGCATACGTCGGTACCGACGAAGCGATCGCTCAATCGGGTGCCCTCCCGACGGTCGGTGTCTTCGCACCGCTCGAGAAGGACCCGCAGATGATCATGTGGGACCCGGAGACCTACCCAGACGTCGAGACGATCGCTGACCTCGGAACCGCAGGTGCGACCATCCGCGTCTTCCCTGGTGGAACGTTCATCGACTACTTCGTCGGTATCGGCGCGCTGTCGGCAGACCAGATCGACCCGACCTACGACGGCCAGCCAGCCGTGTTCGTGAGCGAGGGGGGCACGGTCGCTCAGCAAGGCTTCGCCTCGGCCGAGCCGTACATCTACGAGAACGAGGTTCCGGAGTGGGGCAAGCCGGTCAAGTACCAGCTCATCAACGACGCCGGCTACCCCAAGTACGCCGCGGTGATGTCGGTCAAGCCCGCGACCATCACGGAGTTCGCTGACTGTCTCACGGCACTCGTGCCGGTGCTGCAGCAAGCAACGGTCGACTACTACGCTGCGCCGGATTCCACGAACACGCTCGTGCTCGAGCTGGTCGAGGCGTACGACACTGGCTGGGTTTACACCCAGGGCGTCGCCGACTATTCGGTCGCAACCCAGCTCGGCGACGGCATCGCCGCCAACGGACCGGACAGCACCGTCGGCAACCTCGATGACGCTCGCATGCAGGAGCTCTTCGACATTGTGGTCCCGATCTACATCGCGGCGGGTCTGCCCGTTCTCGAGGGACTGAGCGTGAAAGACATCTACACCAACGAATTCGTTGACCCGTCCATTGGGTTCTAGGCCCCGCCACGGCAGGTCCAGGTTCTGTACGTCCTAGTTCTGTAGGTCCTCGTTCTGTAGGTCCTAGAGATCCAGTTGGCAATCGCAACACCGATCACGAAACACAGCAAACCATGACAGCTCCGCCCGTGACGAGCTCGACCAGCTCAGGGACACAGACGACCGCCAGACTTTCTGGCAAACGTGTCATCGTCACGGGCGGAGCTCGTGGGATCGGCGGCGAGATTGCGACCCGCTTTGCGCTCGAGGGCGCTCGGGTGAGCATCCTCGACCGTCTGGTGGAGCTCGGCGAGTCGCACGCCACCGCGATCGGAGGCGAGTTTTTCGAGGTTGACCTGCTCGATCCGATCGCCACGGCGCAGAGGTCCCAATCGGCGATCGACCACATGGGCGGAGTGGACGTGCTCGTCAATAGCGCGGGCATCCTTAGACGCACTTCGCTTCTGGATCTCAGCGTGCAGGACTGGAACGAGACGTTTTCAATCAACACGCGCGCGATGCTGACCACCATGCAGGTCTCAGTTCGGTGGATGCTCGACCACGAAGTCCACGGCAAGATCATCAACCTTGCCAGCATGGCCGCGAAAAAGGGCGGTGTCGGCGAGGGGGCATACCCTGCGTCAAAAGCGGCGGTCGTCGCCCTCACCCGGCAAGCTGCCCTTGAATGGGGATGCCACGGCATCACCGCCAACTCGCTGTGCCCCGGCTACATCCTCACCGAAATGGGCGCACCAAGCCGCACGGAGCAGGACGTGGTCACATGGTCTTCACACTCTCCACTTGGCAGACTGGGAACCCCCGGGGACGTCGCATCCGTCGCGCTCTTCCTCGCCACCTCTGACTCTGATTACCTGACCGGCCAGGCGATCAACGTCACCGGCGGAATGATCACCCACTAGCCAGTCACAAGCCCCCCCAGTCGGCCTCACTGCCGTCGCAGTGCCCGCATCATAAGGAACCCATGAGCATCGCACCAACCGTCACCGCGTCGTCCATTATCGCCCTCGAAGCCGAGCTTCGCGAGCTGCTCGGCGATGCCGGGGCGAGCATCGAACTTGCGGCCCGCGAGCGCGCATCGGTCGACGGCTCGCGCCTCTCGCCGGTCATCAGCGAGCAGTTGCCACTCGGACTTGCCGACCTCGTCGCCTACCCCACCAGTGCTGAGCAGATCGCACACGTCGTAGGGGCCGCGGTGCGTCACGGTGTGCCGATCACCCCGCGCGGCAAAGGCACGGGCAACTACGGCCAAGCGATCCCGATGTCTGGCGGGCTCGTACTCGACATGTCCAAAGCGCGCGCGATTGTGGAAATCGGCGATGGCTACATCACTGCCGAAGCTGGCGCGACACTGATGTCTCTCGAGCTCGCCGCAAACAAGGCTGGCCAGCAAATTCTGATGTACCCGTCGACCGCCAACTCCTCGCTGTGCGGCTTCATCTCAGGCGGCTCCGGCGGCACCGGATCCATTAAGCACGGGATGCTGCACGAGGGGTTTGTACTTGCCCTCGACGTCGTGCACGCGGTTCCGGATGCGCAACTCATTCATGTCGAGGGCGTTGACGCAGAGCCCTACGTGCACAACTACGGCACCGCTGGTGTCCTCGCCAGGGCAACCGTGCGGCTTGAGCCACTGCAGGAGTGGCACGGCTTCTTCGCGAGTTTCGACACTTTCGAGCAGGCGCTGAGTGTCATCCGCCCGTTCGCAGATCTCGAGCCCACCCCGCGTCTGGTTTCGGCCGACCTACCGACGCTCGCGAACGCGCTCCCTGCTGACCCGGGCATCCCGGCCGATCGCTCTTCGCTGCGGGCAATTCTCGACGTCGCAACGCTCGAAGAAGCGGCCCGGCTGGTTGAGGGGGCAGGCGGTCGAGTTGACGACGTTCGCGAGGGCGCGCAGACCAGCATGAAGATCAGCATGATGAGCTACAACCACCCGATCGAGTGGCTGCAAAAGGCGTACCCGAACACGTACTTCCACGTCGAGGTCGCAGGGGATGCGCTCATCGACCGCATCGACGAGGTGCACGCCGTCTACGATGGCGGCATGCTGCACATCGAAGCGCAAAAGGGTCGACCGATCGGTATGCTCGCCGGTGTGTACTCGACCCCCGAGAACGTCTACGCGGGCTTCGCGAAGCTCGAGGCGCTCGGGGTCGGTTACCACAACCCGCACCAGTGGTTCGTGGACTTCGAGCCGGAGCGCACCGCGGTGCACGCTGCGATGACTGATCCGAACAACCTGCTCAACCCGGGCAAGCTCCAAGCCAAGCCGCCGATCGACACCGGCAGCCAATGGATGAAGTCGTGAGCAGGGCGAGGGGGCTGTGAGCCGCGAACTCGCTTTCCTCTCCGGGCCAGCACTGGCGTCCACCCTGACGGCCGACTCGATCGTCGTCGTTCCGACCGGTGCGATCGAGCATCACGGCGCGCACTTGCCGCTTGCGACCGACGCGCTGATGGCTGAACTTGTTGCTTCCCAAGTGGTGGATGCCGCGGCATCCGCCGGTCTCGATGTGTGGCAGTTGCCAGTGCTCAGCTACACCAAGTCCGACGAGCACCACTGGGCGCCGGGCACCGTTTGGCTCAGCTGGGACACCCTGATGCGCACGGTGATCGATATCGGCCGGTCGGTTGCGAACACACCAGCCCAGACGCTCGTGTTCTACAACGGCCACGGCGGAAACATCGCGCTGCTGCAGGTTGCACTGCGTGAGATTCGCAGGCTGACCGGGCTTCGCACGTTTCTGATGGGTTTGACGGTACCCGCTGGCGACGGCATTGAGGGTCCAGACGAGCGCGGCTTCGGCATCCACGGTGGGTACAGCGAGACCTCGATTCTGCTTGCGCTTCGGCCGGACTTGGTCGACATGTCGCGTGCCGAGCGTGCGGTTCCGGATCAAGTCGCCGACTTCGACTACGTGAAGTTCAACGGCGGGCCGGTGAGCTTCGGTTGGCTGTCCAACGACTTTGGGCCGACCGGGGTGATCGGAGATCCCGTCGGCGCGAACGGCGAGTGGGGTCGCACGCTCATCGAGCGCTGCGTGACAGAGGGAGTCGCCGCGCTGCACGAGATTGCACGGTTCAACCGATGAGCCTGCCGCTGGGGCTGCCCTCGACCACCCCGCCAAGCGAGCCCACGAGCTTTCCGATGTTGGCCGACTGGCTGCCCGCCAACGACGTGGCCGAGCGCCCCCAAATGATCCTGTCGACCTCGCGCGATGGTGCACCGGATGCCCGGACGGTGCTGCTGACGGAGTGGGACGATGCCGGCCTCTACTTCCACACCGACTCACGCTCGCGCAAAGTGGCGGACATCGCCGCGAACCCCGCCGTCGCGCTGACGTTTCTTTGGCCAGGGTTCACTCGGCAGCTCGTCGTGCAGGGGCAGGCTTCTGTGGCACCGGAAGAGGAGCAAGCCGCAGCCTTCGCCGCGCGCTCCCCGTACCTCAAGGGCTTGGCGTGGATGAACACCGCGGAGTTCGCACAGTTGCCGCTCGACGAGCGACTTGAGCGCTGGGCGGCGTTCGAGGCAACTGAAGTTGCGCCGGAAACGTGGATTGGCTTTCTGGTGCGGCCGACTCGGTTGACGTTCTGGGAAGGCAATCCGGCCGCGGCCGCGCGCCGCACAGAGTACTCGCGTGAGAACGGGCAGTGGGCGGAGCGCTTTCTACCTGGCTGAGGCTTGCGATCGTGGGCCATGGTGCGCGCGCGGGTGCCTTCGCGAGGGTGCGCTCGGGGTCGCGGGCGGGCACCCGGGCTAACGCGGCATTCTGCAGCTAGCTCGCCCGCGCGATGAGCACCGTGTCGATCGCGGTGCCTCCTGCTGTCACCCGCTCGAACTGCGCACACTGAATGATGTCGAGACCGGATGCCGCGGCGATCAGTTCTTCGACGGTGTGCAGCACGGCCGGGTCCTGTGGACCACCGACGCCGCGCTCAAGGTTGTCTCGGTCGTGACCGATCAGCGCGAGGGTTCCGCCCGGGGCGAGGTATCCGGCCGCGTTGCCGATCGCGCTGGCGAGTTGGGCGGCGGGCAACTGGAGGTAGGCAACTGCCACGAGATCGATCAGTTGCGGAGACAGCCACGTCGTGGCATCCGCCGTCACCCAGGTCACCTCGACGCCGAGTTCCTTCGCCCGCGCTGCGCCCCGCGCGAGGCCCACCCCGGAGAAGTCCACCGCCGTCACCTGCCAGCCGAGCGAGGCGAGCCAGATCGCGTTGCGGCCCTCACCCGCCCCGAGATCGACGGCGGCGCCGGGGCTCAGCCCCGTTAGCGTCGCCGCGATCCAAGCGTTCGGCTCAAGCGACCAGATGCTCGCTGCCTCATAGCGCCGATCCCAATCCTCAGCCTTCATCCCCGCTCCCCCAGACCTTGGCCGGCACCCGCCCGACGTCCCACACGTCCCACACGTCCCGCACGCCCGCAGCTTTCCGTGAGTGGTCACTTTGTGTCGCCCGGCCGGTCAACCAGCCGACGCAAAGTGACCACTCGCGGGATTTGGTGTTCATGCTTGCACCTCTTGAGCAATTCTGGCTAGGGCCTCAGCGAACCACGCTTCGCGGCCCGGGCCGGTGCCGCCCGAGAGGTTGACCCCGACGACCCCGTCGATCGCCAAAAACTGGCGCGACAACTCGACAGCCGCGGCAATGCCCTCGGTGAACGGGTCGCGACCCTCAAGGATGCGGTCAAGGTAGCCGGGCGGGAGCACGAGGGTCGTGAAGCTGCGAAGCAGTTCTGCGCTCTCACTGTCGACCACGATCGGCACGCACGGAATGAACTGCATCGTCGCGCCGAGCTGCTGGGCCCGGTCAACAAACTCGGCCACCGGAGCCGCCCCGCCAGCGTGATTCACGAAGCAAACCTCCGCTCCAGCGCGCATCTTCTCGAGCAAGCGCTCGGGCCTGCGCCCGACCGGCGGTGTCGCCGGGGCTTCACCGACCGAGACCAAATGCCCCGCTGCTCTCGCGAGGGATGCCGCCTCGGTGGAGTCGAGGTCAAACACCGGCGTGGCATCCGGTCGCTGGCCTGTCTTGGTGTGATCGCCAGTCACGCAGTGCACCGCCGAGACGCCGACGTGCGCGAGCGCGGCGAGCTCGCCCTCCATGGCAACGCGGTTGCGGTCCCGGCAGGTGAAGCCGGTCCACACGTTGAGCCCTGCCGCTTGGATCAGTGAGGCTCGGTATGAGGGCGGGAACTGCACGCGCGCGCTGGCGGCATCCCCCGCAAGCACCGCGTCGACACTGCCAGCCAACAACAGACCGCATTCTGCGATGGATGCCGCATCAAGCGCCCGAGCCGGAAAGTCGGCGACCACGATCGCCCGGGTCGCAATGAGCTCGCGCATCGCGGTCGCACCGGCGGACACCAGTGCGGCTGGCACGGGATCGGAGTGCCCTGCCGCTGCGGTTGATGCCACGCC
>JBBQLW010000038.1:0-11474 GCA_038328315.1 Actinomycetales bacterium
GCCGACGCTGGAACACATGCTCGCGCCGAACTTGCTGCCGTGCGCGCGCCGGTCACTCGCCGCAGCCTCTCCGAGGCAGTCTGGCGCGCGACCTGGCCGCACGATCGACTCGTGCTTGGGGCATCCCGATTGATTCGCGAAGTCGACCGCGTTGTGCCAGGCAAGAAGATACGCGTACATGCCAATCGTGGACTGGCCGGCATCGACGGCACCATCTCAACGGCGCTCGGCATCGCGCTGTCCAGCCAAGCGGATGCCGCGAACTCCGCAGGAACGACACGCGTGCTGCTTGGCGACCTCGCGTTTTTCCATGACGTCGGAGCCCTGCTGTTCGGCGCTGGTGAACCGCGCCCCCGCATCCAGGTGATCGTCGGCAATGACGGCGGCGGCACAATCTTCGACGGTCTCGAAGTCGGAGCATTTGCTGGTCCAGCGTTCGATCGAGTGCTGCTCACCCCCCAGCAGGCGTCGATCGAACGGCTCGCGACCGCCTACGGCTGGGACTATTCGCGGGTTGATACTCGCGGCGGCCTCGACCAAGCACTCACGGCGTCGCTGAATCCGACCGTGATCGAAGTGCCGCTCGACCGCTAGCGTTGGTCCATGAAGACCTTCACCGCGATCGGTAGCACGGTCGACCTGTCGAGCATTGATACCGATGCTACCCCCGGTTTCGACGGGGAAAGGGAGAACGCCGAGGCGGAGCTTGTGGCCAATGGTGCCGAGCTTGGCGAGCTGCAAGAGCGCCTCTTCGCAGAAAGCAAGTTCGGCGGCACTCGCAACGTGCTGCTCGTGCTGCAGGCCATGGACACCGCAGGCAAGGGCGGCATCGTGCGCCACGTCGCCGGCGGTGTCGATCCGCAGGGCGTGCGCATTTACGCGTTCAAGGCGCCGACAGAAGAAGAGCAGCGACACGACTTCCTGTGGCGTGTTCGCAAGCAGCTCCCGCCGGCTGGCATCATCGGGGTCTTCGACCGCTCGCACTACGAAAGCGTGCTCATCCACCGCGTGCGCAGCTTGTCGACCCCGGAGGAGATCGAGGAGCGGTACGGGCTCATCGTCGAGTTTGAGCGTGAGCTCGTGGCATCCGGCACGACCATTATCAAGGTCATGCTGCATATCTCGAGCGATGAGCAGAGAGCCAGACTGCAAGATCGACTCGATCGACCAGATAAGCACTGGAAGTACAACCCTGGCGATATTGACGAGCGGATGCTGTGGCCCGCGTACCAAGAGGCCTACGAGCTGGCGATCGCGAGAACCGCGACGGCGGATGCCCCGTGGCACGTGATCCCCGCGAACAAGAAGTGGTACGCCCGCTGGGCGGCACAGCAACTCTTGCTCGAGGCGCTTCGTGGGCTCGACCCGCAGTGGCCGAAGGCCGACTACGACGTCGAAGCCGAGAAACTGCGGCTCGCGGCGACGTAATCGCACCCGAAGGCGCGGGTGCAGGGTTACAGTCCGAACGCCTCCCGCACCGGCCGGAACTTCAGCTCGGTCTCGGCAAGTTCGGCAGACGGATCCGAGTTGGCGACGATTCCCGCGCCCGCCCATGCGGTGACCGAGCCGTCTTCAGCGATCAGAGCGCAGCGCAAGGCGACCGCCCACTCGCCATCGCCGTGCGAATCGACCCAGCCGACCGGGCCGGCGTACCGACCTCGATCGAACGGTTCGAGCTCGTCGATCAGCTCGAGTGCCACGGCGGTCGGCGTTCCGGCAACCGCGGCCGTCGGATGGAGCGCACCAACCAGGTCGAGCACGGTGGATCCAGCTGCGAGCTTGCCCGAGACGTCGCTCGCGAGGTGGAACAGATTTGGGAGCGCGATGGCGAACGGAGCGCTGTCGGCGTCGAGGTCGGTCGTGTGCGGCTCCAGAGCCGCAATGACGCTTTGGAGCGCAAACCTGTGTTCTGCGTAATCCTTCGTTGATCTCGTGATCGCGGTCTGTGCCGCGGCGTCTGCCGTGGCATCCGCCCCTCGTGCTGCAGTGCCAGCCAGCACTCTGGCAGTGACGAGACTATCGCTCACGCGCACGAGGGTCTCTGGGCTCGCTCCGACAAGCCCGTTGACTGCGAACGCGAAGGTGTCAGGGTAGGCGCTCGCGAGCCGATCGAGGATGACGCGGCGGTCGCTCATCGCTGGGATGCCCGCGACCAGTTCGCGCGCGATCACCACTTTCTCAGCGCGACCGGCACCGATCGCCTCGGTTGCCGTGCGAACGACCGCTCGGTAGGCATCCCCCGACATTGCACCCGGAGCGAAGGCGCGCAGCGAGCCTGGTCCGAGCTGCTCCTGCGGAGACGGACCGAGGGGACGCGGGGCGATCGGCATGCCCGAATCCACGGTGGTAATCCACGAATCGGAGCCGCGTCGACCGATCACAACTGACGGCACGCACAGAAAGCTCGGCTCCGTCGACGTGTCGGAGAAAGCGAAGCTACCGAACGCGACCAGTCCGGTCCCTGGCAGGTCGACGTCATCCTCAACACTTGCTGTCGCGCAGAGTTCGGCCCACCACTCGGCGAAGCGGGGAATGCGGCCAGGCAGCGAATCAACGTAGTCAATTCGCGAACCAAAACCGACGAGCCCGTCGCCGTTTCTGATGAACGCAGTCGGCTGAAGCGGGTCGCACCATTCGATGAGGGAGCCCGCGTGTTCGAGCCGTTCGGTGCGAACCTTGAGCACCGGGCGAATCACAGCGACGAGCATACCCGTCCACCCCGAACCCACAGGGTGAGTTCATGTCGAGACCGTAGGATTGGGAGGTGCCCACAGCGGATATGAGTAAGCGACCGACCGAGGTTGCTGGCATGTTCGACGGCGTCGCCAAGCACTACGACCGAACGAATACCGTTCTCTCTGGCGGCAACGCGATTTTGTGGCGTGCAGCGACCGTACGGGCTGTTTCCCCGGCCGCTGGCGAGCGCATCCTCGACATCGCCGCTGGCACCGGTACGAGCTCGATTGCCCTGCAGAAGAACGGTGCGAAAGTCGTCGCTCTGGACTTCTCGGCAGGCATGATCGCGGAGGGTCGGCGCAAGCATCCGAGCATCGAATTCGTCGAAGCTGATGCACAGAAGTTGCCGTTCGGCGACAACGAGTTCGACGCGGTCACGATCAGTTTTGGCCTGCGCAACATCAACGACCCGAAGGTCGCTCTGAGCGAAATGTATCGCGTGCTCAAGCCGGGCGGTCGCTTGGTGATTTGCGAATTCTCGAAGCCGCCGATTGCCATCCTTCGCGCCGCGTACTGGACCTACCTGAGTCGCGTGATGCCGCTTGTGGCTGACCGCGCCAGTTCCAACCCGGAGGCATACACCTATCTCGCAGACTCGATTCGCGAGTGGCCAGACCAGGGCGAGTTGAGTCAGTGGATTCGCGGTGCCGGATTCATCCGCGTCGCCCATCGCAATCTGACCGCTGGGATTGTCGCGATGCATCGAGGGCGCAAACCGGTCGATGCGGCCGTGCTTGCATCAGTGGCCAAACGCAAGGATGCCGCCACTCGACCGATCAAGACGATCGCCACCCAGACCCAGGCCGACAACCCGAAGCCGTAGCGCTTCGCGACAGGATCCCCGTGACCATCAACCAGAGCGTGTCGATCGCCAGGCGCAGCAACACCCTGAGCTCGTCGCTCGGCCTCGGCGAGAAACTTTTTGCCTCGAGTGACGAGCGCCGCTTTGCTGCGGCGATCGAGGAAGGACTCGCTCAGGTCGAGGACGGTCTGCTTCGCGAGATGTCCTTCGCCGATGAGATCGCGGATGTGACGAGCCGGTATCTGCTCGAAGCCGGCGGCAAGCGCGTGCGACCGGTGCTGACGCTGTTGACGGCGCAACTGGGCGAGGGCAACAACGCTGATGTGATCACCGCTGCCGAGGCGATCGAGATTACCCACCTGGCTTCGCTCTATCACGACGACGTCATGGACGAAGCGCAAATGCGCCGTGGGGTTCCAAGCGCGCAAAGCGTCTGGGGCAACTCGGTCGCAATCCTCACAGGCGATCTGCTGTTCGCGCGCGCGAGCAAGCTGATTTCTGGCCTTGGCGAGCGCGCACTCAGCCTGCAGGCCAATACGTTCGAACGGCTGTGCCTCGGTCAGTTGCACGAGACTCTTGGGCCGCGCAAAGACGAAGACCCTGTCGAGCACTACCTGCAAGTGCTCGCGGACAAGACCGGCTCGCTCATTGCGACAGCCGCCGAGGTCGGGGTGCTGTTCTCCAACGCACCCGAGGAGTTCGTCGTACCGGTTCGACAATTCGGCGAACGAATCGGGGTTGCTTTCCAGCTCGTCGATGACATCATCGATCTCTCGGCGGAAACAGACAAGACCGGTAAGGCTCCCGGCACCGACCTGCGGAGCGGGGTCTCAACGCTGCCGCTCCTCTACTTGCGCGAACTCGCCAAGACCGATCAGGATGCCGCGGAGCTGTTGACCCGGATCGAACGGGACGTCAACTCGGCGTTCTACGGTGCGGGCGATGAAGGCGACCTCAACGACGCGATCGCCGAGTTGCGCGCGCATCCAGTGACCAAGCAAACTCTCGACGAGGCGTATCGTTGGGCGCGAGAAGCGGTAGCCGCGCTCGAGCCGCTCCCGTCCGGCCCGGTCAAAAAGGCCCTGACCAAGTTCGCGGAATCGATCGTCGAACGCTCCAACTGAGGCGTGCTCGCCGCAGTTCCAACGCTGCCGGGTCCGATGCGCTCGCTCTACTAGAGTGTTGCTTCTGCCTTCACCGCTTCTGTTGTTACCGAAAGAGGAACCATGACCAAGCTCAGGCTTGCCATCGTTGGCGCGGGCCCCGCCGGGATCTATGCCGCGGACATCCTGCTGAAGGCCGAGAAGCAGTTCGACGTCTCGATCGACCTCTTCGAGCAGTTGCCAGCCCCGTACGGTCTGGTTCGCTACGGTGTCGCTCCAGATCACCCGCGCATCAAAGGCATCATCACCGCTCTTCGCGACGTGCTCGACACCGGCAATATTCGCCTGTTCGGCAATGTGTACTACGGGCGAGATGTGACCCTTGACGACCTCAAGCAGCACTACAACGCGGTCATCTTTTCGACCGGCGCCATCAAGGATGCCCCGCTCGATATCCCGGGAATCGAGCTACCGGGCAGTTACGGGGCCGCCGATTTCGTCAGCTGGTATGACGGGCACCCGGACTTTCCGCGCGAATGGCCACTGGATGCGAGCTCGGCTGCCGTCATCGGCAACGGCAACGTCGCCCTCGATGTCGCCCGCATTCTTTCCAAACACGCTGACGACCTACTACCGACCGATATCCCGAGCAACGTGTACGAGGGACTCAAGCAGTCGCCAATCACCGACGTGCACGTGTTCGGTCGTCGTGGCCCAATGCAAGTCAAGTTCACGCCGCTCGAATTGCGTGAGCTCGGGGAGCTCAACGACGTCGACATGGTCGTGTACGAAGAAGACTTCGACTACGACGATGCCTCTCTTGCCGCTATCGAGTCGAATAAGCAGATCATGGTGATCGACCGAATCTTCCGAAAGTGGCGCGATGGGCCGCAGTCCGGGGCATCCAGAAGACTGCATTTGCACTTCTTCGCTGGGCCGATCGAGGTGCTCGGCACGGACCGCGTCGAAGGCTTCCGTTACGAGCGCACGGAGCCCGATGGCGCCGGTGGTGTGCGCGGCACCGGAGAGTTCCGAGAGGTGGCTGTACAAGCGGTTTATCGTGCTGTCGGGTACTTCGGTTCGCCGCTCGACGGCATTCCGTTCGACGAGCGTCGCGGGGTGATCCCAAACCGCGAGGGTCAGGTCATCGACGATCACGACGAGCCGGTCAACGGCGTGTATGCCACGGGTTGGATCAAGCGTGGCCCGGTCGGACTCATTGGGCACACCAAGAGTGACGCGATGGAAACGGTGCGCCACCTCATGAACGATCAGGCCAACTGGTGGAGCCCAGTTCAGCCAGAGGAGGATGCAATCGTCACGTTGCTCGAGCAGCGCGGCGTTGACTTCACCAACCTCCAGGGCTGGCAGAACCTCGACGAGCACGAGCGCGCACTCGGTGCCGCCCAAGAACGCGAGCGCATCAAGGTCGTGCCGCGAGACGAAATGATCGCGGCATCCAAGGGCTGAAACTCTGCCGCCGACTCTGTCGGATACCTCGGCCCCCTGCGGTCAGGTGTTGCCGTTGGCCGGTTAGGAGCTCTTCGGGCTGACGGTCAAGTTGACGAACGTGGCCCCAGCTTCCTCAGCTCCCCAGGAGTAGTTGACGATCCACTGAGCATTCTCGAGGCCGTATATCTTCAAGCCACCGAGGTCAGTTTCGCTCGTGATCTCAAAACCTGATGCGGCGATCGCCTCAACGCCAGCGGCGGCGGTTGCGTCGTCGCCCACGTCAATCGTTGCCGAATAAGAATTGTTGACGCTGAAGGATGCGACGATCTTGCCGCTCGGCGTAGGAACTTCTGCTGGCCAATCAGACGGCAGGCTCGCGCTGGTGCCGTCTCCGCTCACGTCGACATCGACGCCGGTGGCGCCTTCGACCAGTCCCTCGACAATGCCTTCGTTGATTCCCTCGGCGATTTGGTCGAGTGGGTTGGAGAAACAGCCGGTCAAGCCAAGAGCGAGAACGGCACAGAGTGCAATGGGAGCGGCAATGCGCATGGGAGGCCTTTCGGTGGAGGGTGTTACTTCAAGATAGGAGACCGTCAGCCCCGCCGGCTTGAGTAGAAACTACTTAGTGAGCTCTGCCAATGAGCTCGGCCAATGCGCTCGCCAGTTCGAGTCGAGATCGCACCCCGAGTTTTCGATAGATCCGGCTCAGGTGATTGTCCACAGTGCGCGTTGAGACACCGAGATTCTTGGCGATTTCCGCACTGCGCTGACGATTCGCAGCGGCCTTCGCAACCTCCCACTCGCGCGCTGTAAGCGCGTCATCCTGGCTCATGCGGTATTCGATCGGGTCGAGCAGATTGAGGCCACGCCCGGATCCCTCGAGTGAGCGCAAGCACGCACGCGCACGCTCGTTCTTGCCTCGAAGTCCAAACGATCCAGCCGCTTCGACCCAGAGGGTTCGTGCGCTCGCGGTGAGCCCGACAGTGTCGAGCCGCTCAGCTACGCGGCTCATCCGCTCCGGGTCACCCGAGAGCACAGCATCGACGTGCTCGTGCAGCACCTGCAGCAACGTGCTCCCCGTGGTTGCTGCGAGCCCATCCAACTGGTCACTGATTGCCGAAGCTCGTCCGAACCGGACCGCTGAGTACAGAGTCAGTGCGCTGAGCGCGAGATGGTTGTGTGCGATGCCAGTCGTCGCCGCTTCGACCACGACATGGGCTGCGGCATCCAGGTCACCGTCACCGACGAGAATCGCGGCCTCGGCTTCGGCCGCCTGAAGAACCACCTTGGCATCTTGGCGATGGTTGGCGTCGAGTGAGTCGAGGAGTTCCCGACTCTCGGACTGCCGCCCGAGCTGCGCGAGTGCGGTGGCATGCAAGGCCCGAGCCGCCCCGATCAAGCCGGTGAAGTCGCGTCGTTCGAGTTCGAACACAGCGTCTCTGGCGCTCGCCTCGGCGTCGACGACCCGCCCGGTGTGCAGCGCGATGAGGGCGGCCGTGTAACGCCACTGGCCGCGGGAATCCCCTCGCGAGGAGACCTGTTTCAGGACGGCATACTCTTCGGCAGCGCCGAGCTCGCCATCGAACACCAGGACAAGAAAGTCGTTGAGGTCAAGCAGATCATCGCCAAACGGAATCTGCGCGCGATACTCATTCGCCAACGGGCGGGCGGTCGCAACAGCCGCGCTGGTGGCGACGGTGTCCGCGAGCATGGCGCCAACCATCGCTTCATTGATGAGCGCGCTCAGTCTCGCGAGCCCGTCGCTCGATTCAGCCGACGGGTTTGCCATCGCCAGTGATTCGCCAGCCATGGATCGCCACTTCACGAGATCGGCGTCGAGGATGCCGCGAGCCGCGTCATCCTCGAGGCGTTTGAGTGCTTCCTCCGCACGTCGCACCGCCTCCCTCGGCTGGCCAAGTCGGATGGCGAAGTGGTGACCGAGGCGAAGGGTTGCAAGGGCGTGCTCAGCCTCACTGGTCGCGAGTGCGGTTGCGCGTTCAAAACTCTCGACTGCGTCTGGCGAGCCGAGTGCCGACTCGGCAGTGCCGAGTGCGAGACAACTCTGAAACAGTTCAAGAAGTTCGTTGGCTTGTAACGCCAACTGGCGCGCCAGCCCGTAGTCCTGAACCATGACGGCAAAACCGGCGGCCGCGGCGAGCGTCTCCGCCGACTCCGCAAGTCCGTAACGAACCCGGAGCAGAACGCCGCGAAAGCGCAACTGCTCGTCATCGGCGGCGGCGAGCACCGCTGAGGCCTCATCGGCGAGCTGCTGCCGCTCAACCGGGCCCATCTCGTCAACCAGTAGCTGTGCGGCGAGCGGATGGAAGATGGTGAGTTGCGGGCTGATCGCGCCGGACGAGTCAACGAGAAAACCGCTGGCTCGGAGCCCGTCGACGTGGGCGGTCTCGGCGAGCAACTCGACCGGCACCGGCTGTGCGAGGGCAATGAGCCGAGCCAGGTGTCGCTCGGGTGCGGTGAGCGTGGCGAGTTGCTCAGACATAATTGCGCCGACGTGTCGGGGCAACCGCGGTTCGTCAACAACGAGGCCATGTGACGTCTCGTGGATCGTGTGCTGTTCTTCAGCCGCCTCGGTGAGCGTGCGCACGACAAGTGGGTTGCCCGCACTGCGCCGGTGAAACGAGCGAACGCTTTCTGCCTCAACAGGCTTCCCGAGACGTTGTTCAAGCAAGCTGTCGACTTCGCCGTTCGTCAACGGCTCGACACCGATTCGCTCGAGAATGCCTTCATGGTCGAGTCGCTGGATGGCCCCGGTCAACGGATGCTCGTCGCGCGCGGTCATCAGACAGCTCAGCTTGTGCACCCTGACGAGTTGGTAGACCGCGGCCGCTGAAAGATCATCGAGCAGGGGTGCATCATCGACGAACAACACCGCGTTGTGAAACTCGGCTATCGAGCCGACGACATTCGATAGCCGGCTGGAGAGGTCACCGGCCGCTCCGCTGGGTGTGAACTCCAGCGCTGGGGCGAAGGCACCGAGAGGCACTTCGCGCAGTTCGCGCAGTGCGAGCACGTGCACGACTCGCCGACCGTCTGCTTCGACCTCCGCCAGTACCTGTCGGGCGAGTGTTGACTTGCCGATGCCCGTTGGACCCGTCAACAGAGCGGCAGAAAAGGGACGCGCTGCTAACGCACTTAACGTTTGCGCGTGCACAGCACCACGGTGGATCAGCGGCCAGTGCGAAGCAAAATCAGCGGTCGCGGCACTCATGTTTTCGACTCTACCAACGGGCAATCGAGCCTTGCCTGTGGGGGGAGAAGTTACTGCAGTGTCGCCGCGAGTCGGGCGACATTATCGAAAGTCGCCTTCACGCTGGACCGCGCCATCCACTCGTCGAGAGTGAGTTCGCGGCTGTTCGCGCGATACTCCTCCTGCAGGGCGTGCAAGTCCGCGATGATGCTCGCGCCGCGCACCATGACCGAGATTTCGAGGTCGAGCGCGAAGGAGCGCATGTCCATGTTGCTCGAGCCGACGACGGCGACTTCGTCGTCGATCGTGAAGAACTTGGCGTGCAGCACGGTCGGCGCTTTGTAGAGCCAGATGCGCACGCCGGCCCGTAGCAGCTCCTCGTAGTAGCTGCGTTGGGCGTGGTAGACGACCACCTGATCGCCGATCTCGGATGCGAACAGCTGCACGTCGAGTCCACACTGCGCTGCCGTAGTGATCGCGTACAGCATCGAGCTGTCCGGAACGAAGTACGGACTCGTGATGATGATCTGCTCGGTTGCGGCGTACACGAGTGCATTGAACAGCCGCAGGTTGTTCTCCCCCTCGAACCCTGGCCCGCTTGGCACGACTTGCGCATCAATCGGGTCCACGCGGGTCGCGCGCGCAACTGACGCTTCGCGCAAGAGCAGTTCGTTCGTCTCGCAGTACCAATCGGTGGCGAAGATCGCCTCGATACCGGCAACGATCGGGCCCTCGAATCGAACCATCAAGTCTTTCCAGTGCAGGCCTCGCTTGATGTTGCCGCGCTTGTTGTAGCTCGAATCGATGAAGTTCTGTGAGCCGGTGAAGCCGACGGCACGGTCGACGACAACGAGCTTTCGATGGTTGCGCAAGTCCGGGCGTTGCCACTGCCCGCGCAAGGGGCGCACCGGCAGCATGTAGTGCCACTGTGCGCCGATCTTGGTGAGCTTCCTCGCGGTCTTGCGATGCCCAACCGTGCGAATGGATGCGATGTGATCGAGCAGAACCCGCACTGTCACACCGCGCTGCACGGCCCGTTCGAGCGCGTCGAAGAACGGCGCCGTCGTGCGGTCGAGCGAGAGTATGTAGAACTCGACGTGAACGGTCCTGCTCGCGGCATCCACCGCATCGGTCATCGCCGCAAGGGACTCTTCGTACTCCGGGAGCAGCTTTGCACTGTTGCCGCCAACAAGTGGCATCGCACCGAGGTTGCGGTTCAGTTCGACGATCGGGTGCAGCCACGCCGGCCACGGCGGATCCTCGATGACGTCCTCCATGCCCTCGGTGCCATCGAGGATGTACCGGTTGATCTCCTCCTGTTTGCGACGGCGTCCCTTCGGTAGCTTGCTGTTGCCGACCAGCAAGAACAACAGAATGCCGATGTACGGAATGAAGAAGATCGCGAGGAGCCAGGCGAGCGCAGTCTGCGGCCGCCGGTTTCGCGGGACGTAGATGACCGCGAGCACCCGGATGATGAAGTCACCGAGAATCAGAATTGTCGCGAGCGACAGGTTCAAGTCCAGCACGATCGTGTCGACTTCATCCACGAAGGCAGTTTAGTGAGACTGGGCTGACCTGCGGCGATTGCCGACTAGCGAAAGTTCACAAACTGCAAATCGACGTCGAGGTCTTTGCCCTTCAGCAGGGCCATCGTGGATTGCAGGTCATCGCGACTCTTGGATTGCACGCGCAACTCGTCACCCTGAATCTGCGCCTTGACGCTCTTGGGGCCTTCATCGCGGATGACCTTGGCGACCTTCTTGGCGTCCTCCGAGGAGATGCCGTTCTTCAGGCTCACCTCGATGCGGAACTCTTTCCCGCTCGGGTATGGTTCACCGGTGTCGAGACTTCGGAGTGAGATGCCGCGCTTGATGAATTTCTGCTCCAGGACCTCAAGCACCGCTTTGACTCGCTCCTCAGCGCTCGCCTTCAGCAGCAGCTTCTCGCCGCTCCATTCGACGGATGCGCCGACCCCCTTGAAGTCGTAACGGGTCGCGATTTCCTTCTGGGCCTGGTTGACGGCGTTATCCGCCTCCATCTTGTCGACCTTGCTGACGATGTCGAATGTGGAATCTGCCATGTGCCCATGCTAGAACGTCAATATGGCTACCGCAGCGAAGATCTGGCTATCGGCCGGTGTTGCCTCGCTGGCCGCATCGGTTCTGATCGTGAC
>JBBQLW010000039.1:0-11453 GCA_038328315.1 Actinomycetales bacterium
AGTGGGTCGCCGGCCTCACTCATCGTCTCCCACGATCTCGCCGTTCCGGATGCGGATCACTCGCTCCCTCAGGCTCTCCGGGACATCGGCTATCACGGCCGCCGTTATCAGGACCTGCTCGAATCCGGCTATCGCCGTTGATAGTCTTCCGCGCCGACCGTTGTCGAGTTCGGCGAACACGTCATCGAGGATCAGCACCGGATCGCCGAGTGGCGAGTTCACTCGCAGCAGCTCGGCGGACGCGAGCTTGAGAGCGAGCGCAAGCGACCACGATTCGCCGTGGCTCGCATAACCGCGCGCAGGGAGTTCATTCAGGGTGACGACGAGGTCGTCGCGATGCGGCCCAACCAACGTAAGTCCTCGCTCGAGCTCTGCCCGTCGATTCATTCGGACTGCCGCAGCAAAGTCCGCGGCCACTGTTCCTGTAGCACTGGGCTCGACGCCGTCATCTATTGCTTCCTTCGTCGCATAAATACTGAGTGCTGCGTCGAGACGTACTTCGTGCTGCGCCCCGGCCACTGTGCCGTACGCCCGCGCGACGAACGGCAGAATTTCTTGGACCAGTTCTGCGCGCGCGATGATGATCTGTGCACCGAACTCGATTAGCCGGGCATCCCAAATATCGAGCGTTCCCAGTTGGTCGATTGATGTTCGGGATGTTCGTGCCGTCTTGAGAAGACTATTTCGTTGTCTGAGTACACGGTCATAGTCGGCCAGCACCGCGAGCATGCGCGGATTTCGCAACCCCAACAGATGGTCAAGGAACGATCGTCGCACCGCGGGCTCGCCCCGCACGAGAGCGAGATCTTCTGGCGCAAACAATACGCTCGCAAACGACCTCGGAAGGTCCCGCATCTTGATCGGAGAACGATTGATCTGTGCGCGGTTCGACCCCTCGCGATTGATCTCTACCTCAGCAAGCACCGTTCGTTCGCCATGAGCCAGCTGTGCCCGAATGATCGCGGCGGGTTGGCCATACCGAATCAGTGGCTGGTCGCTCGACACTCGGTGTGACCCGAGTGTGCTGAGAAAGCTCAACGCCTCGACGAGATTGGTTTTGCCTTGGCCATTACTGCCAAGGAGGAGGGTCGCTCCTGGTTCGAGGTCAAGCTCAAGCCCAGCGTAGTTTCTGAAATCAGTCAAACTGAGACGACGCGCTATCACGACTTCACGCGGCCCAGGTCACGCATGCAAAAATCCTGACCTGAAGCGTTATCGCAACAACAGGTTGGGTTGAAGCAAGTATTTGTAGTTGTCTGTGCCTGGCTGGTCTTTAGACGCTTGGCTCGTGATGAGCACGGGGCCCGGTTTGTTTGGATTGTCGGTCTTGGTAAATGAGATCCTGACGAACTCCGAGTGCACAGCCGTCAAGCCGTCAAGCAGAAACTGCGGCTTGAGTGATACGACTGTGTCGGCACCAGTGAGGAACGCGTCGATCGATTCGGAGGCTTGGGCTTGTTCGGATCCGACCGCCTCAAGAGTGAGACCGTCTATTGAGAAACTAAACCGAAGCGCCGCCTCTCGTTCGAGCACTAACGACACCCGTCGAACCGATTCGATGAGCTCAGCAGTCGACACGACCGCAAAGTTGTCGACGGACTCGGGAAATAGTCTGCGGACCGGGGGGAAGTTGCCTTTGATGAGGAGGGACGTAACCGTCTTGTTATCCGCTTGGAAGGCGATGAGTTCGCGTTCGTCCGAGCTCGTGATGGCCACCGCGACGCTCCCTTTGTGGCCAAAAGTCTTGCCAATCTCTACGAGCGTTCGCGCTGGCACAAGCGCGGTCGCGGCAGTTACTCCGGAGTTACCGGCATCCCAGGCAATTTCTCGAACAGCTACGCGGTAGCGATCCGTCGCAACCAGCGAGAGACTGTTCTCTGAGACCTCTAACTGCACTCCGGTAATGACGGGGGTGACATCATCGCGAGAAGAAGCCACAGCGACCTGAGCGATAGCACTGGCGAAGTCTTCAGCAAGGAGCACCCCTGCCGCGTTCGAGACGACCGGAAGGCTTGGGTACTCGTCGACGGGCATGCTCAGAAGAGTGAAATTTGCCGTACCACAGCGAACGGTGATTCGGGAGTCTACGGTCGCAAAGATCACTGGCGCAGCGGGCAGGCGACTTGCGATTTCGGCTAGCAATCGTCCTGATACGAGGACCCGTCCGGGCTCTTCGACATCGGCAGCGATGTGGGTTCTGGCGGAGACCTCATAGTCGAAGGACGAGAGAGTAAGCCCGTCTGCCGTTGCTTCAATGAGGACGCCGCTGAGGATCGGAAGGGTTGTGCGCTGCGGCAACAGTTTGACCGCGAAGGAGACTGCTTCGCTGAAGACGTCTCGATTGACTTGGAACTTCACAGGTTCACCCCTCAGGTGTGCTCAGGTCTGGCCGCTTAATACTGGCACAGGCTGTCTCTGCCACGACCCAAAGGTTGCGTCTCTGCCAATTACTCTTTCTTAAGCTAATAGTCATAAGGGCTGTGCACTATGTGTAGAAGTCCCAAGACACCAGACGACCGTTGGGAACTACACGCGTGTGAGATGTGCAATCAAGGTCGGGCTCGCCTGAGTACAACGGCGAACCCACGTTGAGAGTGACTCGATTTCCACAAACCTGATGTGTTCATCAACAGCAGGCACGGCGCGTCGCGAGAGTTGTCCACAGGTTATCCACATGGTGTGGAAACCCTTTGGGCATAGGCCGCACGCTACGACTTCGAGAATCGGTGATTCTGTTTAATCCTGCTGGTCAGTTCAGTTACCTGGTTATAGATTGATCGGCGCTCTTTCATCAACTCAGTGATCTTTTTGTTTGCGTACATCACTGTCGTGTGGTCCCGATTGCCGAACAGTTGGCCAATCTTTGGCAACGAGAGGTTCGTCATTTCTCTACAGAGGTACATCGCGATTTGCCGCGCTGTCGCCACTGCTTGAGATCTTGAGGAACCGTACAGGTCGTCAACGGTGAGCTTGAAGTACTCGGCCGTGTGATTGATGATGTCGACGGGCGCAATAACGTTGTCTTCGTCGAGAGTAATGAGGTCCTTTAAGACCGTTTGAACCAGAGCAAGATCGACTTGGGTTTTGTTGAGGCTGGCAAACGCGGTGACCCGGATGAGCGTGCCTTCGAGTTCTCGAATGTTTGACGAGACCTTCGACGCCATGTATTCAAGAATCTCGTTTTCCACCTGCAGCTTTTCGCTTTGCGCTTTTTTGCGAAGAATCGCGATTCGGGTCTCGAGGTCGGGCGCCTGGACGTCGGTGATCAGGCCCCATTCAAAGCGGGAACGCATCCTGTCCTCGAAGCCGGTCAGGTGTTTCGGCGGAAGGTCGCTGGTGATCACCACTTGTTTGTTGTGGTCGTGCAGTGTGTTGAAGGTGTGGAAAAACGCTTCTTGGGTCGAATCCTTGCCCTGCAAGAACTGGATGTCATCGATGAGCAAGATGTCGATATCGCGGTACCGAGATTGAAACACTGAGGCGCGATTGTTCGCGATGGAGTTGATGAAGTCGTTGGTGAATTCTTCGCTACTGACGTACCGCACACGGATGCCCGGGTACAGACTTTCCGCATAGTGCCCGATCGCGTGAAGGAGGTGGGTCTTGCCCAAGCCAGACTCGCCGTAGATGAACAACGGGTTATAGGCCTTTGCTGGAGCTTCTGCGACGGCCACTGCCGCCGCATGAGCGAAGCGATTGGATCCACCGATAACAAAGTTGTCAAAACTGTACTTCGGGTTGAGCCGCGAGTCGGATCGGCGTGATCCCGGGTCGCTCGCGGCGGAGCTGACCATTTGCGGCTCGATGTAAGAAGACTCGGGCAAGTCGTGAGAGTTCTCCAGCGATGCCTGATGAATGTTTGGGTTCACAACGATTGCGAAGTTTGTTACCTGCTGGTCCTCGTTCAGGCCCGAAGTTTCGTTGAGCCCGGCGATTGCACTGAGCCCGGCGATTGCACTGAGCAGTGGCATCCGGATTCTCTGTTCGAGCATGCCCCTGGTCAGTTCGTTGGGAACTTCAAGATAGAGGGTGCCGGCCATTACGCCCTTGGGTTCCACGAGGCTGATGAAGCCGTGTAGTTGCGGCGTGATTCGTTCGTCAGATGTCAACGCGGTGAGCACGGACTGCCAGATGGCGTGTGTGCTGTCAGGGATCTCCGACATTGTGGACATGATCTTGGATGCTTTCCCGGTCTGAATGGCTGGCCTTCACCTTAGTTCTCCACAGGGTGGCCACACCAACCCCAGTTTATGAACTGTGAGTAACCCCGCCGAACCGTGCAAAGTTTGACCCGAGACGATTTTGGTCGTATTTTTAAGCAGTTGACTTCAGCCAATCGGCTGCCTACTTCTTTCCGGCCCTCAGAGCTGGGCTTTGGAGATATCACTATGAGCAAGAGAACCTTCCAACCGAACAACCGCCGCCGTGCGAAGGTACACGGATTCCGGCTCCGTATGCGCACCCGCGCGGGTCGTTCGATTCTTGCCGCGCGGCGCCGCAAGGGCCGCACCGAGCTCTCGGCCTAAGAAAAAAGTGCTCGCCCGGGCAAACCGAATAACGGCACAGGCGGACTTCCGGTTGGTTGCACGCCTGGGTCGTCGGACCGCGAGCAAGGCTGTTGTTGTCCAGTGTCGACGTGGACGGCCTGGCGTACAAGTACGTTTCGGTTTCGTTGTGTCAAATTCGGTCGGCAACGCGGTCGTACGAAATCGAGTGAGGCGACGCTTACGTGCGATTGCCCGTCTTGAGATGGTCAACGATCTGAGCGGACTCGAGTTCGTCGTTAGGGCGTTGCCAGCCGCGGCGGATGCTTCTTGGAGTAGCCTTCACTCCGAGTTCAGTACAGCGCTGGCGCGTCAGGTGGAGGCGAGTTGACAACAGTGGTCTCGTTCCTTCTGCTCCTGCCGCGGAACATCTGCGTGCTGATCCTTGGACTGTACCGCGCGATAATCTCCCCACTCTACGGAGACGTGTGCCGGTACTATCCTTCCTGTTCGCACTACACGCTTCAAGCGATTCAAACGCACGGCGTTGTGCGCGGTGTCTGGCTTGGAAGCCGGCGACTAGTTCGATGCCACCCTTGGGCTGAGGGCGGGATCGACGACATCCCGACCCGGGGGCACCACAAGTACGCCGTCACGAAATTCGGACTCGTCGTCAGCAGCCAAGGGAAGGGCTGAACACACAATGGATTTCTTTAGCACGATTCTTTGGCCGATCAAGTGGGTGATCGAGGCAATACTCGTTGCCTTCCACACTGCTCTGACCGCAATCGGTCTCAATCCAGACGACGGCGTCACCTGGGTGCTTGCGATTGTCGGTCTCGTGCTGGTTGTGCGAGCCGCACTGATCCCCATCTTTGTCCGACAGATCAAAAGTCAGCGGCGCATGCTCGAGGTCGCGCCGCAGATTAAGAAGATCCAAGATAAGTACAAGGGAAAGAAGGACCAGTTCTCACGCGAAGCGATGTCGCGCGAGACGATGGGGCTCTACAAAAAAACGGGCACAAATCCACTGAGTTCTTGCCTGCCGTTGCTGCTGCAGATGCCGATCTTCTTCGGTCTATTCTCGGTGCTCAACGACGCGCAGAACCCAAACATCGACGCCGGTGTTGGTCTGCTCAACAGCGAATTGCATCGTTCGTTCGGAGAAGCTGAGTTCCTCGGCGCTCCGCTGCGAATGTCGATCAGTAACGCTGACGGCAACGTCACAGTCATCATCATCGCGATCGTCATGATCATCCTGATGACCGCTTCGCAATTCATCACCCAGCTCCAGATCATGTCTCGCAACCAGTCGGCCGAGATGAAGGCCAGTCCGATGTATCGTCAGCAGCGCATCCTGCTGTACATACTCCCGCTGGTGTTTCTTTTTTCGGGATTCACCTTCCCGCTCGGAGTCATGTTCTACTGGTTGGTTTCCAACTTCTGGACGATGGTGCAACAGTTCATCGTCATTCGAAACATGCCGACTCCCGGCAGCGAAGCGGCCCTCGCCCGCGAGGTGCGAATCGCAAAACAGCGACAGCGGCGGGGCATTGTTGACGAGGCAGACGATGCCACCGGAACCGTTCTCGAGGAGCCGGCCAAGCCACAGCGACAACAACCTGTCAATAAGAACCGTGCAAAGAAGAGGAACAACGGTAAAGGAAAGTGAACCCAACATCGGAGACCATCGGGGCGATCGCCGATCCCGAAGCTGTAGCTGAAGCACCGCAATCGATCCACGAAGACGAAGGCGAAATAGCCGCGGATTACATCGAGGAACTTCTTGATATCGCTGATCTGGACGGGGACATCGAGATTGACACGAGGGGCGGTCGCTCCTATCTGTCGGTGACTTCAAGCGAGCACGCGAATCTTCGAGTGCTGGCTCGCCCAGAGACCGTTGGCGCGCTGCAGGAACTGACCCGCATCGCCGTGCAGGCCAAGACCGGCGAATACTCTCGGTTGATTCTGGACATTGGTGGGTCCCGCGAGGCTCGCGCCGGCGAGTTGGCAGTTTTGGTCGAGAAGGCCATCGAGCGCCTCGAGGCTGGCGCCGGTTCCGCAGCGCTCCCCCCCATGTCGTCATACGAGCGCAAGCTCGTTCATGACATCGTCTCGGAGGGTGCGTATCGCTCTGAGTCAGAGGGCGAAGGACGCGACCGTCACACGGTCATTCGCCGCGCCTAGCCTGGCGGCCACACAGTAGTTTCACGTGAAACATGGCAAGCGAGATGGTGACCGATGGCGTGGAAGATGAACCCACAGCCGCCGCCGCGCTATTCGGTGATCGGCTCGAACTGGCACGGCAGTACACGGCGGATTTGGCGCGCCTCGGAGAAGCACTCGGGCTGATCGGTCCGCTCGAGCTCCCTCGGCTGTGGACGCGCCACATCATCAATTGCGCACTTGTAGCGCCGCTATTGAAGCCGGGTCTTGTCGGGGATGTCGGCAGCGGCGCGGGTCTTCCCGGCCTCGTGCTCGCAATTGCACGGCCAGATGTAAGCCTGGTACTGATCGAACCGATGGAGCGCCGAGTTGAATGGCTGAAGCAGGAGACCGACAGGCTCGGCCTCGATAACGTGCTGGTGATCAGGTCGAGAGCCGAAGATGCCCGGTTGTCAAAACCCCTCGATCAGGTCACGGCGCGAGCGGTGACGGCGCTACGGACTCTCATCCCGGCAACCGTTGGCTTGGTTCGTCAGGGCGGCGAACTGGTCTTCATGAAAGGTGCCAGAGTCGCTGATGAGATTGCTGCCGCGAGTTCGGCGATGAGAAAGGCGCGGCTGAGTGAGGTCGAGGTCGTGACGCTCGGACTTGGAGTATCGCCCGAAGTGACCCGAGTGTTTCGGGCTACAGTGGGTTGACCGCGCGACTGTCACCCACACACCACCACACTGGACCAGAAAGTTTCACGTGAAACATCCGCAGGGCGAACTCGCTGATCCGAACGCAGCCTTCGACGACTCGACCCCGCTTGCTCGCGAGCTCGCCGAAATCACTCGTCGCCGCCAAGCCCTTGCGGCTCAAGAGCTTCCACTCCCGTCCACTCCGCGCGTGTTCACTGTCGCAAACCAAAAAGGCGGTGTTGGAAAAACGACGTCGACCGTCAACCTCGCGGCAGCCCTTGCTCGAGCCGGCGCGCGAGTGCTCGTTATCGATCTGGACCCTCAGGGCAACGCATCGACGGCGCTCGGCGTCGAGCACCGCTCCGACACGCCGAGCGTGTACGACGTGATCATCAACGACGAACCAATGGTTGGCGTCGTACAGCAGAGTCCCGAGTTTCCGACCCTGTACTGTGTGCCCGCAACGATCCATCTCGCGGGGGCTGAGATCGAGCTGGTGTCTCTCGTCGCGCGCGAACAGCGGTTGCGAACGGCGCTTGAGACCTTTCTTCGCGATGCACAGGAGCCGATTCATTACGTCTTCATCGACTGTCCACCGTCACTCGGGCTGCTGACGATCAACGCGTTCGTCGCCGCACAGGAGGTGCTCATCCCGATTCAGTGCGAGTACTACGCCCTTGAGGGACTCAGTCAGTTGCTCAGCAACATCGAACTCATCGAGAAGCACCTCAACCCGAGCCTCTCGGTATCGACGATCTTGCTCACGATGTTCGATTCCCGCACGAATCTCGCGAATCAGGTCGTCGAGGATGTTCGGACTCATTTTCCCGAGAAGGTGCTCGCGACGCTGATACCCCGCTCAGTGAGAATATCGGAGGCACCGAGTTACGGTCAGACGGTCATCACCTACGACGGTAGTTCGCCTGGGTCGCTCTCGTACCTTGAGGCCGCAGCGGAGATCGCCCGACGGGGAGCGCCGTCCTGATGGCATCGCCGAAGCGAACGGGGCTCGGCCGCGGTATCGGCGCGCTCATTCCGGGCACCGACGATGATTCGTCGCGCCCCGTTGATGTGTTTTTCACGGCAGGCTCGGGGAACCGACAGGGTCTCGTTGCGGTGCCGGGCGCGCGCCTTGCGAGTCTTGACCCCGAAGACATCGCCCCAAACGCTCAACAACCGCGAAAGGCGTTTCGCACCGACGATCTCGACGAGCTTGTCGTCTCGATTCGTGAGATCGGGGTCTTGCAGCCCATCGTCGTTCGTCCGATCCTTGGCGCGACCGAGGCGCCCCGCTATGAACTCATCATGGGTGAGCGGCGACTCAGGGCGACGAAACAACTCGGGCTGAGTACGATACCGGCCGTCATCAAGAACACGGCGGACGAAGACATGCTTCGCGATGCATTGCTGGAGAATCTGCACCGAGCCGACCTCAACGCACTCGAGGAGGCTTCTGCGTACCAGCAATTGCTCGCCGACTTCGGCATAACTCAGGACGAACTTGCAAATCGAATCGGCCGGTCGCGTCCCCAAATCACGAACACCCTCAGACTCTTGAAGTTGCCTTCTGCCGTGCAGCAACGCGTGGCTGCTGGTGTGCTCACCGCAGGCCACGCTCGCGCGATCCTGTCAGTCGGTGATGCAGCGGCGATGGAACGGCTCGCGGACAAGATCGTGAACGAGGACCTCTCGGTGCGAGCTGCAGAGGCCATTGCGGGTCAAGGGCCAACCAAGACGCCGAAGTCGAAGCCTGTCGCGGGTAAACGCCAAGGCCAGCTTGACGAGGTGGCCGAGCGGCTTGGTGATCGTCTCAACACTCGCGTAAAGGTGACACTGGGTGCGAGCAAGGGTCAAATCGTGATCGACTTCGCAACCGTAGGTGACCTTAACCGAATTCTCGGTGAGCTCGGCCAACAGGGATTCACAAGGTAGCAACAATCACCAGCATGAAGATCTCGCTCGTGGATCCGGCTGACGAGCGAGTACGGCCAATCCTCGAGCAGCACCTTGCGGAGATGCACGCAACTTCGCCGCCCGAGAGCGTGCACGCGCTTGATGTCGAAGGGTTGCGGCATCCCGACATCAGCTTCTACGTTGGCGAGGACGATGGTGACGTGTTGGTGTGCGGTGCCCTCAAGCGGTTGGGGGCAGGCGAGGGAGAACTCAAGTCGATGCGGACTGTCGAGATCGCGCGCGGACGCGGACTCGCATCCGCCATGCTGGCGCACTTGCTCGCCGTCGCGCGGTCGCGCGGTTATCGCGTGATCAGGCTGGAGACCGGGTCTGAAGACTATTTCGCGCCAGCCCGCCGACTGTACGCCAGGCACGGTTTCGTAGTGGGCGGACCATTTGCTGACTACCTTGTCGACCCGAACAGCGTGTACATGCACCTCAACGTGGGCGACTGAGTGACGAATTCAGGCGCGAGCCTCGGCGATGGCGGCATCCGCGAGGGCTGAATAGACCCACCCGAGGTCGTGGCCAGCAGCTTCGAGTGCTTGCGGCAGGATCGAGGTCTCGGTGAGCCCCGGCAACACGTTGGCTTCGAGGAACCACGGCGTACCAGCGCCGTCGATGATGAGGTCGACCCGCGAGAGATGGCGCAGCCCGAGCGCGGCGTGGGCATCGAGCGCGGCACGCTCGGCACGAGCCGCAATATCCGGCTCGATTCTGGCCGGAACAAAGAAGCGGGTCTCGCCGGCGTTGTAGCGAGCTTCGAAGCTGTACACCCCTGACAGTGGTTCAATCTCGACGGCCGGCAGCGCGACCGCACCGTCACCGCTGTCGATGATGCCGATTGCGATCTCAGTGCCGGTGATCTTCTGTTCGATGAGGGCCGAATCGCAATAGGTGTACGCGTCCACCATCGCGCGGGGCAGAAGCGCACGATCATCGACGACCGTTACTCCTTGCGCCGAGCCGCCTTGCGCTGGCTTGACGACCAAGGGCCCCGAGAATTCGTCCTGAATCTCGTCTAGGATGCTGTTCGCACCGAGCTCACGAAATGCATCCCTTGGCAGGGTGATCGAACGCGGAGTGGGCACGCCGACGCGACCAACGATGGTCTTGGCGGTTGGCTTATCCCACGCGAGCCTTGCCGCCTCGGCGCGAGAGCCGACATACGGGATGCCGATGAAGTCGAGCAGTCCGCGCAACGCCCCGTCTTCTCCGCTGGCACCGTGGAGTGCTGGCCAGACCACGTCTGGCGGGCTCTCGCGCAGGTAACGCAGTAGCGTGGCATCCGGATCTCGAAGCTCAACGGTGATGCCGTGCGACAGCAAGCTATCAACCACGCGGCGGCCGGACCGGAGCGAGACATCACGTTCGTGGGAAATGCCGCCGGCAAGGACAAGTACGCGCCGTCGCGACATCAGCCGAGGTTGGCAGGCGGGTTGATCATTGTCGCTTCCTGCCTGATGACGGGCAGCGGCGAGGTCTGCGCGAAGGTCGTGAGCAGTTCGAGTTCTCCATTGATCACGGAGGACAGCCGTCGAATGCCCTCGCGAATGAACTCAGGCGTCGGGTAGCAGAAGGCCAAGCGGAGATTTGTGCGCCCGCCGCCGTCGGCGTAGAACGCTGTTCCGGGTGTGTACGCGACAAGCTCCTTGACCGCTCGCGGCAGCATCGACTTGGAGTCGAGGTTGTCGGGGAGCGTGACCCAAACGTAGAAGCCCCCAGCAGGCTTGGTCCAGCTCAGGTCTGGCAGGTAGTCGTGCAGGGCGCCCAGCATGGCGTCGCGCCGCTCCCGATACACCCCGCGGAAGGTGTCGATCTGGGCACGCCAGTCCGCCACCGAGAGGTATTCGTTGATGACATGTTGGGTGAACGAGCTCGGCGACAACACCGCAGCTTCGTTGGCGAGTATGAGCTTCTCTCGTATCGCGTGCGGGGCGAGCACCCATCCGACCCGGAATCCCGGCGCGAGTGTTTTCGAGAACGTCCCCAGATAAATGACGCCCTCTTCTTCGACTGAGCGCATCGCGTGCGGAGGCTGGCCATCGAAGTACAGCAGACCGTACGGATTGTCTTCGAGAACGAGAATGTCGTTTGCCCGACAAATCTCGAGGATCTCCAGTCGGCGCTCCCAGGTCAAGGTCACCCCGGCCGGGTTGCTGAAGGT
>JBBQLW010000040.1:0-11233 GCA_038328315.1 Actinomycetales bacterium
AAACGCGCTTGCCCTCGTCGGACTCGTGCTCTCGGCGATTCTCGCCGTTGCGTGCGCAGCGATCACGATCTCTGGTCGGGCAACGAGGCTGGTGTTTCGACTCATCATTCTGGCGGCGGCAATCAACGCGATCCTCTTGATTACGGCCGCCGAGCGCTTTGTGGCCTGAGTTGAGGCTGGCCTAGAAGTCGACTCCTCGGAGGTCGAGCGGGCGAAGGCCCGCGCCGCGCCCGCGCAGCCCGTGGTTGATTTACCAGTCATCGCGTACGCACATTAATGCCCGTGATTTACACACAGAGTTTGGGGAATCACCGTCCCCCGATACTGAAGAAATTCTCTCCGTTGCGGGCTCTTGCTCTGGGGGTGTTCGGAATCACAACAAGTTCGCGTGCCCGACACACGATCGCTCACTTAGCATCGGGTTGGCCGTTCTGTTCACGACTAGTTCCACCCGACGGCCGTACGGTGATGCCATGACACTGAAACTCGGCTTCATCGGCATTGTGACCCATGACATGGCGGCCTCCCTCGCCTTCTACCGGATGTTGGGCGTTCCCATCGACGAGGGGCAGGATAACGCCCCTCACGTCGATGCCAAGCTTGACGACGGGGTGATGCTCGCGTGGGATACCGTCGAGACGATCCGCGGGTTCGATCCGGGCTTCGTCCCGGCCACAGGCGGGCACCGGATCGCGCTTGCATTCGACAAGGGTGCCCCAGCCGAGGTCGACTCGGCTTTCGCAACACTTGTCAGCGCCGGCTACAGCGGGCACGTCGAACCTTGGGATGCTCACTGGGGTCAGCGGTACGCCACGCTGCTCGACCCGGACGGTAACTCGGTCGATCTCTACGCGGAACTTGCCGCGAACTGACCCGGGCTGACGCCGACCAGCCGCCGGAACTCTCGGGAGAGATGCGGTTGGTCGGCGAATCCCGCGATAGCCGCTGCTTCGCTGATTGGCGAGCCACGCACTAACATCTCCCGCGCGCGACGTGCGCGCTCGATGCGCACGAGAGTGGCATACCCATATCCGAACGTTTCGACCATGTGCCGTCGGAAGGCTCGCTCCGACTCGGCGAGATCGGCCGCAACTCGTTTTGCTGGCAGTGCGGCTTGAGCACAACGGTGTACCGCAGTTGACCACCGGCTCGCGGCGGAGGCCCGCGCAGCTATCGATGCGAGAGTCAGGTTCGGCTTCGCTCCATCGCTGTATGGCAGCAGCATCTTGAGCAATTGCCCGGCGCGCCTGCGGTCAACCACGTCTTCGAGAGGGACAAGCTGGTCCGCGAAGTCAGCGAGCCCAACGGGGAGGATATGTCCGGCGCGCCCTGGAGGCAACCTGAACCCGAACGATCCGCCAGCTCCATCGCTCTGCGACGCGATCCATCTCGTGGATGGTCCCGCCACGGACACGCGACCGTCTCGCAAGATTAGGTCGACGCAGCCGTCCGCCGGTATTCGCGAGCCACCCTCGCCGCCGTTCGACCGCCACAGTGCTGCACCGTTGGGCAGTCGGATCTCGGAGAACACCCGCCTATTCTCCCAGCAGCGTCGGACGCCCCTAGCCCGCACGGCAACCGCGCAGCCTTTCCTTCGTCTGGACGCGGCGGCCGCGCCGCTTGTGCTTGCCCGTACATCTCGCGCGCTTGACCTGCTAGAGAACTGCGGTCACACGCCCTGGCGGCACGAGACACGGGGCTGGCGAAATGCCACGCTGGAGCGCGTCCGCAAGGCGCCGGTCATCGGACTCAATGTCGGGGCACCTCAATGGCGATCTCCCGCACAGCAGCGAGCTCGATTCCTTTGCAGATGGGGATCCGTCCGCTGACCGTCCCCCGTGTGAACGGCCCTGATTGGGCGCGATGCTCAAGGGGCACGCGAGAATAGCGCCATGCCTCCCAATGTGTTCGCAGGATGGCGATTGATTCGGGAAACTTGGTCGGTGTCTCGCTGACTCGTCAACATTTTCGCAAAGACGGGTGCACGATGCTACCGGTGCATACGGTCGGGCCTTCTTTCAATAATCAGGCCTACGCGCGAACTCGGAAGTTCTACCACTCGATGGACTTCTGCCCGTTGGAAGAACACCACAAACTGCACGGGGATGGCCCCACTCTCATTCTGGTTCGCCCGCGATATGCCCACTATGCGCGCGAGGTGCCGCTCACGTATGGGCGGCCATCTGGTCTGGGTGCTAACATGTACACGACGTACTCGATGTACGGATCTGAAAGGAATGAGTCGTGGCGATCGTTGTCGACTACCCGACCTTCACGGATGCCCGCACGCACCTGAAAGATGTCCTGGACTCGAATGCCCGAGGCATCACGGTAACCGTCGGTCGCGATCAGCAAGTGTCCGCCGTCGTGCCCGCGAACCGACTACGTGAGCACTTCTTCCGTACCGTGTCGCCACGCGTCCGAGTGTTGCGCGAAGACGGTCGCGTCATCGCGGTTATGGACGGACGACCCTTCGTGTCGGAGGGAACTGACATCGAAGACGCCCTCGACGACCTGGCGCTTACGCTCCGTGAATACGGGGAGGACTGGGAGGAGCGTCTGCAACACGCCCCCAACCATTCTCAGCAGTGGGCGCTTGTCCAACTCGTGAAGCTCTCGACCGACGACGAGCTGCGCCAATGGTTCACGCACGGCGGTGAGTGACAAACACCCTCCTGCTACGCGGGAGAACCACGACCGGTTCTGCGAGAACGAACAATGGGAATTGGTACGCGGAGCCACGGGACGGCCTGTCAAGCATCATCGAACGTACGAACTCGCACTTTGGGACGGTCGCATCTTGCGAACTCGCATCTCGAAGCCTGTCGACAAGACGGACTATGCGCCGAGCATGTGGTCTCATATTCTCAGGAGTCAATTGGATGTCACCGCCGATGCATTCTGGTCTTGCGTCAACGACAAGGTGCTGCCCGATCGCGGCTCACCCATAACACCGGACGCCAACAGGGCTGTACCGCTATTTCTCGTTGAGGCACTGCGGGAGCGTGGGGTTGATGACGACGCGATTCTGGCGCTCGACGCCGCAGGGGCAGCAGCGCTCCTGACATCGAAATACCTCGAAGAGCGATGAGTGAACTTTCGTGACGCACCGAACGGTGAGTGAGCCCAATCAAGAGCAGATCACCGCGGCATTCATCGTTCCCCTTACTGTTTTATTGGCACTCAGGTAAGCGGAACCGCCGGACCTCGTCGTTGTCTTCTGCGTGCTGTTCGCTGTGGAGCGCGATGAGGCGGACCGCGTCTTGTAAGGCGCGCGCGATACTGGCTGCAAGATCTGTGCGCGCATGCAGTGACAGCGCTGGGAGTATTAGCCGAGGTTGGTGCACTACGGACGGCTGCGGTAAGTGGAAGGCGACCTCCGCGCGGGCTCGGTTCCTACATTCGTGGTCAATTCGCCGAGATCGGCGGAGTCGACTTGGAAATCCCACGGCGGGATGAGCCCGCGTGCGGCCGACCTCAGCGAGTGATTGTTCTGGCCACGAATGTCGTGTCCGAGCTTGCCAGACCGACACCAAGCCAAGTGGTCATCGAGTGGGTTGACGCGCAGGACTCGTCAACTCTGGTGATCACCGCACTCACTGCAGCTGAAGTGCAAGCTGGCGTCGCCCTGCTGCCCGGTGGCCGCAGGAAACAGGATGTTGGGCTGCGGATGGAGTCCTTGCTCACCGAGACATTCGCAGGCTTCGTGCTTGCCTTCGATGCCCAGATCGCAGCGGTCTGGCGTCAATGCGAGGCCATCTTGGCAACCTGGAATACCGCGGACTTTACCGACACCGGTATCCAGTTGCTTCACCCTTAGGACAGCCAGTGATCTGAGACGGAGCATGCGAAAGCGCTGATCAGGCCGGTAGACCGTTCCGCTTGCGGACGCCTGATCTGTGACTCGAGGGCCCTTAGCCTTCTAGGTCGAATGCCGCGTGAAACGCTCTCGTCAGTTCGTATTCCTGCTCTTCTAGCAGTGCCCCAACTGGACGCATCAACAGATCCCGTGGGACAGTCAGGATGGAGTCCAAGTTGACAACAGAGTCGTGATCAACCCCGTTGCGTGGACCGACTCGGACCTCACTGCTGAGGCCGCGCACCGTACCGGTAATCGGTGCAACTGTGACGAGCTTGCGGACTGCCCTGACTTCTTCGCGGGTGAGTACTAACACCGGGCGGGTCTTATCGAGTCGAGCTAGCCAGATCGGATGCATCAGTCGAGTTCTGACGATACCTGGCGGGCATTGTGCGCTGCCCACTGCTCGTAAGCGTCGGAGTCCATTCCGGAGTCAGCGCTGGAAACGTAGATCTGCGCGTCCTGCGCGGCGGTGCGCCGACGAACCTCACGCTTAATCGCGCGGTTGATGACGTCGGCGCGGCTTCCCTTGACGGCTTTCGCTGCCTCGTCGACAAAGGCGGCCAGGTCGTCGTCGATTCGGATGGTCATCTGTACGGACATACCAGTAACATACCACGATGGTATGGCTTCGAACCAACGGGCTTCGCCCATTTAGGACGCAGCGGAATCTGACTACGCCTTTGCCGTTGCCGAATCTGCTTTGGCCACATCAGGATTACGGATGCCGATGAACGACACCACGCCGCCAGCGATGAGCAGCACTGCAATAACGAGTACCACTCGCGGGAAGCTCTGGGGGTCGAGTTGTCCACCTGCGATAACACCGAGCAGCGCCACCGCGATGAGGCCAGCGACACGAGCGATCGCGTTGTTGACGGCCGAACCGATCCCGGACTGCGCGGCCGAGATCGAGCCGAGAATTGCCGAGGTGAGGGGAGCAATGGTCATCGAAAGGCCAACAGCGAAGAGCAGGACGCCCGGAAGTAGATCAACGAAGTAGTTCACCTCGGTGCCGAGCCTGATCATGGTGAAGAATCCGAGTCCAGCCAGAATCGGGCCGAGCGTCATGAACAATCGCGGGCCGTACCGACCACTCAAGGTGCCGAACCAGGTCGACAGTCCAATGTTGGCGATCGACACCGGCAGGAAGACGAGCGCGGCTGCGGTGGCCGAGAAGCCCGCGAACTCCTGAAGGAAGACGACGACAACCAGCGAGCCAAGCCCGAGAGCCGAGTAAACAAACGCGGTTGTAATGTTGCCGGCCGAGAAGTTGCGCACGCGGAACAGTCCGAGGGGCAGCATCGGAGCTGGCGCGCGACCCTGCCACCACAGGAAGGCCGCGAAGGCGACCACTCCGACGACGAGCGGCACGAACACAAGGGGGTTGCCCCAGCCAAGGTTTGCTTGCTCAATGAGGGCGAACACGGTACCGCCGAGCCCGACAACACACAGCATTGCACCGAGGTAATCGATTCGACGGTCCGATGCGCGTTCGTCTTTGATGTCGAGTCGTGAGAGCAGCACGAGGGTCAGGGCAATGGGGATCAGGTTGATCGCGAACACCCACCGCCAACTCGCGTAGTCCACGAACAGCCCACCGAGGAGTGGGCCTGCGATGAAGGCCGCACTCGTCCACGCCGTCCACTGCCCGATGGCCTTTCCTTGTGCGGGCCCGCGAAAATTAGCCATGATGATGGCGAGCGAACTCGGCACGAGGAGCGCGGCAGCAACACCTTGCAGCGCGCGTCCGGCGATGACAAGCTCAGCCGTTGGTGCCAGGGCGATGAACGCCGAGGTGATTCCAAAGCCGATGAGACCGACGCGGAGGATGGTGATGCGGCCGAAGACATCCGACAGTGAGCCGGCGAGCAGGATGAGCGAGCCCAAGGTGATCAGGTACGCATTGACGATCCACTGCTGAACGGCGAGCCCGCCGCCGAGTTCAGCGGTCATCGCTGGCAGTGCGACATTGATAACCGAGGTGTCGAGAAAGGAAACGAAGGCCGAAAGAATCGCGATGACGAGTACGAGACGCTGCTGTCTAGACATAGTCAGAGTCAACACCGGATGCGCCATAGATTGTTCCAATGACAGCAGGCAGTAACTGGTCGGGCCATCACACCTACGGCGCGACGGTCGTGCACCGCCCGCGCACCGTGGACGAAGTCCAGGCCGTGGTCTCCGCGGCACCGCGCATTCGGGCGCTCGGCAGCAAGCATTCGTTCAACGACATCGCGGATTCCGTCGAGCTCGTCAGCCTGGACGCGCTGGAACCCGCAGTTGCAATTGACGAAGCATCCGAAACCGTGAGCTTCTCGGCCGGGATGCGCTACGGAGAACTCGGCACGGCGCTTCAGAACGCTGGGTGGGCGCTGCGCAATCTCGCCTCGCTGCCGCACATCTCGGTCGCTGGAGCAGTCGCGACCGGCACGCACGGCTCTGGCGACCGCAACGGCACGCTTGCCCGAGCGGTCAGCGGTATCGAACTCGTGGATGCCACCGGCACGCTTCGCCAGATCAGCCCGGTCGACCCGGACTTCGATGGCGCGGTCGTTTCGCTCGGCGCTCTCGGGGTCGTCATCCGGCTCACGCTCGACATCGAGCCGACGTATCAGGTGCGCCAAGACCTCTACTCGGGCCTCGAGTGGTCAGCACTTCTCGAGAATTTCGACGCGATCACCGGGCGGGCATACAGCGTGAGCGTGTTCACCGATTGGGTCTCGATCGGACCGGTGTGGCTCAAGAGCCGCACCGATGCTGCCGCTCCCCCGCGCTCGCTGTTTGGAGCGAAGCCCTATGCCAGCGAAGTGCACATGATCGCTGGCATGGCTGCGACCAACACAACGCCGCAGCTCGGGGTGTCAGGGCCGTGGAACGAGCGGCTCGCGCATTTTCGGCTGGAGTTCACGCCGAGTAACGGCGACGAGCTGCAGACCGAGTACCTGATTCCGAGACGGCACGCCATTGATGCGATCGAAGCGGTGCGCGCGATGGCATCCGTTATTACGCCACTGCTGCACATCACCGAGTTCCGCACGATCGCGGCGGATTCGCTGTGGCTCAGCGGTGCGTACGAGACCGACGCCGTCGGCATCCATTTCACTTGGCTCAACCAACCGGCAGCGGTGCTCGCGCTCTTGCCGCGCATCGAAGAGGCGCTGGCCCCCTTCAGCCCACGTCCGCACTGGGGAAAACTCTTCCACCGAGCGGACCGCACGCTATACCCGCGCGCCGCCGATTTCAAAGAGCTCGCCGAGCGCCTCGACCCGTCAGGCAAGTTCGCAAACGAATGGCTTGAGCGCAACGTTTTCTAAATTTGCGGGTGGCGCAGGTCAGGCGGAGCGTGGACGACGCGCGACCATGACGGCGATACCGAGCAGCACGACAATCGCAGCCCCGCCTGCCCAGAGCGGTGCAACTGCGGGGTCGAGGCCGGTCGCTGCCAGCGTCGGCTTGCCAGGAATCACCAACACTGCTTCGGTGTAGAAGGGCGCGTTTGCGAAGTTGCCGGAATACACCGTTGAGGTCAGGTCGCTCAGCTGGAAGCTCCACAGGCCAGCCCCGCGGCCTACAGCGTTATCCGCCTCGATCCACGCCATGCCTGCCTCATCGAACTGCAACGAGTAGGTACCGGTCGCGAAAGGATCGCTCGTAAAGGTCAGGGATCCGAGAGATGTGAGCGTCGCATCCGTCACGTTGACCTCGTAGAGCTGTAAGTCGCTTGTCAGCGCGTAGAACTTTCCGGTAACCGCATTGAAGGCGAACGCATAGATTTCGTCGTCACTCATGATGCCGATAAGGGTCAGCTCGGCCGTGTTGAGGTTGAGTCTGAAGAGATTGAACCCCTGGATCGCGTACGCCGAGCCGTCCGCGCCGATCGCAATAGAGTCGACGTTCGGAGGGTCTCCTTGATCGACGAAAAACTCGCCAATAACCGTGCTGACTCCCGTGACAACGTCGATTCTGCCCAGCTCGGAGGGACCGGCAACCCATCTCAGATAGTACGACGCACCTGTGGCCGGGTTGTAGGCCGGCTGACCAGCACAGGTGCTGCTGTCGGCCTCCCCGACGCCGATCGCAGTCGAGAGCGCCGTTGACGCGTTCACGCTGTACAGCTGGAAGCCCGGAACGCTGGAATCGCAGCTCAGGACATACATCGAATCGCCCGGATCGAGCGCCCTGCCCGCCGCGGCCGCCGGTGACGCCGACGCAAGCACAAGCAATCCAGCAGCAGCAACGGCAAGAGATGCGCCAAGTCTTCTCATGTGCCGCAAGGTATCACGCTTGGTCTATCGCCACAACGCTCACGACCGCGCGCCCTTGCTCCGCTGATGCCGCCAGGTCGACTTCTGCGCTGATCCCCCAGTCGTGGTCGCCAGCCGGATCGTCGAAGATCTGTCGCACGACCCAGCGGGCCGGCTCCTCGGTGATCATCAGCATCGCCGGGCCACGAGCGTCGCCACCGGTGCCGATGGACTCGTGCTCATCGAAGTAGTCGTCCATTGCGTCAGCCCAGGCATCCGCATCGAAACCGGATGCGCCATCCAACTCACCGAGCGCCGCCCAGTTCTCGAGAGCCGCCAGCTGCACTCGACGGAACAGCTCGTTGCGAACGAGCACCCGAAAGGCCCGGGGGTTGGAGAGGACGGAGGGCGGGGCGGGCTGGACTACGGGTACATCGAGGTCGGCGCTCGGGTTGCGCATCGCCTCCCATTCGTCGATGAGGCTCGAGTCGACCTGGCGCACCACTTCGCCAAGCCACTCGATGATGTCTTGGAGCTCCTCCGTCTTGGCGTCGTCCGGGATCGTCTGTCGCGCGGCGCGATACGCATCCGACAGGTAGCGCAGCACGAGCCCCTCGCTGCGAGCGAGTCCGTAGTGCCCGACGTAGTCGGCAAAGGTCATCGCCTGTTCGATCATGTCGCGCACGACCGACTTCGGGCTCAGTGCAAAGTCACCGATCCACGGCTGGCTCGCCGAATAGGTCTCGAACGCGGCATCCAGCAATTCTTCGAGCGGTTTCGGCCAGGTGATCTGCTCCAGCAGTTCCATGCGCGCGTCGTACTCGATGCCATCCGCCTTCATCGCTGCGACGGCCTCGCCGCGAGCCTTGAACTGCTGCTGCGACAATACTGGCCGCGGATCATCGAGCGTTGCCTCGAGCACCGAGATCATGTCGAGCGCGTAGCTCGGCGAGGCAGGATCGAGCAGTTCGAAGACGGCGAGCGCAAACGGCGAGAGCGGCTGGTTGAGGGCGAAGTTGGGTTGGAGGTCGACGGTGAGCCTGATCTCTACGTGATCGTCAAACGTCTCGACGAGTTCGCCGTCCATCATCGCGGTGTCAGCCACGAGCCGCTGCTCGACAACTCCGGCGGTCCGCAACGTCCGGTAGATCGCCAGCGCCCGGCGCGCGAGCGCAAGCTTGCCAAGCCTGCTCTCGTGGCTGGCTGAGATGAGCTCGCGCATCGCGGTGAAGGCGTCGCCGCCGCGACCGATGACATTGAGAATCATCGAATGGCTCACTTGCATGTGGGATGTGAGCGTCTCGGGCTCGGCGGCGATCATGCGCTCGAAGCTGGTTTCGCTCCATGAGACAAACCCCTCTGGCGCCTTCTTGCGAACAATCTTCTTGACCTTCTTGGGGTCGTCCCCGGCCTTCGCGACGAGGCGCGCGTTCTCGGCCTCGTGCTCTGGGGCCTGCGCGACGACGGTGCCTGCAGTATCGTAGCCAGCCCGACCGGCCCGGCCTGCGATCTGGTGGAATTCGCGAGCGCTGAGTTGGCGCATCCGGGTGCCGTCGAACTTCGTGAGCCCGGTTAGCAACACGGTGCGGATCGGTACGTTGATGCCAACCCCGAGCGTGTCGGTGCCGCAGATGACGCGAAGCAGCCCCTGTTGCGCAAGTTGCTCGACCAGCCGTCGATACTTCGGGAGCATGCCAGCGTGGTGAACGCCGATGCCAGAGCGGATGAGTCGGCTGAGGGTCTGCCCGAACACCGTCGTGAAGCGAAAGTCCCCGATCGCGTCGGCGATCTCGTCGCGCTGCTCGCGGCTGATGACCTTCACACTCGTCATCGCCTGAGCGCGCTCAAGGGCAGCAGCTTGCGAGAAGTGCACGATGTAGATCGGTGACTGACCGGTGTGCAGGAGGTCCTCGACGGTCTCGTGCACGGGGCTCGTCGCGTAGGAATAGTGCAGCGGAACGGGGCGGTCGACACCGGTGATCAGGCTCGTCTCGCGGCCAGTGCGTTTGGAGAGGTCGTCCGCGAGCTCCTTCATCGGCCCAAGCGTTGCCGACATCAGCAAGAACTGCACATTCGGCATTGTCAAGAGCGGCACTTGCCAAGCCCAGCCACGATCAGGGTCAGCGTAGAAGTGGAACTCGTCCATCACGACGAGCTGCACCGGGGCGTTCTCGCCATGGCGCAGGGCGAGATTCGCCAGGATCTCGGCGGTACAGCAGATGATCGGGGCATCCTGATTCACGCTGGAATCACCGGTCACCATGCCGACATTGGCGGGCCCAAAGATCTCGACGAGGGCGAAGAACTTTTCGCTGACGAGCGCCTTGATCGGAGCCGTGTAGAACGTGCGCTGGCCCTGCGCGAGCGCCGTGAAGTGTGCGGCGATCGCAACGAGAGACTTGCCGGTGCCGGTCGGGGTGCTCAGGATGACGTTCGCGCCAGAAACCAACTCGATGAGCGCTTCGTCCTGCGCGGGGTACAGCGGCAGACCGCGAGCTTCTGACCACGCAACGAAACCGTCATATGCTGCGTCAGCGTTCCACGGCACCGGTGCGCGGTCAAGAAGAATGTGCGGTGCCATGCGTTAACCGTGCCACAGCAGCTATCGCGTGTGTGCCGCGGCCACCCTCGCGTAGACGGTCTCGACATATGCCCAGAAACCGGCGACATCCAGTTTCGTTGCAACGTTCGCGTTGGCGCTCAGCGGATCGAAGTCGACGACGGTCATGCCGGTGGTGAACTCCCCCGTGGTTTCGACATCCACGTGCGCTGGCACGGTCGCGAACAGGTCAGGGCGCGCGACGTAGGCGACCGCGCACACGTCGTGCACCGCCTGACCGTCCCAGTCCGGAATCTTCGGGTTGAAGTAGAAGGTCGCGAGCGGAACGATCAGTTCGTCGGCCAGCGCTCCGAGCGTCTTGAACCGATCGATGACCGCGGCGTTCGCTTGGGCCTGAAGGGTGAGGTCGAGACCGATCATCGTCACAAGCCAGTCGGCGTCGAAAACAATTCGCGCCGCCTCGGGATCTGCCCAGATGTTGTACTCGGCCGCGACCGTCGCATTGCCACGAGTGTACGAGCCGCCCATGATCGTGAAGGATGCCGCCCAGCGAGCGATCGCAGGCTC
>JBBQLW010000041.1:0-11077 GCA_038328315.1 Actinomycetales bacterium
GCGCGACATGGTGCGCATCAGCGATGCCCGCATGAGTGGCACCGCATACGGCACGGTCATCCTGCACGTGGCTCCGGAGGCGGCGGCCGGCGGCCCGCTCGCGTTCGTGCGCACCGGCGACATCATCACCGTCGATGTCGAAAACAGAACTCTGAACATGGATGTCTCGGACGAGGAGTTGCAGTCGCGCAGCCAGTCCCCCGCAAGCGAAGCCGCCTACGCGGCTCCCGTGCGTGGCTGGTCCAAACTGTATGTCGACACCGTCATGCAGGCTGACACCGGGGCCGACCTCGATTTCCTCGTCGGGGCATCCGGAGACAAGGTCAGTCGTGAGTCTCATTAGGCCGGCGTCGCGTGCGAACGTGACGCTCACTGAGACCGAACTCGGCACGGCGATTGCGGTTGCACTCCCTCGCGATGGGGCGGTGTCGACGAGCGCGTTCGATCGCGTCATCGCGGCGGTTGACGCTTCGCACTACTTGCTCACTCCGCGCGCCGTCGTGACCCCGAAGAACTCCGAAGAAGTCGCCGCACTCTTCGCGTACGCAACCGCCGGGGGTGAGCGCCTGACGTTCCGCTCGGGCGGCACCAGCCTCTCGGGTCAGGCGTCAACCGGCAACATCCTCGTCGACACTCGCAAGTTCTTCCGCTCGATCTCGATCGAGCATGACGGCCTCGTCGCGCGCGTCGGCCCAGGCGCCACCGTGCGCCAAGTGAACGCGCGACTGCTGCGCCACGGCAGAAAGCTCGGCCCAGATCCGGCCAGTGAGATCGCGTGCACGATCGGTGGCGTCGTCGCCAACAACTCGAGCGGCATGGCCTGCGGCACCGAGCAGAACACCTATCGCACCCTCAAGTCGGCGATCATCGTGTTGCCGAGCGGCACCATCGTCGATACCGGGGCGAACGATGCCGACGAGAAGCTGCGCGCTGCCGAGCCCGCGCTCTGGGCCGCACTCGCCGCTCTTCGCGCGCACGTGCTCGCCGACCCGTCACTCACCGCCGAAATCGTGCGCCAGTACGGCATCAAGAACACCATGGGTTACGGGCTCAATTCGCTGGTCGACCACGAGTCGCCGGTGCAGATCCTCGGGCACCTGATCGTTGGCAGCGAGGGCACGCTCGGCTTCGTCGCCGAGGCGACGTTCAACACCGTGCCGCTGCTCAAGCACGCCGCAACAACCCTGCTCGTCTTCGACACGCTGCGCGCAGCCACCGAGGCGCTCGTCGACATCATCGCCACCGGCCCTGCGACCGTCGAACTCATGGATGCCGCCTCGCTGCGTGCGGCGATGATCGACCCTGAATCCCGGGATGCCCTGCCATCGTTCGACATCGTTGACCATTGCGCGCTGCTCGTCGAGTACCAGTCAGCGACGGAACCGGGGCTTCTCGAAGTGAGCACCGCCGCCGAGGCACTGTTTGCCAGATTGCCACTGACCGCAGTGCCCGTGACCGCAGTGCCCGTGCTGTCGCACGATGCGAAGGTTCGAGCATCCCTCTGGCATGTTCGAAAGGGTCTCTACGCGACGATTGCCGGCGCTCGACCGACCGGCACAACGGCGCTGCTTGAGGACATCGCGGTGCCGGTCGCGCGGCTTTCTGACACCTGCGCGGGGCTGAAAGGCCTGTTCGAGAAGCATGGCTATACCGACGCAGTGATCTTCGGTCACGCGAAGGACGGCAACGTGCACTTTCTCATCAACGAGAACTTCACCATCGAGTCGAACGTCGCCCGCTACCGCGCGTTCACCGAAGACATGGTCGAGCTCGTGCTCGGTGCCGGCGGAACGCTCAAGGCCGAGCACGGCACCGGCCGCATCATGGCACCCTTCGTTGCCCGACAGTACGGGCCGGTGCTCTACCAAATCATGCTCGACATCAAGGCGGCCTTCGACCCCGCCGGGATCCTCAACCCGGACACGATCCTCACCAACGACGCCGACCTGCACTTGCGCAACCTGAAGTCCACCCCGACCGTCGAAGCCGAAGTGGACCGCTGCGTCGAGTGCGGCTACTGCGAACCGGTTTGCCCGAGCAAGGACCTCACGACCACGCCGCGCCAGCGTATTGTCGTGCGGCGGGCAATCGCGGAGGCCGAACTGCACGGCGACAAGAAACTCGCGAAGGCGCTTCGCCGCGAGGAGGAGTACAAGGTCGTCGATACCTGCGCGGTCGACGGCATGTGCGAGACTGCATGCCCGGTGCTGATCAACACCGGCGACCTGGTGCGGCGGCTGCGGTCGGAGACCGTCGGCGCCGTTGAGAGCGCGGTGTGGTCGGCGGCCGGCAAGGCGTGGAAACCGGTGACCGCCATGGCCTCGGGTGCGCTGACGCTCGCTGCCGCCATCCCGGCGCCGTTTATTGCGATGCCAAACACCGCCGCTCGCGCCGTCCTCGGCAGAGACACGGTGCCGCTGTGGTCGAAGGACCTGCCGAAGGGTGGCGCCAAGCGCACTGCCGGTTCGAAGGTCGGCGCTGACACTGGCGCACACACCGTTGCGCACGCCGTGTACTTCCAGGCGTGCGTCGGCACGATGTTCGGCCCGGCGGAGGGAGGCGAAGGTGTAGCGGTCGCGTTTGCGTCGCTCGCCGCGAAGGCGGGCATCCGGCTCACCCGCCCCGAGGCCATTGGAAGTCTGTGCTGCGGCACACCGTGGAAGTCGAAGGGCATTCTCGGCGGGTACCACGACATGGTCGAGCGCACCGCAATGGCGCTCTGGGTGGCATCCGATCACGGTCGATTGCCCGTGGTGTGCGACAACTCGTCGTGCTCAGAAGGCCTCGTGCATGCCATCGAGAAGGCGGTCGAAAATCATCCAGAGATGGACGCACTGACGATCATCGACGCGGTCGATTTCACCGCGGAGCACATTCTGCCTCTGCTCGACATCAACACAACCCTCGGCTCGGTGGTCGTACATCCAACCTGTTCGAGCATGCGGGCTGGCTCCAACCCAAACCTTGCGGTCCTCGCGCACGCTGTCGCCGATGACGTCACCGTGCCCGACAGCTGGGGGTGCTGCGCCTTTGCTGGCGACCGCGGCATGCTGCACCCGGAACTCACGGCGAGCGCCACCGATCGTGAGGCAGCCGAAGTCGCAGCGGGAAGCTTCGACGCCTTTCTCTCGTGCAACCGCACCTGCGAGATCGGGATGACCCGGGCGACGGGCCAGCAGTACCAGCACGTTCTCGAGGTGCTCGACACGGCCGCCTCGCCGGCACGAGGCTCAGACCACGCAAATCTCCCGTGGTGAGTTGATGCGCGCACTCGTTGTCACCGCGCCGCGCCACGCCGAGGTGCAAGACGTTCCAGACCCGATCGCGGCGCCCGGCCAGCTGCTCGTCGAGGTCGAGCGCGTCGGCATCTGCGGAACTGACGTCGAGCTCTACACCGGCGAGATGGCTTACATCGAGCAGGGTCTCACGCACTTTCCGCTGAGACTTGGCCACGAATGGGTCGGCCGCGTGGTCGCGGTCGGCTCGGCCGACGACGACGGCTGGCTCGGCAAACGCATTACCGGTGACACCATGCTCGGCTGCGGACACTGCGAGACCTGCCAATCCGGAGTCCACCACGTGTGCCCCAATCGCTTCGAAGTGGGCATTCGCGGCGACTGGGCTGGAGCTCTCGCCGAGAAGATGCTCATTCCCACCCGCTTCGCGTTTGCAATCCCCGAACACGTGTCATTGACCGCTGCCGCTCTCGTCGAGCCGGGCGGAAACTCACTTCGCGCCGTTCGCGCCGCCGCGATCGAGCCCGGCCGCACCGTGCTGGTGCTCGGCTCGGGAACCATCGGCTTGCTCGCCGCTCAGTTCGCGCTGGCGGAAGGAGCGGAAGTGCATGTCGGCGGAGTCCGCGAGGGATCGCTGACCCTGGCCCGCTCGCTCGGGGTGCAGCACACCTGGCAACTCGACCAGCTCGCAGACGGCCGAGTCGATCAGTTCGACGCGGTCATCGAAGCGACCAGCAATGAGCGGATGCCCGCGCTCTCGGTCCACCTCGCAAAGCCGGCTGGCCGCGTGATCTTCATCGGGCTCTCCTCGACACCGAGCCTCGTTGACACGCGTGAGATCGCACTCAAGGACATCACCGCGGTCGGCATCCTCTCTGCATCCCCCGGCCTCGCCGGTGCGATCGCCAGCTTCGCGAGCGGGGCTGTCGTTCCCGATGCGATCGTCAGCGAGGTCATCTCCCTTGCTGAGGTGCCAAGCCGATTCGAGGGTGAGCGCGGATCGGACTCGGGACCCGGACCGAAGGTGCACGTCGACCCGCGGCTACCACCGAGGTAAGCGAAGGGGCCGCCGAGCCAACAGACCCCGGCGGCACTCTTCACTTGTTCGAGCTACGAGGTTACAGCGATGCCAGAATCGCTTGCATTTCGTCGATCTCCGCGGTCTGGCTCTTGATGATGTTCTTCGCCAACTCTCTCGCCTCGGGATTCGTGCCGCCCACCGCCTGAACGTCGGCCATCTCGATTGCGCCGTTGTGGTGCTCGATCATTTGCTCCAAGAAGAGCCTGGATGCCTCGACGCCGGTGGCAGAGTCGAGTCGTGCCATGTCTTCCTCCGACATCATGCCGGTACCCATGTCCATCCCGGGCATGTCACCCATGGACTCGTACGGGCTCCCCCAAGTGTCAAGCCAACCCTTCATGAGCGTGATCTCGGGACCTTGAGCGGCCTTGATCTTCTCGGCCAGTGCAATGACCTGCGGGTCGATGCCATCTTTACCGAGGATCATGTCTGCCATCTCGACGGCTTGCTGGTGGTGAGGCACCATTCCCATCGCGAATGCGATATCGACGTCGTTGTGCGCTCCGGCGTTTGACTCCCCTGACGAACTCGATGAAGAGCTGTCCCCGCTGTGATCCATTCCTTCCATACCGTCCATGGACCCGGTCGTGGTGGAGCAGCCCGCGAGAACGAGCGCCGTTGCAATTGCGGCTGTTACGGCCGCTGTGAAGCGAAACTTTGACATGCGTGTTTTTCCCATCAGAAGTTGTAGTTGATGTCGTTGCCCAACTGAGCTCAAGATCGTCTGCCACCCGTTCCACGACTGTCAACCCCCCAACCAATATACCCTGTAGGGGTATAGTCTCGGCCACATGACCGATCCCGGCACGACCAGCACGACGTCCACGGTTTCGCCCGCCAACGACCACGGATCCCACGGTGGCCAAGAACCACACGGATCGCACGGATCGCACGGCGCCAAAGAAGAGCATGGGGCGCACGGAGGCCATGGCGATCACGTCGGGCAGTTCCGTCGCCTGTTCTGGATCATGCTCGTCATCGCCGTGCCCGTTATCGGGTTCAGCCACATGTTCTCGATGATCCTCGGGTATCCCCTTCCCGAATTGTTGCCAATCGCGTGGATCTCTCCGGTTCTTGGCACGGTTATGTATGTCTGGGGCGGCAGGCCGTTCCTTACGGGCGCCGTCTCTGAGTTGAAAGCGCGAAAGCCCGGCATGATGTTGCTGATTGCTTTGGCGATCACCGTGGCATTTCTCGCGTCCTGGGGTGCAAGCCTCGGCGTGCTGGACCAACAACTCGACTTTTGGTGGGAACTCGCGCTCCTCATCGTGATCATGCTGCTTGGCCACTGGATCGAAATGCGGTCCCTCGCTCAGACCTCAACCGCGCTGGAGTCGCTGGCAGCCTTGTTGCCCGACGAAGCTGAGCGCGTCACTGGTGACACTGTAGAAACGGTGTCCCCGAGCGACCTCGTCGTCGGAGACGTTGTCGTCGTGCGCCCGGGAGGGCGCGTGCCAGCCGATGGAACCGTGACCGAAGGCACGGCAGACATCGATGAGTCGATGATCACAGGGGAGTCGCGACCGGTCTCCCGCGGACCTGGTGCGCACGTCGTGGCGGGCACGGTCGCCACCGACACTGCGATCCGGGTTGAGGTGACGGCTATCGGGGCGGATACCGCACTCGCTGGCATCCAACGCTTGGTCACGGAAGCACAGAATTCCTCGTCGCCGGCTCAGCGGCTCGCCGACACCGCGGCGGGCTGGCTATTCTGGTTCGCCTTGGGGGCTGGCGTGATCACCGCAATCGTGTGGACGCTCGTTGGCAGTCCGGACGACGCGATCATCCGCACGATCACGGTTCTCGTGATCGCTTGCCCGCACGCGCTCGGGCTGGCGATCCCCTTGGTGGTGTCGATCTCAACCGAAAGAGCGGCACAAGCCGGCGTACTCATCAAGGACCGTCTGGCGCTGGAAACTATGCGCAAAGTGAACTCGGTGTTGTTCGACAAGACCGGAACGCTCACCAAGGGCGAACCGATTGTTTCGAGTCTCGCCGTCGTCGGCTCCGTAACAGAAGACGATCTTCTGGCGCTGGCGGCATCCGCAGAAGCCGACAGCGAGCATCCCATCGCGAAAGCAATTATCCGCGCCGCGGACGAGCGCACACTGCAAGTGAGTCGGGCAACCGATTTTCAGTCCTCAGCGGCCGTCGGTGTCACTGCAAGCGTTGGCGGCAAGAAGATCAGCGTGGGCGGCCCGGGCATGCTCGCCAGCCACGATGAGCAACCCCTTCCCGAAACCGTCGCGTGGGAGAGCGAAGGGGCAATCATCCTGCACGTTCTCTCGGATGGAGCCGTCATTGGCGCAATCGGCCTTGCCGACGAAATTCGAGCAGAATCTCAGCAAGCCGTCGATGCGCTGCATGCGCGCGGCATCCAAGTCGTCATGATCACTGGAGACGCCGAAGCGGTCGCCCAATCCGTGGCCGCAACTCTTGGTATTGACCGGGTTTTCGCGGGAGTGCACCCCGAAGACAAAGCAGCGAAGGTCGCCGAACTGCAGAGCGAAGGCAAGACAGTTGCCATGGTCGGCGATGGCGTCAATGACGCACCGGCGCTGGCTCAAGCCGACGTCGGAATCGCGATCGGCGCCGGGACCGACGTGGCTATCGCGTCTGCTGGCGTGATCCTCGCGAGCGACGACCCGCGCTCAGTGCTCTCAGTCATCGAATTGTCGCGCAAGAGTTACGGCAAAATGAAGCAGAACCTCTGGTGGGCGGCGGGATACAACCTGATCTCAGTTCCGCTCGCCGCGGGCGTGCTCGCTCCGATCGGATTCATCCTTCCGATGGCTGTTGGGGCACTGTTGATGTCAGCGTCCACGGTTGTCGTCGCACTCAACGCTCAACTCTTGCGCCGGCTGGACCTTCGACCAGACCAGCTGACCGGGCCAGTCATGGCACCCACCGCCGAGGCAGTGAAGTGATGTCACGCTGCTACCACACCAGTGGTTTGCGCTCGATGTGGGCCGCCCGCGTCAACATCGCCATCGGGATGGACGGCCAGTAATGGAACCCATCAGTCGGCGCGCGGCACTGACGCTTGGTGTTGTTGGTACCGCCTTCGTGCTCGCGGGCTGCGTTCGACCGGTTCCAGACACACCGGACAGTATCGAATCGCCGCCTCCGCTACCGTCCGGCACCGAACTCGGCCAACCGAAACAGGTTCGAAGCGCCAACGGCTTGCTCGACGTAGCCATCATTGCCGCCCCCTCCGCGGTGCTTATCGGCGGAACCACGGTCAACGCCGTTACCTACAACGGCTCGCTTCCCGGACCAACGCTGGTGGTTCGCCCCGGGGATACGCTGACCGTGACCCTGACCAACCAACTTTCAGATCCGACCAACCTGCACACCCACGGAATGCTGGTTTCTCCGGATGGATCAAGCGACAACGTGTTCCGCCGCGTCGACGCTGGCACAACAGCCGAGTACCGCTACAAGATCCCCGACTTTCACCCACCCGGGCTGTTTTGGTACCACCCACACCACCACGGGATGGCGGCCGATCAAGTCTTTGGCGGTCTCTACGGCGCGATCATCGTCGAAGACACCACGCCGATTCCGGCGACGGCAGAGCGGGTGCTGATTGTTTCTGACGTCACGTTCGATGCATCGGGGACGCTTGCAACGGCATCCCGAATGGACAGGATGCGCGGACGGGAAGGCTCAACCGTGCTGCTGAACGGTCAAGTCAACGCGACAATGACTGCGCATCCCGGAGACCTGGAACGCTGGCGGATCGTCAACGCCTGCACCTCGCGCTTTCTGGACCTCAGGCTGGATGGCCAAGCCATGCAATTGCTTGGCAATGACTCCGGCCGCTTCGCTTCACCCCACGACGTAGATTCCATCAGATTGCTGCCCGGAAACCGAGCGGACGTTCTCGTGACGATGTCGGCTGGCATCGCAACGTTTGAGGCACTGCCGGTGGATCGGGGCTCCGCTGGCGGCATGGGCGGCGGGAACGCCACATCCACCAGCACCGTTACATTGGCAACCCTGACCGTGTCAGGCCCAGACGGCGCAGCACTTCCAAAACCGTCGCTGTCCCAACCACGAGACCTGCGTTCGCAGCCGATCGATGGAGCAAGAACGCTCACTCTCGCTATGGGCGGCGGGATGGGCGGAGGTGGCATGGGCGGATCGATGATGGGATTCACCATCGATGGCCGCAGCTTCGACCCGGCGCGAGTCGACCTGTCCGTCGCCGCCGGCGCGATCGAGGAGTGGACCATCGTCAACACGAGCACGATGGATCACCCGTTCCACCTGCACGTCTGGCCGATGCAGGTCATGGAGATCGGCGGTCGAGCCGTCGAGGCACCGACCTGGCAGGACGTGGTCAACGTGCCGGCAAACAGTCAATCCCGGGTGCGTATCGCGTTCGAAAACTTCACCGGCACAGCCGTCTACCACTGCCACATTCTCGACCACGAAGACAACGGAATGATGGGCGTCATCTCGGTAAGTTGACTGCGGTCGTCGACGCGATGCGCGCCGAGATCCATGGCGCGCTAGTCCGAAGCGCTAGTTCCGGATCGAGGAGAATCCATGGCACCACCGGCTCGTTTCCAGGCGGGTGTTCCTCCCACCACCGATGAGACCGTGAATCCGCGCTTCGCTAGAGTGCGCGCCGCCAGTGGGGAGCGATGGCCGGACTGGCAGATCACGACGATGTTCGCACCCGCTGGTAGTTCGCTCGATCGGCGTGAGATGCGGTCGAGAGGGATGTTCCGAGCACCGGTCGCGTGGCCCATCTTCCACTCGAGTCCCGTTCGGACATCTACCAATACCGCGCCCCCCGCCACAAGCTCAATCGCCTCCGCAGCGTCAACATCCGCAAAGTTCTTGCTGCGCTTTCTGAACAGCCCCATCGTCATTCCCCTATCGGAAGTTTGCGTGCCGAGACAATCACATGGCTTACAGCTGGAATACCCGCCAGGATCGAAAAACCGAACCGACGTTGATGCTGGATCTCGAATCCAGCCGCCCTTGCCGCAGCAACGGTATCCCTGTTCGGATGGCATCCCCCGGCAAGGCCGGACCACACCGGTGTGAGCAGGTCCTCGAGGATCGCCAGAGCGACATGTCGAGACCGCACGTGCTCGTACATCAGCAGCAGTCCCCCTGGGCGCAGCACGCGGTGCAGTTCGGCGAGCGCCGCGGACTGATCAGGGACGCTACACAGAACGAGGCTCGACACCGCGACGTCGACCGACCCGTCACCCAGTGGGAGAGCACTCGCGAACCCGTCTACGACCTCGATCGGAACGAGCGCGAGCTTCGCGGCCCGCTTCGCGCTGGTCCTCAGGGTTTCATCGGGCTCGACCGCAATCACTCCGGTGACTTGGCCAGGATAAAGCGCAAATGTGGCACCGTATCCCGCGCCAATCTCAACGACTCTCCCGAATGCAGCTCCCAGGAGTTCCCGGCGGTGCGCGGTCGCTCCGCGGCGATCCATGACGGGTCCGACGCGCGTGTAGGTCGCCCCGAAGACTCCGCCGGCCGCCCTGTCCTTCGCCATCGATCCTCCAGTTGCGGCGGGAGCCCATCGCGGGATCGCCCCTGCTAATACCCTAGGGGGTATACCACGCTGGTGGGTACTGCACGCCGGTACGTGCTCGCCCAGAACTCATCCCTGGGCCGCCTACTTCGTCGGGGAGCGCATCCGGATGCGGCGCTGTGTGCAACCCTTGTCTCAACTGACAACTCACAACTCACAACTCAGGCAAGGAAGCAGTAGATGACTCGCGCGAACACCCCCGAGGTCACGAGCGCGGTACGCATGCACTCCATCACCGAAGAGACGACTGCGCTCGTGGATTCGGTACTTGAATACTCGCGCCGTCGCATCCTCGGCACCGATACTCCGCTGGATAAGCCGCTCTCCGAGGCAGAACTGAACCGCCTCGTCGGCACCACCGTCACCGAGAACGGCATCGGAGCATCCAGAGCACTCGCTCTGTTCGAGCATGTGCTGGCTCCCGCATGCGTCACCACGGATCATCCGCAATACCTCGCGTTCATTCCGAATGCGCCGACCAAAGCCGCGACGGCGTTCGACTTGGTGGCCTCGGCTACTGCCGTGTATTCGGGATCCTGGATGGAAGGCTCCGGCGCGGTGCACGCCGAAAACGAAGTGCTCACCTGGCTCGCGAATGAGTTCGGCATGCCGCGAGGTGCCGGCGGAGCGTTCGTGCAGGGCGGCACGATCGGCAACCTGTCGGCGCTCGTCGCCGCGCGCGACCATGCACGGCGAACGCGCGCGGATGCCGACGCAGAACTTCCCGCCCGCTGGACGGTAATTTGCAGCGCCGAAGCTCATTCTTCGATCGTGGCAGCCGCGTCGGTGATGGACGTGGATGTTCTCAAGGTGGCGCCAGACGTCGGCGGAGCCCTACAAGGCTCGGCGGTACGGGAAGCACTTGAGCGATTGAGCGGTTCTGCGTTCGCCGTCGTGGCAACGGCAGGGTCGACCAACTTCGGCATCGTCGACGACATCGCCTCTATCGCCGCCCTTAAAGACGAGTTCGACTTCTGGCTTCACGTGGATGGCGCCTACGGGCTCGCAGCGATGCTGTCCCCGAGCGCGCGATCACGGTTTGAGGGGGTCGGGCGCGCGGATTCACTCATCGTCGACCCGCACAAGTGGCTGTTCGCGCCGTATGACTCCTGCGCGCTCATCTACCGCGACCCAAACATTGGCAAACTCGCCCACACACAGCACGCCGAGTACCTTGACGCGCTCAACGACGCC
>JBBQLW010000042.1:0-10968 GCA_038328315.1 Actinomycetales bacterium
CGCCGTGCGCCGCACCGCCTTCCAATGTCGCCACGCTCGCTCCGCCCCGGCTATGCGCGCAGGTCGCGGCGCGCGGAAATCTTCGACGGGAGCGACCAGATCTCGATGAAGCCCTTCGACAGCGACTGGTCGAAGGTGTCGCCTGTGTCGTAGGTTGCCAGGCTGAAATCGTAGAGGCTCTGCTCCGAACGCTGGCCAGTGACGACGGCGCGCCCACCCTGAAGCTTGAGGCGGATCTCACCACTCACGTACTTCTGGGTGTCATCGATGAAGACATCGAGGCTGCGCTTAAGTCCGGAGTACCAGAGCCCGTCATACACGAGCTCTGACCACTTGGCTTCGACTCCGCGCTTATACCGACCGAGGTCACGTTCGAGCGTCAGTGCTTCGAGCGCCTCGTGAGCCTCGATGAGCGCGATCGCGCCAGGAGCTTCGTAGACCTCGCGGCTCTTGATGCCGACGAGCCGATCCTCGACAACGTCGATGCGTCCGACGCCGTGCTTGCCGGCGATCGCGTTCAGCTGCTCAACGGCCTGCAGTGGCGAGACTGCGACGCCGTCGATCGCCGTCGGGATACCAGCGGTGAAGGTGATCGTGATCTCGTCGGCCGGTTTCACGATGGCAGGATCCTCGGTGTACTCGTACAGGTCCTCGATCGGGGCGTTCCACGGATCCTCCAGGAAGCCGGTCTCGACCGCGCGCCCCCACACGTTCTTGTCGATGGAGTACGGGTTTGCCGCGCTCTGACGAATAGGCAGATTGTGCTCTTCTGCATAGATGATCGCCTTATCGCGAGTGAGCGCGAGGTCACGAACTGGCGCGATGCTCGTCAGCTCCGGAGCGAGGGCGGCAACGGCCGCCTCGAACCGCACTTGATCGTTGCCCTTGCCCGTGCAGCCGTGGGCGACACTCGTCGCGCCGAGCGCCTTTGCCGTGATAGCGAGGTGCTTGGCGATCACCGGACGGCTGAGTGCCGAGACGAGCGGATAGCGCTTCTGATACATGGCATTGGCCTTGAGCGCCGGCATGAGGAAGTCACTTGCGAACTCATCCTTGGCGTCGACGACAATGGATTCCACTGCGCCACAGTCAAGCGCCCGCTGGCGAATGTCATCCATGTCTTCGCCACCCTGGCCGACGTCGACCGCGAGCGCGACGACTTCTTTGCCCGTGGCATCCTTCAACCAGCCGATGCCAACCGAGGTGTCGAGTCCGCCCGAGTACGCGAGAACGACGCGATCTGCCATGTGTTGTGCTCCTTGAAGGTCGTGTTCAGTCTAGAGATCTGTGAGTGGTCACTTTGTGTCGGCCTCCCCAGCCTCCAAGCGACACAAAGTGACCACTCACGGAAAAGGGTTAGGGCAAGGGGGCTGGGCTGGTTGCGCGCTCGAGGAGCCAGACCATGAGGGCCTTCTGGGCGTGCAGGCGGTTCTCTGCCTCGTCCCAGATGACACTCTGCGGCCCGTCTATGACCTCGCCGGTCACCTCGTAGCCTCGGTCAGCCGGCAGGCAGTGCAAAAAGATCGCGTCCGGCTTGGCGAGCGCCATCATCGCAGCATCCACTTTGTATGGCGAGAGGGATGCCACGCGCGCAGCCTTCTCGTCCTCCTTGCCCATTGACACCCAGGTGTCCGTCACCACCACATCGACACCGGCAACGGCCTCTGCCGGATCGTTCATGATCGTGACGGAACCGCCGTTCTGCACCGCGATCGCGTCGGCGTCGGCCACAACTCGCTCGTCCGGCGGGTACTCGACCGGGCACGCCACCCGCACGTGCATGCCGGCCGTCGCCCCTGCAAGCAGATACGAGTGGACCATGTTGTCAGCGCCATCACCGAGGAACGCAACCGTGAGCCCCGCGAGCGTACCCTTGTGTTCGCGAATCGTCAGCAGGTCGGCGAGCAATTGGCACGGGTGAAACTCGTCACTCAACGCGTTGATGACCGGCACCGTGGTGTCTGCCGCCATCTCGACGAGCCCGGCCTGACCATAGGTCCGCCAGACGATCGCGGCCACCTGACGTTCAAGCACGCGGGCGGTGTCGGACGCGGTCTCCTTGCCGCCGAGCTGGCTGTTGGCGGTCGAGATGATGAGCGGCACTCCCCCGAGGTCCGCAATTCCGACCGCGAACGACACCCGCGTTCGGGTCGAAGACTTGTCGAAAATCACGGCGACCGTCTGCGGGCCGGCCAAGGGCTTGCGACCCCAACGGTCGGCTTTGATCTGCTCGGCGAGGTCGAGAATCGCTGTTTGCTCGGCCTGACTCAGATCATCATCTCGCAGGAAGTGCCTCGTCATCCCGGTGCCTCGCTTCTGTTCGTTCCCGCAAAATCGGTAAGGGAAGAGTCGGTAAGGGCAGCCTCGGCGAGCTCCACCTCGGTGAGTGCGGCCCTGAACTTCTGGGTGAACTCGGTGATCTCCGCATCGCCGATGATGAGCGGCGGAGCGATACGAATACTCGAGTCGTTTGGAGCGTTGATGATGAGGCCAAGCTCCAATGCGCGAGCAACGACGGCGGATGCCACTGGGGCACTCAAGCCGACCCCGATCAGCAGGCCAGCTCCTCGCACCTCATCGACCAGCGGCAGGCCGGTGATCGCAGCGACCAACTGCTCGCCGCGCAGCCGAGCATTCTCCACCAGTCCGGCGGCTTCGATCTCACCGAGCACGGCGTTCGCCGCGGCCGTTGCGAGCGGGTTGCCGCCGAAGGTGCTGCCGTGCTGGCCGGCCGTCAGGAGCTCGGACGCTGCGCCAAAGGTCACGAGCGCACCAATCGGAACACCGCCACCGATTCCTTTGGCGACCGTGATCGCATCCGGGAGAATACCAGCGGACTGAAAGGCGAACCACTCGCCGGTGCGACCGGCACCGGTCTGGATCTCGTCGACGATGAGGAGCACGCCGTGTGCCCGTGTGAGTTCGCGAGCCGCCGCGAGGTACCCAGCCGGCAGCGGGATCACTCCGGCCTCACCCTTGATCGGCTCAACGACGAGAGCCGCGACATCCGAGTCCAAGGTGGCCTCGAGGGCTTCGATCGTCGAATCGATATGGTTCACATTCGGGAGCAGCGGTTCGAACGGTTCGCGCAGAGCCGGCTTGCCGGTGAGTGCCAGCGAGCCCATCGTGCGGCCGTGAAACGAGTTCTTGAGCGAGAGGATGCGCGGCCGACCGGTGCGTCTCGCGAGCTTCATCGCCGCCTCGACCGCCTCCGCACCCGAGTTGCAAAAATAGACGCGCCCATTGGCGGCAGCATCAGCGTCTGCACCCGCCGCCGCGCCAGCCCCTCCACCCGCACCGGCTCCAGCTCCCGCCAAGCGCAGCAGACGCTCAGCGAGCTCAAGCTGCGGCGGGTTCGCAAAGTAGTTGGACACGTGCACGAGCGTCGCGACCTGGCGACTGACAGCTTCTACCAACACCGGATGCGCGTGGCCAAGCGAGTTGACGGCGATACCGGCAAGGAAGTCGAGGTAGGCGAAGCCGGTCTCATCCCAGACGTAGCAGCCTTCGCCGCGCACAAGCTCGCGCGCCGGGAGCGCCGCCGACTTCATGATGCGATTCGAGTAGTCGTCCTGCCAGGTCATGGTGCAACAACCTCCGTGCCGATGCCTTGGTCAGTGAAGACCTCGATCAGGATCGCGTGCGGATCTCGGCCGTCGATGATGGCCGCTTTCGGCACTCCGGCGTTGACCGCATCGAGGCACGCGGTCATCTTCGGGATCATCCCGGATTCGAGACTCGGTAGCAGCGCTTCGAGCTCGGTCGTTGTGATGATCGACACGAGCGAGTCGAGAACTGGCCAGTCTCGGTAGAGGCCAGCGACATCCGTGAGTATGACGAGCTTTGCGGCACCGAGCGCGACAGCAAGGGAGGCCGCCGCAGAATCCGCGTTCACGTTCAGCAAGCTCTGCTCGCCGTTCGCGACCGAGGAAACGACCGGGATGAAACCCCGCGAGAGCACCTCGAGTACCCCGGTCGGGTCGACCTCGGTTACCTCGCCAACGAGGCCGAGATCGACAAGTGCGCCATCGACAACGGCGCCGCGCACCACCCCAGTGAACAACCCGTGCTCCTCACCGGAGAGGCCGTGCGCGATGTCGCCGTGCTCGTTGATCAGTTGCACGAGCTCGCCACCGACCTGCTCAGCGAGCACTTGCCTGATGACCGGCATCGCCTCGGCGGTCGTGACGCGATATCCACCTTTGAATTCACTCTGGATGCCGCGGCGCTCCAGCTCGGCCGTGATCTGCGGTCCTCCGCCGTGCACGATCACAGGCTTCACGCCCGCATAGCGCAAGAAGACCATGTCTTCGGCGAATGACCGCTTGAGCTCGTCGTCGATCATGGCATTGCCGCCGAACTTCACGACAACGATCTCGTCGTGAAAGCGCTTGAGCCACGGCAGTGCCTCAATGAGCACGGCGGCTTTCGCGGCCGCGCGCTGCTGCGTTGCGTTCACCGATTCGTTCGTCATCAGCTGGCGTACGCCGAGTTCTCGTGCACATAGTCGTGAGTGAGGTCGTTGGTGAGAATGGTCGCCGTTTCGTTTCCGGCACGCAAATCGATCACAAGCTCGACACGTCGCGGGCTCAGGTCCACCTCGGTCCGGGGCCGATCGGCGGCGCCAGCGTGACACACCCGCACCCCGTTTATGCTCACGTCAACGTCATACGGATCGAACGCGGCATCTGTCGTGCCGATGGCAGCGAGCACGCGGCCCCAGTTGGGGTCGTTGCCGAACACGGCGGCTTTGAAGAGGTTGTTGCGGGCGACGGACCGCCCGACGGTCACCGCGTCGTCCTCGCTCGCAGCGCCGACCACCTCGATACGGATGTCGTGACTTGCGCCTTCAGCATCGGCCTGCAGTTGCTCGGCCAAGTCTTTACAGACGTCGGTGAGCAGCTCGGTGAACTCAGCCTCCTGCGGGGTGACCCCTGAGGCTCCGCTCGCGAGCAGCGAGACCTGATCGTTGGTCGACATGCAGCCGTCGGAATCCAGCCGGTCGAAACTCAGGCGGGTAGCTTCGCGGAGCGCGCGGTCGAGCGCGGCCGACTGCACCGCGGCATCCGTCGTGATGACGACGAGCATGGTTGCAAGCCCGGGCGCAAGCATGCCTGCGCCCTTGGCCATAGCGCCGATGGTGTAGCCGGGCCCAAGTTTGATTGAGCGCTTCGGTATGGAGTCGGTGGTCATGATCGCGAGCGACGCGTCCTCGCCGTGATTACCGAGCGCTGCACTGGCCGCCATGACCCCGGCAAGCACCTTCTCGAGCGGAAGTTGGTCACCGATGAGTCCGGTTGAACACACCAAGACGTCTCCGGCTGAAACCCCGATCGCCTCGGCGACGGCCTCTGCTGTGGCGTGCGTCACGTGAAAGCCTTGGGCCCCGGTGAAGCAGTTCGCTCCACCAGAGTTCAGCACTATTGCTGACACCGTGCCGTCGGCGATGACCTGCTGCGACCAGATGATCGGGTTGGCCTTCGAGCGATTGCTGGTAAAGACGGCCGCGGCATGCTGAAGCGGCCCGCGATTGACAACGATGGCAAGGTCGAGTCCACCGCCCGACTTGAGCCCGCCTGCGACGGCTGCCGCATCGAACCCGAGAGCCGCCGTGACACTCACGGCGCTACCCCGTCAACGCTCAGCCCGGTGGTCTCCGCAAAGCCGAGAGCGATGTTGGCGGACTGTATCGCGGCCCCGGCAGTGCCCTTCACGAGATTGTCGAGTGCGCTCACGACCACAACCCGACCGGCACCCTCATCGACAGCGAGGCCAATCAGGCAGGTATTGGCTCCGAGAGTGTCGGCCGTGCGCGGATACTGCCCTTGCGGTAGGAGGTGGACAAACGGCTCGGCGGCGTAGGCGTGTTCCCACGCTTCCCGAACGGCGGCAGCGCTGACGCCGTGTTTCAAGCGCGCAGTCGAGGTCGCGAGGATGCCGCGGCTCATCGGCACGATCATCGGAGTGAATGAGATGCTCACGTCGACCCCGCCAGCCAGCCGCAGGTTCTGCAGAATCTCCGGGTTGTGGCGATGCACTCCACCAACCCCGTACGCGCTCGCCGAACCCAAGACCTCACTCGCGAGCAAGTCGGTTCGCAGACTCTTGCCTGCCCCTGACGGACCAACGGCAAGCACCGAAACGAGGTCCGCGCCGTCGATGACACCGGCACGGATGCCCGGCGCAAGCCCGAGGCTGATGGCAGTCGCATTGCAGCCGGGAACGGCAATCCGCGTCGCGCCAGCGAGCGCGCTGCGCTGAGCGCCACCGTCGGCAAGCACGAGCTCCGGGAGCCCGTACGTCCAGGGCCCGAAGAACTCGCCACCGTAGAACTGCTGCCAGGCACCCGCGTCAGTGAGTCGGTGGTCAGCGCCGCAATCGACCACCAGCGTGTCGGCCGGGAGTCCGGCCGCGAGCTCGCCAGACGTGCCGTGCGGGAGGGCGAGGAACACGACATCGTGGTCGGCGAGCGCCGCGGCATCCGTCGACTTCAATTCGAGGTGTGCAAGCGATCGTAAATGCGGCTGCGTGTCGATGAGGCGTTGCCCGGCGTTCTGGAACGCCGTGACAGTTGTGACCGCGAAGTCCGGGTGCGCAGACAGCAGGCGCAACACTTCTCCGCCGGCGTAGCCACTTGCACCGGCAACGGCAACCGAGAGGGACATGAATCAACCTTAATGACGGGTACGGACGAGGGAGGCAGAACGGCGGCGGCTCGCGCTCTGGCTGCTATCGGCCGGGCACGAAACGACGCCTAGCGTCGCTCGCTGCGGCTGCGTCGGGCGCTGCCAGCGGTCACGCCAGCGCACAGCAGCGTGCTGTCGGTGGCGTTGATCGCGGCGGTCATGACTCAGAGCGTACCGGTCTCCCGCTAGCGCGCGCGAATCGCTAACCTTATGCCCAGTGGATGCTCGACGGGAGCGCCCAGCACTAAGGAGATTCAATGTCAGACTTCGATGGCCTCATCGACATGCTCCCCATCGGCGACATCGCCAAGAAGCTCGGGATCGACGAAAATATGGCCGCACTCGCGGTCAAGGCCGCGGTTCCCGCCATCATCGGTGGTCTCGCAGCAAACGCCAATAAGAGCAAGGAAGGCGCCAAGTCGCTCGAGGGAGCGCTCGAACGCCACAGCGCAAAAGTGCCAGCCGGCAAAGCAAAAGTCGCTGACATCAACACGGATGACGGTAAGAAAATTGTCAAGAACGTCTTCGGTTCCAAGAGCAGCGATGTCGCTGCGGCCGTGGGCCAGAACAACAACGTCGCTGGCGACATCATCGCTCAGGTGCTGCCAATCATCGCGCCGATCGTGCTCGCATGGGTGGGCAGCCAGTTCTTCGGACAGAAGGCTGAACCGGCAGCAAAGCCAGCCGCCAAGGCTGCGGAAGCAGCGCCAGCTGGCGGCATCGGGGACCTCGGCGGCATGATCGGTGGCCTCCTGAGCAGCAAGCAGGGCCAAGACCTCATCGGTGGCGCGCTCGCCGGAATGCTCGGCGGCGGCAAGAAGTAGTCAACGCCCGGTCTGACTGGGAGCGGGCGCTCGTCGCAGAATAGTCGAACGGACTACTCGCGCAGCACCGCGCCCAGTCGAACGCCGGCCAAGGTCACGGCGGCATTCTTTGACTCGGTGGCCTCTGCGGCCGTGAGTGTGCGATCCGGTGCGCGGAACCGCAAGGCGAACGTCAGAGATTTGCTGCCGTCCGGAATGCCCGGGCCGCGGTACTCGTCGACCAACCGTACGTGCTCGAGCAGCTCTCCGGCCCCTTCAACAATGATCGCCTTCAACTCGGATGCTCGCACTGAGGCCGTAACGACGAGCGAGACATCCTGCGTCGCGGCAGGCATCGATGCGATCGGCACCGCAGTGATCTCACCGGTTGCTGCGGCGATCAGGGCGTTGAGATCCAGCTCGAGGACTGCAACGACTCGAGGAAGGTCGAACTCAGCCGCGAGCGACGGCAACAATTCGCCCGCGACACCGAACGGCTTGCCTGCAATTCTCAACTCGGCGGTGCGGCCGGGGTGCATCGAGCGGTGCGATCCGGTGACGACCTCAAGCTCGACAGCCAGCGAATCGGCAAGATGCTGTGCGGTGGCAATCGCGTCAGCGATGCCGCTCGCGATCGGCGGCTGACCGGGTTGCTTGGCTACGGCATCGCCGAGGAATAGCGCGCCGAGGTGCCACGGCTGAGCCGGGATGCTCGCGTGCAGCGCCTCGAGTTCTTCCCCGGCAGGTACAGCTCCGCCGAGCGGCAGATCCGTGCTGCCATAGCGAGTACCAGGGGTTGGAAGAAAGACGGTGCCGATCTCGAAAATTGCGACGTCAGTGAGCCCGCGCGCAAGATTGCGGCGCGCCATGGCCACAAGCCCAGGCACAAGCGAGGCACGCAACCACGCGGCATCCGGGTCGAGTGGGTTGGCGAGCTTGACCGCCGCCACCCGCTCACTGTCGAGGGGGCCAAACAACTGATTGCTGTGCTCAGAGACGAACGGATACGCGAGCACCTCGGTGAGTCCGGCAGCGGCCAGTCCGTTCGCGGTCGTGCGCCGCAATCGCTGCTCGCGCGTCAGACCGCGCCCGGGCGGAGCCACCGGAAGCAACGACGGGATGCGGTCGTAGCCCACGATGCGAGCGACCTCCTCTGCGAGGGTCGCGGCATCCGTCAAGTCCGGGCGCCAGCTCGGCGGGGTGACGAGCCAGCCGCCGCCTAGCCCCTCAAGCTTCGCCCCGATTGCCGCAAGCGACTCCGTGATCTCCTGCTCGGAGAAGTCCACCCCGATGATGCGAGCGACGAAATCGGCGGCGAGCTCGATCGGCTGCTGAGTCACGCCGCCATCGATCGTGGCACCGAGCTCGTCCGCGGTCCCGCCAGCCAGCTCGGTGATCAACTGGATAACCCGCGCCGCCGCGATCCCGGCAACGGCAGGGTCCACTCCGCGCTCGAAGCGGCGGGATGCCTCGCTTTGCAACTTGTGACGGCGGGCTGAGCGCGCGATCGACACTGGATCGAAGTTCGCTGCCTCGATGAGCACGTCCGTCGAAGAATCGCTGATCTCTGTCGCTGCTCCGCCCATGACGCCGGCAATGCCGATTGCGCCGGAATCGTCGGCGATGACGAGATCTTCGGCGTTGAGCGTTCGATCCTTACCGTCGAGGGTCGTCAGCGTCTCACCCGGCGCCGCCCGGCGCACGGTGATGCCGCCGGTCAGCGTTCCGAGGTCGTACGCGTGGTTCGGCTGGCCGAGTTCGAGCATGACGTAGTTACTGATGTCCACGATCAGTGAGATCGAGCGGATGCCAGCAAGACTCAGTCGCGCGACCATCCATGCCGGCGTCGGCCTGGACGGGTCAACTCCACGCACCACCCGAGCGACAAAGACCGTAGCGCCAACGCGCCCGCGGATCGGGGCTCGGTCGTCAATGTGCAACTCGAATCCGCTCACCGGCACGGCGGCGAGTCTTGCGAGCTCGGGATTCAGTGCAGGATCGTGGAACGCGGCGCCAGTCGCGTGCGAATACTCCCGCCCGATTCCTCGAATCGACAGCGCGTAGCCGCGGTCCGGCGTTACGTTGACCTCGACGGCTGCGTCGTCGAGTCCAAGCAGGGCGATGGCATCCGCCCCGACCTCTGGGTCAAGGTCAAGGGAAGCCAACCTGAGAATGCCATCGTGCTCGTCGCCAAGACCGAGTTCGCGGGCCGAGGCGATCATGCCGTCCGAGACGTGACCGTAGGTCGTGCGCGCGGCAATCGGGAACGGGCCGGGCAACACAGCACCAGGAAGTGCGACGACGACTTTGTCGCCGACGGCGAAGTTGTGAGCCCCGCAGACGATTCCGCGGCCCCCGGCCTCGCCAACATCCACCTGACACCAGTTAATGGTCTTGCCGTTTGCCTGCGGCTCCGACGTGAACTCGAGCACCTGACCGACAACCACGGGTCCAGTGACCTCGAAGCCGTGCACGTCCTCTTCTTCGAAACCGACCTTGACGAGGGCCGCGTGCACGTGCTCGAGCGATGGGTCCTCGGGGAGGTCGACAAGCTCGCCAAGCCAGCTCAGCGGGATGCGCATCAGACCACCATTCCGAACTGCTGCGAAAAGCGGATGTCGCCTTCGACCATGTCGCGCATGTCGTTCATCTCGTTTCGGAACTGCAGCGTGCGCTCGATGCCCATGCCAAACGCGAAGCCCTGATACTCGTTTGGATCGATTCCGGCCGAGCGCAGCACGTTGGCGTTGACCATGCCGCAGCCGCCCCACTCGACCCAGCGCGCACCGCCTTTCGCGTTCGGCTGCCAGACGTCCATCTCGGCGCTCGGTTCGGTGAATGGAAAATAGTTGGGGCGCAGACGGATCTGGGCGCCATCACCGAACATGGCGCGGGCAAGGTGTTCGAGCGTGCCGCGCAAGTGCGCCATCGTCAGGCCCTTGTCGATCGCGATGCCCTCGATCTGGTGAAACACCGGCGTGTGGGTCGCGTCGAGTTCGTCGGTGCGAAACACGCGACCGGGCGCTACGACATACACCGGCAGCGGCCGATCGAGCAGGGATCGCACCTGCACCGGGCTCGTGTGGGTACGCAGCACGAGGTGCGAGTCAACCGGGTCAACGAAGAAGGTGTCTTGCATCGCGCGCGCCGGGTGATCTTCGTCGAAGTTCAATGCGTCGAAGTTGAACCACTCGTTTTCGAGTTCCGGGCCCTCCGCCACTTCCCACCCCATGCCGACAAAGATGTCGGCCATGTACTCCATGAGCAGGCTGAGCGGATGCCGAGCGCCCGCGTGCCAACGCATCGGCACTGCCGTGACGTCGAGCGCCTCGGCCTCAAGTCGAACCTGCTCCTCAGCAACAGCCAGTTGCGCTTCGCGCTCGTTCAGGGCTGCAGCAACCCCTGCCCTGGCCTGCCCGATGAGTTTTCCCGCGGCGGCTCGATCCGCACCTGGAATCGCCTTGAGGCTTGCGTTGAGC
>JBBQLW010000043.1:0-10964 GCA_038328315.1 Actinomycetales bacterium
CCCATATCGAGACAACCCCATATCGAGACAACGGAGCAACTATGTCAGACAACATCACCATCACCGGACTCGTGGTCACTGAGCCGCGCCACATTGTGACGAGCGAGTCACTCGCCATCAGCAGTTTCCGGCTCGCCTCAACCCAGCGACGCTTCGACCGCTCAACCCAGAAATGGATTGACGGCGACACGAACTGGTACACGATCACCGCGTTCCGCAATCTTGCCGCGCACGTTTCGGCCTCGGTGCACAAGGGTGAGCGAGTGCTCGTTACTGGCAGACTCCGCATTCGCGAGTGGCAGACCGATGAGCGTGCGGGTACGACTGTCGATATCGAAGCGGATGCGATCGGTCACGACCTCGCTTGGGGCACATCGAGCTACAGCCGCGCCGTCTCAGCGCTTGCGACCTCGCCCGCCGCCGAATCGGAGGCCGAATCGGAGGCCAGCCTGCCAGCTGAGGAATCGACCGTGGCCGGCAGCGACGACGGCACGGATGGCGGGTCTGAAGGTGAAGCCGCCGAGGACGCCGAGTCGGTTGACTCCGCTGAGAAGAAGAACGAGCTCGCTGGCCTGCCGTTCTAGAGGCTTCGGAGGCGCGTCATAGACTGGTGGCGAGGATAGTCGGACGGGAAGACAGACATGCATCGCATGCGACGCTGGCAGCGTTCGGGCGTGATCGTCGTGGTGAGCTCCGCACTTGCGGTGATACTCAGTGGGTGTGTTTCGGGCCCCCCGGCTCCTGTCCCGACCGACAGCCCGAGTGCGAGTACGAGCGCGACCCCGAGTCCCCGCCCCACGAGTACCGCCGTGCCAGGCCCCGGCGCGATTCTTCGCCCGGGAGGGACTGCGGCACAGAACCAGCAGTTCTTTGACTTCGTCGCATCCGGCCTGTTCGCTTCGAGCGGTTTCACCGACGGGGAAACGATCGTCAACACCCTCGTCGCGGGTGGCTTCGACAAAGCCGCGATGGAGATCACCTATGACTTGACCGCGATCGGCTTGCGGGCAGACTCGGTGATCTTCTCGGTGCGGTTCTCGGATCGCTGCCTCATCGGCCAGTTCAGCCCGGTCGGCTACGTCGGCATCATCGCCCCGATTCTCGGCACCGGTACGTGTTTGGTCGGCGACACGAAGGTCATCGACTGGTAGGTGCTCTCCCTAAACTGGAGGCATGGCCGAATTTATTTACTCGATGGTGCGCGCCCGCAAAGCGGTCGGCGACAAGCTCATTCTTGATGACGTCACCATGTCGTTCTTCCCCGGCGCGAAGATCGGGGTTGTCGGTCCGAACGGCGCCGGAAAGTCGACCATCCTCAAGATCATGGCCGGACTCGACACACCGTCGAACGGCGAAGCCCGCCTGAGCCCCGGCTACAGCGTCGGCATCCTGATGCAGGAACCCGAGCTCGACGAGACGAAGACCGTGCTCGAAAACGTGCAAGAGGGCGTCGCCGAGATCAAGGGGAAGATCGACCGTCACGCCGCGATCGGCCTTGAGATGGCGGAACCCGATGCCGACTTCGACGCGCTGCTTACGGAGATGGGCTCCCTGCAAGAAGACATTGACGCCGCCGACGCGTGGGACCTCGACTCGCAACTCGAGCAAGCGATGGATGCGCTGCGCACGCCACCGCCGGACTCACCGGTCGCTAATCTCTCCGGTGGCGAGAAGCGACGGGTTGCTCTGACAAAACTGCTGCTGCAAAAGCCGGATCTGCTGCTGCTTGACGAACCGACCAACCACCTCGACGCCGAGAGCGTGCTGTGGTTGGAACAGCATCTCGCGAAATACCCTGGCGCCGTGCTCGCCGTCACCCACGATCGGTACTTTCTCGACAACGTCGCCCAGTGGATCGCTGAAGTCGATCGCGGCCACCTCTATCCGTACGAGGGCAACTACTCCACCTACCTCGAGAAAAAGGGTGCGAGGCTCGAAGTGCAGGGCAAGAAAGACGCAAAACTTGCCAAACGTCTCTCCTCAGAACTTGAGTGGGTTCGGAGCAACGCCAAGGGTCGTCAGGTCAAGTCCAAGGCCCGACTCGCGCGCTACGAAGAGATGGCAAACGAGGCCGAGAAAACTCGCAAGCTCGACTTCGAGGAGCTGGTGATCCCGATCGGGCCACGGCTCGGCTCACAAGTCATCGATGCGAAGAACCTCAAGAAGTCTTTCGACGGTCGCGTGCTCATCGACGGGTTGTCATTTACCCTGCCGCGCAACGGCATCGTCGGTGTCATCGGCCCGAACGGCGTCGGCAAGACCACGCTCTTCAAGACCATCACCGGGCTGGAACGACTCGACTCGGGCGATCTGAAGATCGGCGAGACGGTCGACATTTCGTACGTCGATCAGGACCGTGGCGGAATCGACCCAAACAAGACCTTGTGGGAGGTCGTCTCCGATGGGCAAGACTTCATTCAGGTGGGCAGGACCGAGATCCCGTCTCGCGGATACGTCTCCCAGTTCGGGTTCAAGGGCCCAGACCAGCAAAAGAAGGCCGGGATACTTTCGGGTGGTGAGCGCAATCGCCTGAACCTTGCGCTGACGCTGAAGCAGGGCGGTAATCTGCTGCTGCTCGACGAGCCGACCAACGACCTCGACATCGAGACCCTCGGTTCGCTCGAGAACGCGCTCCTTGAGTTTCCAGGTTGTGCGGTGGTGATCACCCACGATCGGTGGTTTCTCGACCGCATCGCCACGCACATCCTTGCCTACGAGGGAACAGAGGAGAATCCGTCGCACTGGCATTGGTTTGAGGGCAACTTCGAATCGTACGAGGCGAACAAGATCGAACGCCTCGGTCCGGATGCCGCGAAGCCGCACCGAAGCGCGTACCGCAAGCTCACCCGAGACTAGCGGTTCTTCAGTAGCGCGCTAAGCTTCCCGACACTCGCACGCGCGCACCCACACGACCCGCTCGCGGGCCGGGCCAAGAGGGTTTTCGCGAAGACAAGCGTACTCCTGTCAACCTTGTTCGGCCTCTCGGGTCAACCTCGTTTTGCCTCTCGGGCGTCATTAGGGTATGACTGTGAATATTTCTCTAGTGGGAAAGCTGGCGCTGTTGGCGCAACGCTCGAGCTGACCGGTGTCATTTCCCGGCCGAGCGGGGTGGCGCCACTGACCGCGGCGACGATCGACTCACGAACCGTGAATGGCTACGCGTGTATTGACGGGCCAGCTGTCGCCACGCTCAACGCTGGTCAACGGGTGCTCGTGGTCGCGCAGAGCGCTGACGACCAGTGGGTTCGAGTGAGAAACCCGAGCAACGTTGCCCAAACCGTGTGGCTAGAACAGCCACTCGTCACGCTCGACGTTGCTGCCTCGCTCCTCGAGACGCTCCCTGTCGGGGGTGCGTGCCCGATCGTCACGACGGAACTCTTTGCGGCACTGCAACCGACCGCCCCTGAGCCCGGCCCCACCAGCCCGGCGCCTCCGGCGCAAGACACGATCGTGCCGTCACTGAGCTCCACGACGGTCCAACCAGCCCTCCTCGGGTGTGACGTTCCGTCGGGGCTGCCCACAAGTGCACTTGTCAACGTCGCGGCCAGCGACAATGTCGGCGTTGCGAGTGTCGAAATGTCTTGGACTGGCAGCTATACGGGTATCGCCACGATGAGCCCGAACGGGTCCAGCTGGAGCTACACGTTCGACGCGAACGTCGGACCGGGCGCCCGTGGCGACGCTCCACGCCATCAGGCCCAGCGTCACTGCCCACCCCGCTGACTCTCCGAGGGCAAGGGGCACGAAAGCTAGGGGAAAGGCGTAGGCCGCATTGCTCAGTGCGTCGAGGAAACGCCGAGCCTTGAACCGCAGCGGGGGCGCCGAGTAAAACACAAAGAGCACGATGTAGGCGGCGACCCAGGCCAGCGCCGTCGGCGGCATGGTGCCGATAAAGTACGCCAGAAAAGGCACATTCGTGAGTACGATTCCGACGACGATCGCGCGCGTCTCCGAACGGTGGATGCGGGCGCCCTCCAGGCCGCCCTTTCGAGTGTTCAGGTCATCCGTCTCTTGATCAAAAGTGTCGTTGACCCACAGCACCGGTCGAGAGACGTGCAACAGGCGGGCGATCACTGCGTCACTCTAGCCCCGAGTCGCCGACCTGATTTGAAGCCATCCCGAACGCGGGGGCCTCACAAGGTTCGGGCAGACTAGCGCGACCACATCGCCGCGAGTGGTGCATCTGGGCCCTGCAAGATCAGCGAGTTGGCCGAGCACGCGGCCAACACCGTCGGGATGTCGGTGTAGTCAACCGCGGGAAGGTCGGGGGCAGCGGGGTCGACGGGCACATCGGGATTGGGAACGGTCGCCCAGTTTGCGAGATCGATAGTTTCGTCGTCATTCGAGCCACTCCAGTCGCCAGAGCCCGTGTACGCGGACCGCGTGTTGAGCGGCACCCGGGTATCTCCGGCCACGATCGTGCCGGTGGTCGTCAGATCGATATCGGTGACGACGAGCCCATCGGCAGTGAACTGGATGGTGCCGGCGCCACTCATGGCGAACTCGGAAATCGGCAGGCCCAGACCGAGAACGTATCCCTCAGACTGAGCCTCATAGTCGGCGACGTCGAGCTGCCATGTTCCGACGATGCAGGGCGTTTCTGTCGGCGATGGCGCGCCCCCCACTGCCGGGTCAGGTTCGGCAGGAGTGGGAGGGTCTCCACCGGGAGAACCGCACGCCGTGAGCGCGCATATGGCGAAAATGGTCAATCCGATTCTGGCTATGTACTCCATCAGAACTCCTAGCAATCAGCGCAAAAGAGTGGGCTCGGGTCGAAGCTCGACCTCGATCCCCGTGGTTGGATCGGTGTAGGTGGTGAGTGAATTATTGAGCAGTTCATCGAGTGTCAGGAAAAAAGTGATCGTGATCGATTGGTAGTCGGCGCCGGGCAACAGGGCGCAGTCGCGAAAACCATCGGAGGCCCTCCCCTCGCTCTCAAACTCCGTCTGCCGCACCTGCAAGCGCAGCTCAAATCGATTGCCCGGGAAGACGGTGATGGTGTCCATTCGATAACCGACCGTGCCGCCTTGGTCCGAGAAGCACCGTCGAACGTTCGCTCCAGGTGTCGACACTCCCGTTCCCCGACCAGAACCCATTTGAGAGAACTGACCCCCCGCGAACGCCCAATACTCGCCCGCAGGTGCGGTGACTTGAACACGTAGCGGCAGATCCAGCGTCAACGGTTGCGTCTGAAAAGTGGACCACGGCCAGTGTCGAAAGTCGCCGCGAGCGAACGCGTACGTGCTGACGTCACCGTCTTCATCAGTGAGCACAATCGTGGCGGCATAGAACGTCCCCATGCAGAGCTCTGGAAACTCGATCCGGCCACCGCTCCACTGCTGCAAGGAGTCGTTGCGATAGACCGGGGCGGTGGGCGTTCGGAAGCAGTCGCCCGCAAGGGTCGCCGACACCGTCACCGGCCGATCGGTCGTCAGGGGAAACCATGCTCCTTGCGTCGCGGTGGACGGATCGTATCGCGGCGAGAGGGTCCATCGTGCGCTGGCGATCTCCATAAGTGGAGCCTCGCCGGCGGGCTCCGTGTACCCGCCCGTGACCGTCTCGCCGAGTTCCCACCACTCTCGGCCCAGCGTCTCGGGCCAACTAGCGGTCATGCGCGCCCAACCCAGCGTTTCTTGCGACCGACAGTCTGAGCCGCAGCGACCCGGGCGTGCAGACAAGATCGGCACCCGATAGGTTTCGGTGCGGGCCTCGCAGCCACCGGCACAATTGACCGCCGATGCCTCGATCACATGGTGATTGATGGCCGCACCGGAGTCGGTGGAAATGTCAGTCGTCACGACGATGTAGCCATTGGCTTCGAAATACGACGAGATTGCCGGGAGGTCGCAAATGACCTGGGGCAATGCACCCTCCGGACCCTGCCAGGCTCCACACTGGGCTCCCGGTACAGCAGCGCGAATACGGACTCCGTTCGGTGGAACGTCAACGTCAAGCCGCACGTCGGTCAGGGTGAGCGTGGGAAAGGATGTTGCCGGCGCATGCACGACTACTTCGTTACGGTACTGAGGTCGGCCGGCGATGTCACCCCTTCCCTCATCGAACCATCCCACGCATGCCTTGTAGCTGGCACCCGGGGCCACTGTGAATACGGTCGTTGCCTGCTGGTTATAGGTGGGCAGCCAGTTGTTGCTTGCTGTGTATTCGGGCGTGATCGCGGAAATCGTCTGCGGGCGCAGCGTGAATACGTCCGGGGGGCCAAGGAAGGTACCAGGAGCGGTAAAATCGCACGAACTCGAGTCGGCGCTGACCCAGCCGACCCGCACATCCTGCCGCGCAGAGAAAGGCACTGAGACCTGAACGAGGTTGCCGCTGAGGCCCAGCAGCTGCGCGTCTGGGCGAACCGCACTGGCAGAGACTGGCACCGTCAGCGAGCGGTCTACCGCGAAAGTGCGCCCGAAGTCGTCAACGACAACAGCCTCGACGTCCACGGTCGCACCTCGATCCCAACCGTCAGCAGAGACACAATGCCAAAATACGCGGGTGGCGCCTCCCGGCAGCCACTCGGCAACAACGTCGCGCTCTGTACGTGTCGTGCGGGTCTGCTCGAGTCCCCCACTGCGCATCGTCACCGTGATCTCGGCGGGCGCGTTCGTTCGCACCGAAACCGCGAGGTTGGCGCCCGTCGCTGTCGCACAGGTTCCGCCCCCAATACTGGCCGCGAGCGGCAAGAGATCACCCCCCAACAGGGTTGCAGTGACCCCCGAGGGGCAGTCCGATGCCGCGCGATCAATCGCGCACGGATCACCGAACGGCGAACTGAGCCACGAAAGGAGTCCGATGAACGCGAAGTATGGGTTGGTCAGCTCTGTCGCCTCGACGAGTGCGGCCTCGAATCCCGGGGGCAATTCAGCCGGCGCCGTTTCGGGCTCGAAGGCAGGATCGGAAATCTCGACAACGCTGACCGTTTCGAGAGGGATGCCCCCGTCGGCATCCGAACCCAAGTCTGGGTCCGCCTCCGGGGATGGGGTCGCCCCACCACCACCAGGCTCGGGGAACGGTGCGTCGTCAGGTATCGGTTGCAGAACCAAGGCCTCAACGCTCGCCACCGAGGTATCCGTCTCGGTCACCGGTGCGAAACGAACAGCGACGAACGCTGCCCCGACGCCGACCGCGATCGCCGCGATAAGACCGATCACTGGCTTGAGCCACATGAGTTCCCTCATCCCAGACACACCATGTAGGCGTTGTAGCTAACGGGCGAGCTTGCGTTACCCGCCGCATCTCGCGCGACGGCTTGGAAGGTCATTGCTCCTTCAGGCGAATTCAAGGAGTCGTAGTTGTAACGCCACGTGCCCGACACGAGTGCCATCGGGGCCGAGCCGGTTGCCACCCCCGACCACGACAAGGTCACTTGCGTCACGCTGACGTTGTCGCTCGCGACTGCGGTGACGACGGCGGGGCAAGGGTTCACGTCGACTCCGAGCTGCAGTACCGCGGGGGGCGTCGTATCACCCGGCGGCAGAGTGGGATTCGGGATGGGATTAGGGTTAGGGCCCGGGGCCGGCTCCTCGGGGTCAGCGCTGGGTGCGATATCGGGCGCCGGCGCGATCGCGATGGTCAGTGGGCAGGTGCCCCCGACGGGTAGATCAGCCAGCGGTCTTTCGCCGTCGTCGACGACGAGCGCATTGACCGGAATCCACACCGTGGTGTCGATCCGTGCGGGATTGCGCACGCCCACCCAAGCGGAGTCTTCGCTGCGTTGCACGGCCAGCACGCGAATCTCAGCGAGAAGGTTGGCGACAATGGGCCCGTCGGCGCAGGCTCGGGCGTCTGCACCCTGAGGAAGCACCTCGAGCAAGGCTCCGGCAGGCGACTCAGCGCTCGCGCCGCCCAGAAATCCTGCGGCACCGATAGTGCCTCCGACAATTCCAGCCGCGATCACGAGACCGAGCCAAGGCAACCATCCCAATAGGCCGGAGCCACCCCACCCGGGGGGCGTCGAACTCGACACTGAAACAGCCCCGTCGCCGGCGGCAGCTCGCTTACGGATCGTGTCGGCGACCCCGGTGGAATTACCCGGCGTTGCAGCGCGCTGAAAAGCGTCGCGCAACTCCGCCTCGAATCTTTCCACGTCAGCCACGGTGATCCTCCCTGCGCAGACGTTGGGCGAGGGATTTTCTCGCTCGGTGCAATTGGGTATTCACGGTGCCTTCGCTCACGCCGAGCCCTTCAGCAATCGACACAACCGAGTGATCCAGGAGGTAGTGAAGGACGCACACCTGCTTCTGTTGTAGCGGCAGGTGCTGCAATGCCGCGACAATGTCGATGTCAGGCTCGTTGACAATTAGCTCGGCCGACTCTGCCGGCAATCCCACACCAGCGAGTGCCCGTGACTCTGCAGCCCGCGAGCGTTGAATGTCAAGCACTCGATTGCTTGCCACGACTGTGATCCACGCGGCAACGTTGCGAATCTCGCGCGCCGGTGAACTCGCGAGGTAACCCACGATGGCGTCCTGCACAGCGTCTTCGGCGTCTCGCCGAGATCCCGTGATCAGTCCGACCGCGGCCACCACTTTGGGGTACTCGCTCGCGACAAACTCATCCAGGTCCAGCTGGGCTCGTGGAACCAATGTCACGCTCACACCCCTTCGACGCGGGGATGGCCTGAAAAGGTTGACAGGCCCACGTCACAGCATGACGACGTCCCGACGTGAGGTCAATGCGGGTGTCAGAATCGTCGAGGGATCATGCCGAACTTCGTGCGCCCGTTCGTTCGGCGTCTGACAGCGTGCCGGGCGGGCCATTTCGCGAACCCACGCTTAAAGTTGTCAACCTTGTTCGGCCTCTCGGGCGTCATTAGGGTATGTCTGTGAATATTTCTCTAGTGGGAAAGCTGGCGCTGTCAGCAGTTGGCGTCATTGCTGCCGGCGCTGTTGGCGCAACCGTCGCGCTGACCGGAGTCATTACCCGGCCGAGCGTGGTGGCGCCACTGACCGCGGCGACGATCGACTCACGAACCGTGAATGGCTACGCGTGTATTGACGGGCCAGCTGTCGCCACGCTCAACGCTGGGCAACGGGTGCTCGTGGTCGCGCAGAGCGTTGACGACCAGTGGGTTGGAGTGAGAAACCCGAGCAACGTTGCCCAAACCGTGTGGCTAGAACAGCCACTCGTCACGCTCGACGTTGCTGCCTCGCTCCTCGAGACGCTCCCTGTCGGGGGTGCGTGCCCGATCGTCACGACGGAACTGTTCGCGGCACCTCAGCCGTCTGCCGAGCCGACCGCACCCGGAACGACCGCACCTGAGCCCGGTCCCGTCAACCCCGCACCCCCCGCGCGAGACACGATCGCGCCGTCACTGAGTTCCCCAACAGTCCAACCGGCCCGCCTCGGGTGCGACCTAGGGTCTGGACCCGGGAATGGGATTGTCACCGTTGCGGCGAGCGACAATGTTGCCGTAACCGCTGTTCAGATCTCGTGGACGGGACCCTACACGGGAAGCGCCTCGATGACCCCGAACGGGTCAAGCTGGCGGTACACGTTCGATGCGTACGTCGGAGACCTGTTCGGTCGCGGTGACGTGATCTTCCGCATGGTAGCCGTAGATGCAGCGGGCAACACTAGTTCAGCATCCACAACCTCAGTCTTCGTTGATTGCGCGGTGTAGAAAGTGATGACGATGTCGAGAAGCTCATTTTTGCTGCCGGTGATTGCCGGTGCAACCGCGGTTGCCGTCGGCGTGGGAGCGTTCTTCATCGCTGCCCCGTTTGCGCAGCCACAGAGCGTGCCGCCCGCATTCGAGCCGGCGTTCGCTGTGCCACCCGCCTCGCCGGTCACCGAACTGGGTGCGCGAGCCGATGAGGGAGAAGGGGCGCTCGAGCTGGAACCAACAGCGACCGTTACGACAGCCGACCTCGGATCACCGGAATCCCTGCTGGCTGCCATGCGGTCGCGACTCATCGAACTCGACGCCCCCATCCTTGCGGCTGCGACGCCAGACACTGCCGACGATTCCCCGGAGGGCCGAGGGCCAGTCCTTCCCGACCGCGTCACTCTCGCCGAGCTCGGCCTTGGGTCAGTTGATCCGTGCGCGATTCTGAACCGCGACACTGCCATAGAGCGCGGATGCCCGGCCGGAGCCGCAGGCACCGTTCTCGACACCGACTTCACTGCAGAACTCACTCTTAGGGCCAACTACCAATCAAACTGCAATCCGGCTGTTCCATCCCCTCGGTCTGTATCGCTTCCCACCGCGTTGGCATTCGAGGTCTTTTCGACCGCGCCAGTAACGCTGACAGTGAGTTACGAGGTACGCAGGGAGGCTCGCGAAGCGGTAGTCGTGACGACTGAGGCTGCGAGAACTGCGTGGGAAGATTCAGGCGGCACTGAGTGGATCAGCAACTGTGTCACCCTGCCAGACCTGTTCAGTGGCTGGAACGATCCGCTCGTCGTCGTGCGCGGCGTGAGTGACCTCGGGGCGCGCGCTGAAGTGCGAGCACCCTTGTCGCTTTTCGGTTCGCAGGCTCCTCCGCCCTCGTGGGTTGAGCCGCTCTCGAACAGTGGCGTGATGATGTCGGTTGCCACGAAGAGCAACGCCAACGTGCGATTCGCGGCATTCGTCGTTCCGTTCGGTCAACCGGCTGCCGCATGCGACTTCGACACCGACGGAGGGTCGATAGCGCCCTTCGCGCAATTTGACGAGGAAGTATCTGAGACCTACCTCGTGGAGCGCGGCCTCGACCCGAGCTACAGGGAGAGGCACACTGCGGGATTTGTGCTGCCTGAGGCAAGCACGATCACGTTCTGCGCCGGTTGGGTTATTGGCGAACGCTGGCCCACGAACGTTCCAACGAACCAATACAGCCAAGTGCTACACAGCCCAGACTTGACGATGCCCGTGATAACCGTCAGCACGGCAATCATGGACGCACGCGTCCGCACGGCTGCAGTCGACGATATCGTCTTGACTGGTTTTGTCGGCGATACCGGCAACGAGTGTGGGC
>JBBQLW010000044.1:0-10935 GCA_038328315.1 Actinomycetales bacterium
TCGCTGCCAAGGCGGTTGGCAAAGTGATGTTCCTCGAGTTCGACAACGGGCTGTGGTTGCGCGTGCACCTCGGAATCTACGGTGCGTGGGACTTCGCTGGCGACATCACTGCCGACGCCACGACCGGCGCCGAGGCGAGCATGGGCGCCGAGGCAAGCATCGGCGCGCCGCGGCGAAGTCGCTTGCGCATGGCAGAGCAGGAGAAGCTTGAGGCTCCGGCCGAGTCATTTCCGCCGCCGCCGATTGGGGCTGTGCGGGTGCGTTTATTGACGGATGCCACCTGTGCTGATCTGCGCGGACCTACCGCCTGCGACGTCCTCACCCCCGAAGAGGTCCAGGCCGTGATCGACAAGCTCGGCCCTGACCCGCTGCTCGACTCCGGACAGGCGGCTGAGGACCGGTTCGTTGCCACCGTGCTCAGGAAGCCGACCCCGATCTGCCTCTTGCTCATGGACCAGTCTGTGGTGGCCGGGATCGGCAACGTCTATCGCGCAGAGCTGCTGTTTCGAGCGAGGCTGAATCCGCACATCCCCGGCCGTGAGCTGCCAGAACAGACGGTGCGCGACCTCTGGAGGGACTGGTCGAGGCTCCTCGCGATCGGGGTGCAGACCGGCCAGATGATGACGATGGATGGGCTCAGTCCTGAAGGCTACGACCGTGCGATGGCCAGCCGCTCAGACCGTCACTGGGTCTACCACCGCACGGGGGAGCCGTGCCGCGTGTGCGGCACCCCGATCGTGATGGAAACGATCGGCGGGCGCAAGCTGTACTGGTGCCCGAAGGAGCAGTCATGAGACACACGCCGCACTACGTGGTTGACGATCCGGAGGAGGTGAAGCGGCTCATCCGCGAGAACCCATGGGCGACGATCGTTTCACCGACGTCGAATGGCGTGGTCGCCTCGCACTACCCGGTGATCCTCGAAGAAGGTGCTAGCGGCATCAGCATCGTCAGCCATGTCGGCCGCCCTGATGAGAAGCTGCACGAACTCGGTGCGCACGAGGTGCTCGTGATCGTTCAGGGGCCGCACGGCTACATCTCGCCGGGCTGGTACAACGACCCAACCGACTTCGTGCCGACTTGGAACCATGTCACAGCGCACCTCTACGGGGTTCCGGACATTCTGTCTGAGGAAGAAAACTTTCGCGTGCTCGATCGGCTCGTGGATCATTTCGAGGATCGGATGCCGCATCCGCTCTCCCTCGACATCGACGAGCAAACCGCCCGCCGTATTGCGAAGGGCACTGTCGGCCTCCGAGTCGTGGTCACCCGCTTCGACGCACGGGCGAAGCTGAGCCAGAACAAACCTTCTGCGATGGTCGATAGCATCATCGACGAACTGCAGTGGGGCGAGCACTACGCCAACCCCGAGCTCGCGCAAGAGATGCGGCGGGTGCACGGTCATGATCCTCAGTAACGCTCGAATCGGCGATCGACTGCTCGATATTCGGATCGGTCGCGGGGTCATCACTGAGATGGGTGCCGGACTCGATGCCTTGCCTCAAGGCAACCGGGAGGCCAACCGGGAGGGCGACGGCGAGCGCGTGGACCTCGACGGCCGATGGGTGTCGCCCGGCCTCTGGGATAACCACGTGCACTTCACCCAGTGGACGCTCACCACACAGCGCGTTGACGTGTCAGCCGCGGCATCCGCTCAGGAGGCTGCGGCGCTCATGGCTGCGGCACTCACGAGTGCTGTCTCGTTGAACCCAGGGCTGTTGGTTGGCGGCGGGTTCCGCGACGCGCTGTGGCCGGATGCCCCGACTCGCGAAATTCTCGACGGCGCCACCGGGGTTGTGCCGACGGTTTTGGTCAGCGGCGACCTACACTCGGTCTGGCTCAATTCGACGGCGCTCGCGATCTACGGCCACGCGGGTCATCCGACTGGCCTTCTCACCGAGGATGCCGCGTTCGAGGTGCAACGCCAGCTCGGCACGGTGCCTGACGAAGTTACCGACGCGTGGGCGCGCTCAGCCGCGCTCGCGGCCGCTCGCCGAGGGGTTGTCGGCATCGTCGATTTCGAGATGACCTGGAACCTCGAGGTCTGGCAACGCAGAATCGCCTCCGGGCACGATGCGCTGCGCGTCGAGTTCGCGATCTATCAGCAGCACCTCGAGCGCGCCATTGCCCAGGGCCTCCGCACTGGCGACCGCGTTGACGCACTGCTCTCGGTCGGCGGGTTCAAGGTGCTCGTGGACGGCTCGCTGAACACCCGAACGGCCTACACGATCGATCCATACGAGGATGGCTCGCACGGCGAGCTGACTGTGCCGCCCGCCGCGCTCGTGCCGCTCATGCGCCGGGCGAGTGACGCTGGCATTCGACCCCACATCCACGCGATCGGCGATCGTGCAAACACCATCGTCCTCGACGCGTTCGAGACCATCGGCCGTGGTGGCCGGATCGAGCATGCTCAACTGCTCGCGGAATCGGACCTGCCGCGCTTTGGCCGTCTCGGGGTCATCGCGAGCGTACAACCAGAGCACGCGATGGATGACCGAGACGTCGCCGAGCGTTACTGGCCAGACCGCACCGCGCGCATGTACCCGTTCCGCTCGCTGCTCGATGCTGGGGCAAGCCTGTTGCTTGGCTCGGATGCCCCGGTTGCACCCCTCGACCCGTGGGTCGCGATTGCGGCGGCCGTGAGCCGGCAGCGCGATGGGCGGGAGCCGTGGCATCCGGAACAGCGCATCTCGCCGGCGGAGGCGATCGCCGCTTCGACCCGCACGACAGTCGAGATTGGGCAGCCCGCCGACCTTGTGATCACCGAACTCGACCCGCTGACGGCAACCGGCGACGAACTGCGAGCGATGCCCGTTGCAGCAACTCTGCTCGCCGGCCGGTTCACCCACCGAGCCTGACCTCTACTTCGTGGCGAGGTGCGCGAAAAGGAACCAACGGTCTTTCTCGAGGCCGCGGGCGATCTCGATCGCTACGTCTTGGCTCACCGGGTCGAGGTCGCCAAGTTCATTCACTGCCGTTCGCACCGTCTTGAGCGTGGCGTCGATCGCCGCAATAACCTCGGCAATCGTCTTGTCGGACTGCTGGAAGCCGGCGGTTAACTTCGGCGTTGTCGTCTTAACGCCAACAGTCTGGATTCGGGCGTCGATTGGCAGACCGAGCGCGACGACGCGCTCAGCGGCGGTGTCTGCGTAATCACGCACGTTGTCAACGATCGCGTCGAGTAGCTCGTGCACCGCCTGAAAATTCGCACCACGAACGTGCCAGTGCGCTTGCTTGCCGTCGATAGCAAGTGCGCTCAGGTCGGTCACGATCGGCCCGAGAAACTGGGCGACTGCGGTTGTGGCATCCGGATCTGCTGAGGTCTGCGAAACTGCCTTAACGTCGGTCATGGGCTGACTCCTTCTCATCGACTGGAGTAAACGTTACGCGGCGGTCGATATTCCGCAAGCACGCTGAGGCAACACTCAGCGTGAAGAGAAACTCGGGGGTTAGCCGGAACCCGACTTGGTGTGCTTGCCCGCTAGCAGTGCGAAGGTAGCCCAGTGATGCTGGAACAATGTCAGCAGAGAGGCCGAGTATGACGCGTGCGACCCCCCTGGCGAGCTACGGGCGGCTGTGGCGCACGGCACCGCGCGAGCTTGCGTACATACTGATCGCGTTTCCGGTTGCCATCGCGGGCTTTGCCATTACGGCTGGCTTGTTCGCAGGAGGAATCAGCACATTCTTTACTTTCTTTATTGGGGTGTTTCTGCTCATCGCCGCTCTCTATGTCGCGCGCTTCTTCGGCGGTATCGCACTGAGCCTCTTGGGTTGGGCACGCCAACCGCCCATCATTCGCCCCGAATGGCAGGATGCACGCGCACGCACCGGCTTTCTCGGTTGGCTTCGAGCGGTGCTGGGCAACGGACACTATTGGCTCTACCTGCTGCACACGATGCTGCTCGACTTTGTGATGACGGTCGTGAGTTGGACCGTCACTGTCGTGTGGCTCGCGACCGCGGTGTTCGGCTTGACCGGCTGGGTGTGGGAGACGCCCGGGTCCCGAGACACCGCAGACTTCTTTCTCTCGGAGGCCCTGATCTCCGGCCTGGGCGGCACGGTTGACAATCCCGCACTTGCCGACTCGGTGCTGCTGTTCGTCCTCGGCGTTGTGCTCGTCGCAACCCTTCCTCTCGTCACCCGAGGCCTCGTCAAGCTGCACTGGTTTATCGCTCGAGGTGTGCTGGCAGCATTCAAGTCCGATGCGCTCGTTCGCGAAGTTGCCACCCTGAGCAAATCGCGAGAAGCGGCCGTCTCAGCCGAGGGCCACTCTCTTCGTAGGCTCGAGCGAGACATTCACGACGGCCCACAACAGCGCCTTGTGCGTATGCAGATGGATCTGGCTGCGGCAGAGCGCCAGTTGGATAGCGATCCAGAAAAAGCCCGCGCGCTCATCGCCGAAGCGATGCAGCAGTCGAGGGATGCCCTTGAGGAGTTGCGAGCACTCTCGCGGGGATTCGCGCCGCCGATTTTGATGGACCGCGGACTCGTCGCAGCACTCGAGTCGACCGCGGTGCGGAACCCGGTTCCGGTGCGGGTGACCAGTTTGCTAGCTGAGAACTTCGAGCTGCCGCAAGAAATCGAGCGCAACGGGTACTTCATCGCGAGCGAGGCTCTCGTGAATGCGACGAAGCACGCCGGTGCGACGGAGATCGAAGTACAGGTGAGCGCTCGACTCGATGGTGAGCCATCGCAGAACTGGCTCGTTATCGTTGTGACCGATAACGGTTCTGGCGGCGCACGTGCTGTGCCGGACCACGGCATTGCCGGTCTTGAGGAACGCGTGCGTGGACTCGGCGGCAGACTCGAACTGGTCAGCCCGGCCGGCGGTCCGACGGTCCTCACCGCCAGCTTGCCGATCGGCGCGGCGAGGTCGGAGTAGTTCCTCACCCGAGCGGCGAGATCTGGAGCAGCGGCATCCGGAGCGGCGGCACCCGGAGCGGCAGCATCCCCCTAATCTGGAGGCATGCCGCCGCTTCGTGTCGCCGTCGCCGATGACTCCGTCCTGTTGCGTGAAGGACTCGTGCGGGTGCTCGGGGAGGCAGGCTTCGAGGTAGTCGGTGCCTATGCCGATGCCGAGCAGCTTCTCACCGCTCTGGCCGACATCTCGCCAAGTCTTGTTGTTCTCGACGTGCGGATGCCACCGACGTTTCGTGACGAAGGCGTTCGTGCGGCGATCGAGATTCGAGCGAAGCATCCGCAGATCGGCATTCTGTTGCTCTCGCAATATGTCGAGGTCGCGTACGCGCAAGAATTGCTGTCGAGCGGGAGTGGCGGTATCGGGTACCTGCTGAAAGACCGCGTTGCGTCGCTCGACGAGCTTCGCGATGCCGTCGAGAGAATTGCGGTTGGCGGTACAGTGCTCGATCCCGAGGTGGTCGCGCAATTGCTCGGCCGCCGACACGATCCGCTCGCTCGGCTCACCCCCCGAGAACTCGAAGTGCTCGGCCTGATGGCTGAGGGCCGCACCAATGTCGCGATTGCCGAGGCACTCTTCATCGGCACGGGCGCTGTCGAGAAGAACGTGACGGCAATTTTTCAGAAGCTTGCGCTGGATGATTCCGGCACAGACCACCGGCGGGTGCTCGCCGTGCTCGCGTGGTTGCAGCGCTAAGCGCGCGGCGACGGTACTGGCGCTGTGAGCTCAGCGGAACGAACCAATTCGCGAGCCGATCTTCTTGAGGTCGCGCGTCCTCCGCTCAAAGGTGATCGCGACGAAGAGCACAATCGCGCCACCGATCACAGCCCACACCCACCACTCCGCGAGCTGGTACACCGCGAGTAACTGCGGTGCGAACGTTCGAAGCGCGTGCACAACGACGACGACCGCTCCGATCACCAGGGGGGCCTGCAGTCGCGCGAGTGCTCCGAGCACCACCGCTGCGACGGCCACGACCCCGAGTGCGACCAAGCGCCAGAGTTCCTGGTCGACGAACGTCACGAAGAGCGACGGCACGAGCAACACGATGAGGCCTGGTGCGAGCCACCGCCAACTCCCGGCCGCCGTACTTGCACGCAGTCGGACTGCTCCAACCGTGAGAACGGCGACGGCGAGAGTCGCCGTCGCGAGTTCGATCGGATCGATCCCGGCAACGACCATGCCGTAGAGCGCAATTGCGCTCGCGGCGATCAGCGCTGAAGTTCGCAGGGCCGCGCTTCTGGGGAAGGATGCCCCGAGCCGAGACGTTTCGAGGACGGACGCCGCCACGTACAGCGCGGCAACCGCAACAAGCGTGATGAGTGATCGCGCCGCGTCGTCCCCACCCGCAAGCGCGATCCCGGAATCGATAGTCCAGGCCACCGCGATGGGCGCAGCTACGGCAGCGAAACCTGCTTCGTTTGCGAGTTCAGCCTCTCGCGATCTCGCCCGCACAAGCAGTACCGCAATGAGAGCACCGCCGGCGAGAACTCCGACGAGAGGGACCGCAAACACAAGGTTTGCCGCGTCCGTGTTCGCTTGTGTGTCGGCCCAACTCGCGGCGGCGGTGAGCGCGATCACCGGAACCGTGACCCATTGCGCCACTTGACGATCGGTGTTTGCCAGCCGCGGTATCGACGTACTCACGGCGAGCACAGCCACGGCGAGCACCAGTATCCACTGAGCACTCTCCCGCGGCGCGTCTCCTCCGCCCAAGAAACGCTCGTTGACATGCCAGCCCCCGGCGCCCATCGCGATGAGCGCGAGCACGATGGCGGTGCCGGTGAGCGCCCCGCGTCCAGCGGCGGATGCCACGGCGAATCGCGCTGCGACAACCAAGGCCACTGCGGCCAGTGAGCCGACCCACCACGTGTCGGTGCTTGCCCACGAAGCTGCGTACGCGAGGAAGAGCGCCGCGCCGGTCCCGAGGGTGACGACGAGACGAATGCCGACCGACTGAAGCAGTGCGCTCCAACGCCCGTGCGCGGCAGCCAGCAACACAGCAACGCCGACCACTGCGATGACGATCCATCCGATGACCGCGGCCCACAGCGTTGCGACTAGCCCAACACTCATTACAGCCAGGGCGATCAACGCCGCCAACACGAAGGTTGCGCGTCGGGCGAGCACGCGACGAAGGGCCCACACCGCGGTGGCGAGCGCAATGACAGCGCCAATCGCGATCAGTGCGAAGCCCGATCGGGATTCAACCGTGACCGACTCGGCACCCGGCACGGACCAGACTCCTTGAACGACCGAGAGCGCTGGAAAGGCGAGGGTCAAGCCAAGCGCGAACACCACGGGAACCACCGCGAGCACTGCCGCAACCACGGCCGCCGACACCGCCGCGATTGTGCGACGCACCGCCTCAAACACGAGCGCGACAATTGTGGCACCGACGACCGGCGCGATTACGGCGACCCACTCGTCCTCTAATCGGAGTGCGACAGCAAAGGCGATACTCGCAAAGGAGCCAGCACCGAGCGCGACGAAGATCCACTCGAAGATCCGGGGTGCGCGCACGCGGCGGATGATGGCGGCGTGCGCGAAACAGAGGGCACCTACGATCGCGAAACCGAGCGCTCCGCCCCACTGCCAGTCGAGTTCGAGGCCAAAGGCGGCGAGGGCGGCACCGACCGCACCAATCACGGCAAGTACAAGCGCGGTAATCTGCTCGGTGCGGCGAGCACCGCGGGCCAGTGAGGTGCCCGCGATCGCGTAGATGGTGCCGCCAATCGCGAGCGCGCAGAAGCTCAGGAAGATTGCTCGCTCGAACGGAGTGACGTCCGTGAACGACGCTGTCAGGATGAACAGGCCGATCGGGAGGGCGGCGAAGGCAGCGATCGACGCGACGCGGATTCGAGCAAAGCGGTGCCAGACGAGAAACCCGACCGCGGAGCCGATGAGCGCAGCGCCCCAGTACTGCGCCTCGTCTCGGGAGCCAGCGCCAAAGAGGTCGTTGGCGCGTACGGCGAAGACGTCGAGGTACACGAAGACAATCGCCAGAATGCCAATCCCCTCGGATGTGGCGTACAACGATCGTCGTCGTAGTGCTGAAGCGGCAAGAATCGCGACGAGCGTAACCGTCCCGATAATGAGCGAGCGCCACACCAAGCCAAACGTGATGAAGGCGTACACCAGAAAGAAGATTGCCCCGACCGAGAGCAGCGAGATGCCCACGATGAGGAGGATCACCTGCACGCCGAGGTGACGGGATGCCGGGGAGTCCGCGGCGGGAACGGGCGGGGTAACTCCGACAGCGGGAGTAGCTGCAGCGGCCGGCGCAGGAGTACCCGCTGCGACAGCGGCAGTCGACTCGAGTCGCATCCGGCCAATAATCGCGAGCCGACCGCGCAGCGATTCCGCTATCGAAGCTGAGCGCTCAGCCAGTTCTGCGGCCGCCGGATGCTCCAGATTGAGCCCGCACGTGCTGCAGCACGTCGAGCGCAGCGCACTGAAGCAGGCCGGACACTGTGCCGTGCTCGTCAAGTCGTTCAGGCTCCGCGGAAAGTCCACTCGCCCCGCCGCAGCGACCAAGTCGTCGTTCGAAGTTGCCATCGTTCGCCCGCTCTCCGTCGTGTTGACGATTCAGGGTAGCGTCAGCGCGGCGCGACCGAGCAATACACTCCACCGGGCCGCCAGCGCTCGCTAGAATGTCAGGGTGAACATCATCGGTTTCATCGTGTCGATCGCCCTCTTCGTCGGCGGCATTTACGTCATGGGGTCCGCGTTCTACGTTCCCGGCTTGGAGCTCGTCGTGTTTCTCGCGGGAATGTTCGCCTCGATAATCGGGGTGTTCATTCCGATACACGTGCTCAAGCGCATCGACAGCTGACCCACCATGGCAAGCCTGCTGAGTCGGCTTGCCCCGCTCATCATCACCCTTCGAGGTTCGAAGCGCGAGTTTCGTTCGGCAGAGCGAACCTTGGCGCGCGTTCGTCGGGAGCGCGAGCATCCGGTCTCATTTGAACCACCAGCCAAGCTTCGTCGCACTGTGGAAATTAACAGGGCGGATGCCGCGGGCTGGCCGGTCTTCGAGGTCACGCCCCTCGACGGCTCAGGTGAGCGTGGCGCTGGCGCAAGCGTCGACACCATCGCTGGCGAAGCGATCTACCTGCACGGTGGCGTCTACTCCTTCGAGATCGACCCGGTGCATTGGGCGTTCATCGCGAAGCTCGCTGTCGAGGCCGGTGTGCGTGTCACGGTGCCGATCATGCCGCTCGCGCCGGAAGGGACCGCCAGTGTCGTCGTGCCGACCGTCGCCGATATCGCTGCGGCGGTCATTGAGCGCACCGGAGCCGTGCGCACGAGCATCCTCGGTGATTCCTCCGGCGGTGGCATGGCGATCGCGGTGGCGATGGTGTTGCGCGACCGGGGTATCGCACCGTTCGGGGCTACCGTGCTCATCGCGCCATGGCTTGACATCTCCGGGACTGACCCGCGGTTGGCCGAGCTCGAACCACACGATCCGATGCTCGCGGTCGCGGGAACCCGCGCACTCGGTGCGCTCTACCGCGCTGAGCTTGCTGAGACGGATCGGTTCGTTAGCCCGATCCACGGTTCACTCGACGGTCTCGGGCCGATCACGATGTTCAGCGGTACCCGCGACATCCTGAATGCGGATGCGCACCGCCTCGTCGCGCTGGCCGCGTCGGTTGGGCATCCGCTCGACTATTACGAGGGCGCTGGCATGATCCACAACTACCCGATTCTGCCGATGCCAGAAGGCGATGCTGCGCGCGCGATCATCGTGGCTGCGATTCGCTGAGCTGGCACAAAACTCTGGCGCAGGGTGTCCCGTTCTAGTACGGGGATGCAAGCGCCGGAAACATCGGGAAGTGTCGCACGTTCCGGGTTGCAAGCTCCGCATCGAGGGCGACAGCAGTTGCAGCGATGGCCAGATCCGCCGCATCGATCGAGTTGTGGCTGGGAAGCCACTGTCGGCCAAGCGCGCCAGCGCCCTCGGCTATTGCTTCGTCGACCGGATGCCACACCAACGCTGAGAGCGTTGCTCTCGTTCGAGCCTCCTCCGACGGCCTCATTCCGGCGAGAACTTCGAGTCGGGTGATCTCGCTCGCGTGAAGCTCTCCTTCGGATCGCCATCGTCGCATGGCCTCGGAGGCGCGGGAGTCACCCCGAAGAAAGTCAATGAGGATCGACGTATCGACGATCACTGTCACGTCGCGAGGTCCCGCATTCGCGATCCTGACCGCAAGCGCTCAACCCATTGAGCACCGTCCAGCTCGCGGTCTTCCCAGGAGCCGAACCCAGCATCCAGCGCAGCGAGGTCATCTTCGACGGAGCGCCGGACTCCGTAGGTTTGGGCTATCGCATCCCGGATGAGTGCGGACATTGACCGTCCAGTGCGTGCGACCTCCGCGTCGAGTGCGTCGCGCTCAGCTGTGGTTAGGGAGATTTGGGTGCGCTGCATGATGTAACGGTACATCACCCCTAGCGCGGCAGTAGCGGGTTGAGTGCGAGGAACTGCTCGACGGCATCCATTTGGAAGTACGGAAGGGCACCGATGAGGCCGACGTCGCGCACGGTCACCCACCAGCCGTTGGGCGAGATCGACGCGACCTCGGTAGCACCCCCGCTGGGGCCTGAAGTACCGACAAAGTAGTGAATCGTTGTGGATCCACCAGCCCAGATCGGGCCGCCGCCCACGGTCGCCGACACGCGATTGCGGTCGTACCAAGACTTGATGATCTTGTACTGCGCCGTCGTGATTCGCGTCTCGGTCACGACCACACGGGCGGTGCCGCTGGTGCCGTAGCTGCAGGTCACAGCGTCTGTGCGGGCGCGGATCACGTTCGTCAAGGTGGACGCCTGAGCCCCATACAGTCCTGCAACGTTCGGAACCGCTCCAAAGCCGGGATAACGGACTGCGGTCGCCCTAATCGCGGTGGCTGGAATCATGTTCGAGCAGGTGGGGATGGTGACGAGCGGAATCCTCAGAGTAGGCCCGGGGAGCGGAAATCCGGGGATCCGCGGGGGAAAGGTCGGGCCGGGGA
>JBBQLW010000045.1:0-10927 GCA_038328315.1 Actinomycetales bacterium
GGTCGCGTCGAGCAGGAGCTGGGTGAGCTCAAGGTTGGTCAGCTCGGTGCCGCCGCCGATGTTGTAGATCTCACCGGCGCGGCCGCCGACGAGCACCATGGCGATGGCGCGGGTGTGGTCGTCCACGTGCAGCCAGTCACGAATGTTGTTGCCCTCGCCGTAGAGCGGAACGTGCTTGTCGTCAATAAGGTTCGTGACGAAGAGCGGGATGACCTTTTCAGGAAAGTGGTACGGCCCATAGTTGTTCGAGCAGCGGGTGATCGAGAGGTTGAGACCGTGGGTGCGGAAGTAGCTTCGTGCGAGCAGATCACTGCCGGCTTTGGAGGCGGAGTATGGCGAATTGGGCTCGAGGGGGCGAGTCTCGTCCCATGAGCCCTCGGCGATCGAGCCGTACACCTCGTCGGTTGAGACGTGCACGAAACGCTTGAGGTCGGCGCGCAGCGCGGCGTCCAACAGCCGTTGCGTACCGAGCACGTTCGTCTCGACAAAGATGCCAGAGTCGCGAACCGACCGATCGACGTGGGATTCTGCGGCGAAGTGCACGACCGCGTCGACGCTCGGGAGCAGTTGGTCGAGCAACTCGGCATCGCGAATGTCGCCGCGCACGAACCTATAGCGATCGGAGTCGGCCACCGGAGCGAGGTTCTCGAGATTGCCGGAGTAGGTCAGAGCATCGAGCACAGTCACCTCTGCACCCTCAAGGCCCGGATAGGCGTCTTCAAGCGCGCGTCGAACGAAGTTGGAGCCGATGAAACCAGCACCGCCGGTCACGAGAATCTTCATGCTTTCAGTCTCTCTGAAGCGGGAAACTCCGCCTCGATTGTGCGTCGAATGCTCTCAGCAAGCGAGTAGCGCGGCGTATAGCCGGTCGCTTCGAGCCGATCGGTGTTCACCGTAGTGTCGGAAACGAACTTGCGGATGCGGATGGCACTGATCGGAAACGTGCGCCGCGTCACGCGCGCCGCCAGATCGAAGGCATACCCTGCGGCAAAGCCGACCGGCACCGGAAGGCGGAGCTTGCTGCGCCGGATCCCGACTGTCTCTTGAATAACGTCGATGAGTTCCTGCGTTGACAGATCGGGTTTATCGGCGTAGTTCATGGTGCTAATCCCCGGGGCCCCCGAGATGGCATCCGCCAAGAACTCGGCGATGTTGCCGACGTAGCTCATCGACTTCTTGTTCTCACCGGACCCAACCATGATGAAGCGACCGGATGCGACCTGCCGAGCAAGGTTGTACACATTGCCGCGGTTTCCCTCACCGAACACGACGCACGGGCGAACGATCATGAGTGCCCTAGCCGCGTCTTTGCTGGCCCAGTCTTGGTAGACGGCCTCGGCTTCGAGTTTGGTGCGTCCGTAGTCATTGAACGGCTCGGGAGTCAGGTGCTCAGCTGCGTCATCCTTGTCGAGGCCGTACACGGCGACCGTGCTCGTGAAGAGGATGCGGTCGATGCTGGCACGCTCCGCCGCGGCGACGACTGACCGCGCACCGTCGACGTTGACCGTGTCGTAGAGAGAAACCGGGCGAACATCGTCGCGGTGGGCCGCAGCGAGATTGATGATGATGTCGTGACCGGCGGCCGCCCCCGCGACCGCATCCGTGTCGGTGACCTCACCGAGGGTCGTCGTAACAACCGGAGATTCAACGCGATCGAAGTTCTTCACTTCGTGCCCGCGATCCGCAAGGGCCGGAATCAGCCGGGAGCCGATGAAACCACTCCCGCCAATAACCAGTGCCTTCATGCCGCTCCCTAGCGTCCGCGCTTGCCGCGAACAAACCCCAATTATCTAACGGATTTACGACGTGTGGTGCGCGCGAACGCGTGTGCACAGTAACCCTTGCCCTCGACCGCGCCGCGCAAGCAATTAAGCTGGGGACGCGTTGCCGACAGGAGGGAGCACCCGTGAACGCTGAAACCGTGTTGATCACCGGCGGTGCTGGCTTCATTGGCAGCGCACTTGCCATCCGCCTCGCTGCAGAGGGGATGCGCGTGCGACTACTCGATTCGCTCTCGCCTCAGATCCACGGGGTCGACGCGGCACAGGCGCCCCGGGTGGTCGAAGCAGCGGCGATCGCCGATCTTCAGGTCGGCTCCGTCACCTCGCGCGAGCAATTCGAGCGCGCCATCGACGGAGTGGATGTCATCGTGCACCTCGCAGCCGAGACGGGCACCGGCCAGTCGATGTATCAAATCGCCCGCTATGCAGAGGTGAACGTCGGCGGCACTGCGCAACTTCTCGACCTGCTCACTGATGGCAACCACCGAGTTCGCAAGGTCGTCGTGGCATCGTCTCGCGCCATCTACGGTGAGGGCCAGTACATCGATCACACCGGCCGAACTGTGTATCCCGGCTATCGGTCAGCTGGGCAACTCGCCGAGGGACGGTTCGAACTCATCGACCCGTCGGACCACGCCCGCACCCTTCGGTCGGTGCCAACAGGCGAAACCTCCCGCCTTGACCCTTCGTCCATTTACGGCGTTACCAAGCTCACCCAAGAACAACTCGTGCTCACTGCAGCACCTGCGCTCGGAATCGCCGGTGTCGCCCTTCGCTATCAGAACGTCTATGGGCCAGGGCAATCCCTTCGCAACCCGTACACGGGCATCCTCTCGATCTTTTCGACCCTGATTCGTCAGGGAGCGCAGATCAACGTCTTCGAGGACGGGCTGGAGAGTCGCGATTTTGTGTTCATCGACGACGTGGTGACCGCGACTCGTTCGGCCATTCTCGAAGATGCTGCCGATGGCCTTGCGATCAATGTTGGCAGCGGGGTCGCGACCAGTGTGCTCGATGTGATTGTAGAACTCAGTCGCGCGTTCGACACAGCGGCACAGACTCGTGTCTCCGGTAACTACCGAGTCGGCGACATCCGTCACAATGTTGCCGACCTCACTCTTGCTCGGAGCGTGCTCGGGTTTGAGCCGGTCGTCTCCTTCCGCGAGGGCATCGATCAGTTCGTCGAATGGGTTCGTGGTGAATCGCTCGAGACTAATGGCTACGAAACCTCTCTGGAGGAGCTTCGCGCACGGAGTCTGCTCAAGTGACCGATGCGGCCAAGGTGTTGCTTATCTCGCCACGCTTCTTCGGCTACGAACTGGATATCGCGCAGGCCTTCGAGCGACGCGGCTTCGCGGTCGAGTTCATCGACGAGCGCCCATCCAACAGCGCCGCGATGAAAGCGGTGTTCCGTGTACGGCCGAAAGCGCTCGCTCGATCGGTCGATCGCTACTATCGCAGGCTCAGGGTTGGGCAACGTGACGACTACGCGCTCGTGCTTGTCATCAAGGGCGAAGTCGTGCCCGCATGGTTCCTCGACGATGTCGCGCGGCGATCGCCCCGTGCCAAGTTCGTCTTCTATACCTTCGACTCCGTAGCAAACAGCCCCCATGCCGCTTCGCTCATGCCCTTGTTCGAGCACCGTTTCAGCTTCGAGGAACACGCTGGCGGCGACGGGTTCGTTCTCAAGCACCTGTTTTATGTACCCGAATTTCGCCCATTGGGAACGAGTGAGCCCCGGCGCCATGATCTCGCCTTCATCGGCACCCTGCATTCCGGTCGCTATCGGTTCGTCAAACGCGTCGCCGCCGGGTTCTCGCGCTCGTTCACGTACTTTTACTCACAGGCTAGGTGGTTCTTCGCCATCAAGCGACTAACGGATGCGCGTTTTAGAGAAGTGCAAGCAGCGGAGGTTCACTACGACAAGCTGGATCGCTCGGCAGTCGCTGACATTTTTCGCAACTCGCTCGCCGTGCTTGACATGCAACACGAGCAGCAGAGGGGGCTCACTATGCGCTCCTTCGAAGTGCTCGCCTCCGGTTCGTACCTCGTCACAACGAACGAGGCCGCAGCTACCGGCCCGCTCGGGGCAGCCGGCCGGGTCATTGTGATGTCTCAAGAGCCCTCAACTGCTGAGGTAGCGCGACTCGCAGAGACACTCAGTGCGCTGCCGATCCCGACTGGCCCGCCTGCCGGGTTTGAGCAGTACTCGGTGGATGCCTGGGTGCAAGACTTCGTCGACATCGCGGGGGAGCGAGCCCGATGATCTCGGTCGCCATGTGCACGTTCAACGGCGAGCGGTTCATTGAAGCGCAATTGCGCAGTATTTTAGCGCAATCCACCCCGGTCGACGAGATCGTGATTTCTGACGATGGTTCGACGGATGCGACAATCGCGATCGCTGTCAGAGTGCTTGATGCCCATCCCTCGATCTCGTACCGGGTCATTCCAAACGAGGTTGCGCTCGGCGTGACGAAGAACTTCGAGCAAGCAGTGTGTTCGACATCCGGAGACCTGATCGTTCTGAGCGATCAGGATGATGTTTGGTATCCGGACCGGATCGAGCGGGCAGAATCACGGTTCGAGGCCGACGAGCACCTCCTCCTTTTGCATGCCGAGGCTCGGCTCGTCGGCGCGGATGGCGAGCCGCTCGGCGCGACGCTGTTCGAGGCGCTGGAAGCGACAGCATGGGAACTCGATTCAATCTCTTCAGGTCGCGCAATCGATGTGTTCCTTCGGCGCAACCTTGCGCTCGGTGCGGCAATCATGTTCCGTCGACACCTGCTTGAGGCTGCACTTCCATTCGATCCACACTGGGTTCATGACGAATGGCTTGCGGTCATAGCGGCGGCTACCGGCGACGGCACGGTCGACTTCATCCCCGAACCAGTGATCGACTATCGACAGCACGGTGCCAACCAGATCGGGGTGCGCAAGCTCTCATTTCGCGGCAAGGTAGGGCGACTGATGCAGCCGCGAGCCCAGAGAAATCGACGCTTGCTCTTAGCGCATGAGGCACTCGCGGTGCGGCTGGACGGACTCGGTGTGCGAGCGGCGGTGATCGCCGCGGCTCACGAGAAGGTCGAGCATGAGCGAGTTCGAAATGCGCTTCCTTCAAATCGACTGGCACGGGTTGTGCCCGTGTTGAGAGAAGTTCGCACGGGTCGATATTCCACAAAGGGGCGCGGCGCCCCCGACATTCTGCGTGACCTTGTACAGCCCGTGACGTAGCGAGCGCCACGCCAGAGCGGCCCCACTATCGGGGGCACGCTCGGGCTCGTGGTGCGCCCGATTTGCGCTTAGGCTGGATGTGAGGCTGCTTCGGAGCGGTGCTAGCGAAATTTTTTTGGAGGACTCGTGGCGGCTCGACGACCCGCGCTGTTCGCGGTCACAGCATTCGTTCTGCTGGTCACCGGCACTGCCATCCCAGCCACGGCTGTGGGAGCCGACGATCCGACTATCCGCGCCTTCGGACAGTTGCTCGTGGTGTCCGACGAAGGGCTCGATTTGACTGTCGCGCCGGGCGAGAGCCCAGCGCACGAACTGCACGATGAGCTCTCGTACTCTGTCGTCACCGACGGCGGCCAAGTGATCGCGGTCGATGGCCATTTTGACGATGGCGTCAAGAGCGGCGACACCTTCGAAGGAACGCTCGTTGTTCCTGACGAGATCGCCGAGGAGCTCTCGGTAGAACCCGACGCCGTGGTGGCGGCCGACTCGAACCTCGGCACAGCGATTGTGGAGTTGGCGGCTGAGTCGGACACTCCGCTCGTTGTCGAGTCAGCAGAAGTCCAGACTGTGCCAGTCGCGTCGGCCATGACGCCTGTTGCCCACTCTTTTGATGTCGCGGTCGTGACGGTGGGCGGCTCTGACCCCGGAATGTCTGATTCGCAGGTCGAAAGCCTTGTGGATGCGGTCGGCAACTACTGGATCAACGAGTCGGACGGCGGAATCTCAAGCTTCACGAAGCCACTTGACGTGCAGCGGTATCTCAGTGCCGGGGGTTGCGCTTCCTCCGAGCTGAACCGGTTGTGGACCGAGGCCGCGGGGAAGTTCGGGGGTCCAACGAATACCGTCAATGCGTATTTTGGCAGCGCTCGCCACCTCGTGGTGATCTTGCCTGCATCATGCGCAGTTAGGCCCAACGTCGGGGTTGGGATCGGTACCATCGGCGCGTTCCACAGCGGCGGGTTGTCGATTGTCTCCAACCGGGCGGGCATCGCAGCACCGATACTCGCGCACGAGATCGGTCACAATATCGGCCTCGGTCACGCCAATGCGAGCTATTGCGAAACCTCAAGCCATAACGAAGGTCTTGGCTGCAGCACCTACGAATACTTGGATATTTACGGTGTCATGGGACTCGTCGTCGACAACTTTGCGGCCCTTCCAGCGTTGCCTGCACCGCAGCGCGACCGTATCTTGGGCTACTCGGCTGGCGAGCTCGTGACCCAGCCGCTTGCCGGCGGCAATCCAAACGGACAGGTCACTTATACGCTACTGCCGGCCACCGATACGAGCGGCTTGCGCGCGATTAAGGCGACTGACCCGATAACCGGCAGAGCCTACTACATCGAGTTGCGGTCAGGAGCCGGGACAGACGCAGGCGCCTACTACACCCAGAATCGCTTCTTTTGCATCAATTTCCCGGTATGCGATCGCGAAGTAGGAACCGGTAGCGGTGTCAGAGTCATGGCCATCGACCTCAGCAACACGGGCATGAAGGGCGCCCAGAGCACGGTCTTCAGCGTGGCTGCCAATGCCTTGGCGCCCACGCAATCCTTCATGGCGCTTCGCGCTGGCGCACAGTTCGTTTCCGGAGCGGGCGGGTTGACCGTCCGCGTGAACTCGCTGTCGCCAAACTCAACGAATCCGACCTCAGCGAGCGTGACTGTCACCACTGGCGCATGGACCGGTTCAAACCCGGCGCCGGCAGTCGATCGTATTTGGGGCCCTAACCGCTTCTCGACCTCGGCAGAAATCGCAAAGAAGTTCGTGACCGCCGACGTCGTGTACGTGGCCAACGGACGTAACTACCCGGATGCGCTGAGCGCGGCCCCGGCCGCCTCCTTCGCGAATGCCCCACTCCTGTTGACCGAGGCCACCTCGCTCCCGTCAGTCATCGCCGATCAGATCAAGCGCCTGAACCCGTCCCGCATTGTCGTCGTCGGTGGAACCGCCGTGATTTCTGCATCGGTGGAGGCTGCGCTCGAGGCACTGTACGCTGGCCAGCAAGTTGATCGGATCGCGGGTGGGGATCGCTACGAAACCTCGCGAGAAATCACCGCGGACGCATTTTTGGAGACGCCTCCAAACGCAGCCGTTCCTACTCCGACGGCCTTCATTGCCACCGGACGCAACTTTCCCGACGCCCTCTCTGCTTCAGCAGCAGCCGATTCGCTCTCGGCCCCCCTCATTCTGGTCGATGGCACTGCCAGCGGCATTGACTCCGCCACGCGTGATCTCCTTGACGCGCTTGGGGTGGAGGACGTGTATATCGCTGGTGGTTTCGGGGTTGTATCGACCGGCATTGAGTCGAGCTTGAACAGCAGTACCGGCATCCTCAATGTGGAGCGACTGGCCGGCGCCGACCGTTACAGCACTTCGGTCGCCATCAATTCCCTGTTCGCCGCACCGACTTTTAACGCCTACATCGCGAACGGCACTGGGTTCGCGGACGCACTATCTGGCACGGCCTTGGCCGGGCGCTTTAACGCGCCTCTGTATGTCGTGCCGGGGTCGTGCGTGCCACAGTCCATGCTCGATCAGTTGGACAGCCTTGCGGTCACAGACGTCTTCCTGGTCGGTGGAGAATCGGCACTAACGGCGAGCGTCTATAACCTCATCCCCTGCCAGTAGCGCTACACATGGGTAGACTCACCCAGTGCAAATCCGCGAACTCTCCATTCCCGATTCCTACGAGGTCACACCAATCCAGCGGGCGGACGATCGCGGCGTGTTTCTTGAGTGGTACCGGTTCGACACGCTCGCCGAGATCGTCGGCCACTCAATCGAATTAAGGCAAGCCAACACATCGGTGTCGAAGCGCGGCGTCGTGCGGGGCATCCATTTCGCAGATTTTCCGCTCGGTCAGGCCAAGTACGTCACGGTGACCCACGGCGCCGTCGTGGACTACGTCATTGACATTCGTGTTGGATCGCCGACCTTCGGCCAGTGGGACTCGGTGCTGCTCGACACTGTTGCCCGTCGTGCGATCTATCTTGCCGAGGGGCTCGGGCACGCGTTCGTATCGTTGGAAGATGACTCGGTCGTGAGCTACCTCGTAACGGATATCTACAACCCGACTGCCGAGCACGCGATCAATCCTCTCGACGCCGACATTGGCCTGGTCTTCCCGCCCGCGCTTGGCGCCCCGTTACTGTCGCCAAAGGATCTCGAAGCGCCGTCGCTGGAGGCGGCGCAGCAGGCAGGTCTGTTGCCAACATGGGGTGCTGCCCGGGAGTACTACCGAATGCTTAACGAGAAGGACGTGGTGTGAAATGCGCGGAATCATCCTCGCTGGCGGCTCCGGCACGCGACTGTGGCCGATCACCAAGGCCATCTCGAAGCAGCTGATGCCGATCTATGACAAGCCGATGATCTATTACCCGCTGTCCACGCTGATGATGGCGGACATCCGTGAGATTCTGATCATCACGACCCCCGAGCACAACGACCAATTCCGCGCACTGCTGGGAGACGGTTCCGATCTCGGTATCCGGCTGGAGTATGCGGTGCAGCCAAGCCCGGAGGGCCTCGCTCAAGCATTTGTCATCGGCGAAGAGTTCATCGGCCAAGAGAGTGTCGCCCTAGTTCTCGGTGACAACATTTTCCACGGTGCAGGTCTCGGGTCATCGCTGCGCAACAACGGGGAGATACAGGGCGGTCTTATCTTTGCCTACCACGTCGCCAACCCGGCCTCCTACGGCGTCGTTGAGTTCGACGACAACTTTATTGCCGTCTCAATCGAGGAGAAACCGGCCAAACCGAAGAGCAACTACGCGGTGCCGGGACTGTACTTCTACGACAACGATGTGGTCAGGATCGCCAAAACGATCAAACCGAGCGCCAGAGGAGAGCTGGAGATCTCGACCGTCAACGAGCGATATCTCGAAGCCGGGCGACTTCAGGTGCAGGTACTCGATCGCGGCACCGCTTGGCTCGACACCGGTACGTTCGAGTCGATGATGCAGGCCTCCGAGTATGTTCGCGTGATCGAGGACCGGCAGGGTTTCAAGATCGGCTGCATCGAGGAGATCGCGTGGCGCGCGGGCTGGATCGACGACACCAAGCTTTCCGAACTGGCGGCTCCGCTGCAAAAGAGCGGCTACGGAACCTACCTTCAAGGCCTCGTTGCCTCGGGCTAAACCGCGACCACAGGCTCGAACTTAGTCACAGTTGAGGAAGGTGGCGACGCTCTCGCCGACGGCGCTGCGCCCACCAATAATCACCATCTTGGTCGTGCCCAACTCGATCATGTCTTGTGCCGTTTGGCGGTAGATGCAGGTGGGTGTCGACAGGTACAGCGCCGCACCCTTCGATCCGGCAAGAGCCGCGCCAGCGAGTGCGTCAGGAAAATTGACTCCCGATGCCACGTACACCGTCGGACTGTCCGCGAAGGCCTCGCGGTTGAGTGCGCTGGCGACCGCGAAGCGGTCCTTGCCGCCGATTCTCACAACCGTGATGGAGGTGATCGCGTCAATGGATGCGACAAGTGCATCACTCACCGCGACGGGCCCGCCGGCAACAATGACTTTGGTCACGTTGAGGCTCGTGAGCAGAGCGACTGTTTCGCTATCAACAGCAGTCGCCTTGCCGTCAACGAGGATCACCGGAGCTCCACGTGATCCTGCCGCGGCACTGGCAGACAGGGCATCGGCAAATCCGAGCCCGGTCGCGATGTACGCCGTTGGAGTTGAATCGGGATCGAACGCGAGTTCGGCAATGATGCGCGACGTCTCGAACCGGTTTGCGCCACCGTCACGGCGAACCGATTCGGTAGCGTACGCGGCGAGCTCGTCAAAAACGACGGCCGATACTGCTGCTTCTCCGCCAACGACGACGATCAGTCGAGGACTCAGCCTTGTGAGTTCTGATTTCACAGCCACAGGAATCGACGTAGTCGAGACCAACAACAACGGCCCTCCCAGGTTCGTTGCGGCAGCCGCCCCGCTCAGCGCGTCGGGGAAGCCGAATCCGTTTGCAATGTATACGACATCAGAGGACAGCGACTCGTACGCCTTCGACACTTCGACTGCCGTCGCAAACCTATCGACTCCCTCGATGCGATCGGTCTCAACGCCCGCCGGTGTAATCCCGGTTGGATTGCCGAACCAGGCGTAATAGAAGTCCCAGAAGTTGCGGTTGCCGTAGGCGGAGCAGCTGTCACCAGTTCGACCGAGGTTTGCCAGGGCGGCAGCGTTCGGTGTGTACGGCGTGTAGGTGTACAGACTCGCGGTCGGCTGGTTGCGGATGAACACCGTCTTCGTTCCGCAGGCTGGGTTCGGGTTGTAGCGAATCTGGAAATTGGCGCCGGGCGCGTAGTTGGAGAACTTTGCGTATGCATTGAAGGTAGAGGTGTACTCGGTGCCAGGACCCGTCCCCGGAGGGCCCGCGTACCGCTTCAGGTACCAGGCGGCAAAGTAGACCTGCTGGAAGAATCCGGCCTGAGCGGGATCGCAGCCAGCAGTGTCGGGGCATCCCGCGCCCATCGCGGCACTGTATTGACGAGGGGTCGGCCAGTCGTCAGTGATCAGGCCTTGCTCCTTCTGCAGCATTACAAGGAGCACTTTCGGGCTGATGCCGCAGGCACTCGCGACTTTCGCGATGATTCTTGCGGCGCGCTCGTTGGGCTGTCCGGCATAGCCTGAGCACATCGGGTCGGCCGCTTTGCTTTGAGTTGTCGTCGTGTAGTCCTTTAGGCACACGTATCCAGCGCGGCAGCTCGGTCGCTTCTCGTTCAGAAATAGTTGAATTTCCGGTTCTGTCATGGCCTCGCCGGCATAAAACTGCGCGTTGCTGATGATGTAACCGGGATCGAACTCACTGCTGTCGTAGGCGAAGGCGGGTCCCGCCGGGGTGTGCTGAACCATCCCGAGGGCGAGCGTCGACGCAAGCAGAGCGCCAATTGCGAGGCGCGCCATCGC
>JBBQLW010000046.1:0-10802 GCA_038328315.1 Actinomycetales bacterium
ATCTTGGGACCTTGAAGATCGACCATGACGGCGACCGCGCGTCCGGAATCTTCGGCGGCCTTGCGCACATTGGCGTAGACCTCCTCGTGCACGGCGTGCGAACCGTGGCTGAGGTTCATGCGAGCGACATCGACACCTGCATCGATGATCGCCCTGATGTTCTCGTAGCTCGACGTGGCGGGGCCGAGCGTCGCGACGATTTTGGCTCGTCTCATGACTTCCTTCTGTCGTGGGTGCTGCGTGGTGGTGGTCGGGGTTGGGGGTGGGGGTGGAAACGCTGAAACCTAGATGGCGATTGGGCGGTCGGTTGGCTTGACCGGGGACGGCAACTGGGTCTGCCCTTCAAGATAACGATCAACCGCAGCCGCCGCAGCACGGCCCTCTGCTATCGCCCATACTATGAGCGACTGACCGCGGCCGGCGTCTCCCGCAACAAAGACACCAGACTCACTGGTCTCGTACTGGCCATCGCGTTCGATCGTGCCGGTATCGTCGAACGGCACCGGGAGCTGCTCGCGAAGCGTCTCCGATTCTGGGCCGTTGAACCCGAGCGCGATCAGCACAAGGTCAGCAGGTATCTCGCGCTCGGTGCCAGATTTGGGCACACGGCGCCCGTCGAGATACTCGGTTTCAGCCACTCGGATGGCGCGAACTTCTCCGGCCTCAGTGGCGAGGAATTCGACGGTCGAGGCGAGGTAGACGCGTTCACCACCTTCCTCGTGGGCACTGGTGACCTCGAAGAGCGTCGGCGACATTGGCCAAGGCTGGTGTTCGGCACGCTCGGTTGGGGGCTGGATTCCGATCGCAAGGTTGGTGACCGATAGCGCGTGCTGGCGGTGTGCGGTGCCGATGCAGTCCGCTCCGGTGTCGCCACCCCCGAGAACAACAACATGCTTGCCTTCGGCCGTAATCTGCTCGGCCACACCGTCGCCAGCTCCCACTTTGTTGGCCTGCACCAAGTATTCCATCGCAAAGTGCACCCCCATGAGGTCACGCCCCGGTATCGGCAAATCTCGTGGGACAGTTGCTCCGGTCGCTACGATCACCGCGTCGTACCGGCTCTTGAGGTCGTCCCAAGCGATATCGACGCCGATTTCGACGCCAGCGCGGAAACGAGTGCCCTCTGCCTGCATCTGGGCGAGTCGACCCTCGATGTGCTTCTTCTCCATCTTGAAATCGGGAATGCCATAGCGAAGAAGCCCGCCGATGCGGTCGTCTCGCTCGAAGACGGCAACGGTGTGCCCTGCCCTCGTCAGTTGCTGCGCCGCCGCGAGCCCGGCTGGCCCCGAACCGACGACGGCAACGGTCTTTCCGGTGAGTCGCTCCGGCGGGTGTGGCGTGACCCAGCCGTTGGCAAACGCCTCGTCAATGATCGAGACCTCGACCTGCTTGATCGTTACGGGGGGTTGATTGATGCCCAGTACACACGAGCTCTCACACGGTGCTGGACAGAGCCTGCCGGTGAACTCCGGGAAGTTGTTCGTGGCGTGCAGTCGCTCGATCGCCTGAGCGCCATCTCCTCGCCTGACCATGTCATTCCACTCTGGAATGAGGTTGCCGAGCGGGCATCCGTGATGACAGAACGCGATGCCGCAGTCCATGCATCGCCCCGCCTGACGTCGCAATTGAGCTTGATCCTGTTGCTCGTAGACCTCTTTCCAGTCCATGAGTCGGATGCTCACCGGCCGCCGCACCGGCGTCTCGCGTTCCTGCACCTTGAGGAAGCCCCTCGGGTCAGCCACCGGTGGCCTCCATAATGCGAGACCAGACAACATCGCCATCGGGGTCGAGTCCCTCTTCGATTGCGGTCTGCCTTGTCGCGAGCACGGCCGCGTAGTCGCGCGGCATCACCTTGGTGAATCGTGCGGCTGTTGCAGTCATGTCGTCGAGCATTCTGGCGGCGACGACCGACTCGGTCTCGTCGAAGTGACGCTGGAGGAGGTCGCGCAGAATCTCGACGTCGGCGCCACCCAACCGCAACAACTCAAGTTCGCCTGAGGCCACGGCGTCGGGATTGACACGTTCGGTCCGGAGGTCGTAGACGTAGGCCGTGCCGCCGGACATGCCAGCACCGAGGTTGCGGCCGGTGCTTCCGAGAATCACGGCGAGCCCGCCAGTCATGTACTCGAGTGCGTGATCTCCGACACCCTCGACAACAGCGGTCGCTCCGGAATTCCGCACCAGGAAGCGCTCGCCGACGATTCCTCGGATGAACATGCTGCCCTGAGTTGCACCGTAGCCGATGACATTGCCAGCGATAACGTTCTGCTCTGCCTTGAACAGGCTGGCTCGGTTCGGCCGGATGATGACCTCGCCACCGCACAACCCCTTGCCGACATAGTCGTTGCTGTCGCCCTCGAGGCGGAGCGTGATGCCCGACGGCATGAATGCCCCGAGTGACTGTCCGGCAGTGCCAGTGAGCTTCACGTCGATGGTGCCGTTCGGGAGCCCGTTCTCGCCGTGGCGCACCGTCACTTCGTGGCCGAGCAGCGTACCGACTGCGCGCTCCGTATTGCGGATGGGTAGCTCTATCGTGACGGGAGTACCGTTCTCGAGTGCCTCGCTGCTCAGCTGAATGAGCTTCTGGTCGAAGTGCTTCTCGAGCTCGTGATCCTGAGCTAGCCGGTTTGTGCGCGGCTCAGTGTCTGAGAACTCAGGGCCAACCAGAATCGGCGACAGATCAAGGCCATCAGCCTTCCAGTGGTCCATCGCCCGATCAACATCCAGCATCTCGACCTTTCCGATCGCTTCTTCGAGGTTTCGGAATCCGAGTTCTGAGAGATACTCCCGAACTTCCTGGGCGAGAAACTCAAAGAAATTGACCACAAACTCTGGCTTGCCGGTGAAACGCGCGCGCAATTCTGGGTTCTGAGATGCAACTCCAACGGGGCAGGTGTCAAGGTGGCAGACCCTCATAAGAATGCAGCCTGAAACCACGAGCGGAGCGGTCGCGAAACCGAATTCCTCGGCTCCCAAGAGTGCACCGATGATGACGTCACGTCCGGTCTTCATCTGGCCGTCAACCTGCACCACCACCCGATCGCGCATGCCGTTGAGCATCAGCGTCTGCTGCGTTTCGGCAAGCCCAAGCTCCCACGGTGTTCCAGCATGCTTGAGCGAGTTGAGTGGACTCGCCCCGGTGCCACCGTCGTGACCTGAGATGAGCACGACATCGGCTTTCGCCTTCGTCACGCCGGCAGCAACCGCACCGATGCCGGACTGGCTCACGAGCTTGACGTGGATTCGAGCATCCGGGTTGGCCCGCTTGAGATCGAAGATCAACTGCTTGAGATCTTCGATCGAGTAGATGTCATGGTGAGGCGGTGGCGAGATGAGACCAACTCCGGCGGTGCCGTGTCTGGTACGCGCGATCCACGGGTAGACCTTGTTTGCCGGAAGTTGTCCACCCTCGCCAGGCTTAGCGCCTTGCGCCATCTTGATCTGGATGTCCGTGGCGTGAGTCAAGTACATACTCGTGACCCCAAAGCGACCGGATGCCACTTGCTTGATTGCACTTCGCCGAGCAGGGTCGAGCAGTCGCTCGACGTCTTCGCCCCCCTCGCCAGTGTTTGATCTGCCGCCGATTTGGTTCATGGCGATGGCGAGTGTCTCGTGCGCTTCTTGACTGATCGAGCCGTAGCTCATGGCGCCCGTATTGAACCGCCGGATGATGGACTCGATTGATTCCACTTCGTCAAGTGGCACTGCTGGCCGCAACCCTGTCTTGATCTTGAACAGTCCCCTGAGCGTCATGAGCCGCTCAGCTTGCTCGTCGACGAGCTTGGTGTATTCACGGAAGATGTCGTATCTGCGGGTGCGGGTTGAATGCTGCAGACGGAACACGGTATCCGGGTTGAAGAGATGGGGAGGTCCTTCCCGACGCCATTGATACTCGCCGCCGATCGCGAGTCGTTCGTGCACTTGTCCCGCGCCGTCCTCCGGGTAGGCGGCCGAGTGTCTCGAAGCATTCTCGGCAGCGATGATGTCGATCCCGACGCCACCGAGCAGACTCGAGGTTCCGGTGAAGTACTGGTCGACGAGGTCCTGACTCAAGCCGACTGCTTCGAAGGCCTGAGCGCCCGCATACGACCCGACGACCGAGATGCCCATCTTCGACATGATCTTGAGCACACCCTTGCCGAGCGCCTTGATGAGGTTGCGCACAGCCGTCTCGGGAGTGATGCCTTGGATCATTCCAGAGCGAACGAGTTCTTCTGCGGTTTCCATCGCGAGATACGGGTTGATTGCGGATGCCCCGTACGAAACCAGGAGCGCGACGTGGTGGACCTCGCGCACGTCGCCGGCTTCGACAATAAGCCCGACCTTCATTCGAGTCTCAGCCCGAATCAAGTGGTGGTGCACCGCTGCGAGCATCAGGAGGGATGGAATCGGCGCGAGGTCCTTGTTCGAGTCTCGGTCTGAAAGCACGAGAAACTCAGCGCCGCGTTCAATCGCTTCATCAGCTTCGATGCACATTTTGGCTAGGCGCTTCTCCATCGCCTTTGGTCCCTTGTCGACCCGGTACAGGCCCTTGACGGTTGTGGTGCGCGCGCTGCCAGCGCGCAAGTCGATGTGCTGAATCTTGGCGAGTTCGTCATTGTCGATGACTGGAAAGTCAAGGGTTACCTGACGCACATGCTCTGGGGTTGCGGTCAGAAGATTGCGCTCAGGACCGAGTCCAAGCTTCATTGAGGTTACGACTTCTTCGCGAATGGAGTCGAGTGGCGGATTCGTGACTTGCGCAAACTGCTGGGTGAAGTAGTCAAACAGCAACCGCGGGCGGTCAGAAAGAATGGCAATCGGGGTGTCTGATCCCATTGCGCCAAGGGGTTCAGCAGCATTCTGAGCCATTGGCATCACTAGCATGCGCAGTTCTTCCTCGGTGTAGCCAAAGGTGCGCTGGCGGCGACCCACCGATGCGGGAGTGTGCACGATGTGCTCCCGCTCAGGCAAGTCTTTGAGTGCGATCCGCCCAGCGTCGAGCCATTCTGCCCATGGCTTGGATGCTGCGAGCTCGGCCTTGACCTCGTCATCCTCGATGATTCGACCTTCAGCGGTGTCAACGAGAAACATCTTTCCCGGCCGAAGACGGCCCTTACGCACAACCCTGCTCGGGTCAACATCGAAGACGCCAATTTCGCTAGCAAGCACAACGAGCCCGTCATCGGTAACAAGGTAGCGACCGGGCCGCAGACCATTGCGGTCGAGCGTTGCACCAACGAGCGAACCGTCTGTGAAGACGAGTGCAGCCGGCCCGTCCCACGGCTCCATCAGCATCGAGTGGTACTCGTAGAAGGCGCGCCGGGTCGGGTCGACATCCTGTTGGTTCTCGTATGCCTCTGGAACCATCATCATCATGGCGTGCGGCAGGCTCCGTCCAGCAAGGTTGAGCAGTTCGACGACCTCGTCAAACGAGGCCGAGTCGCTCGCACCCGGAGTGTTGATCGGCAGCAGCGGTTTCAGATCGCCGAGCGTTTCACTCTCGAGCTGGGATTGGCGCGCGCGCATCCAGTTGCGGTTTCCCTGAATCGTATTGATCTCGCCGTTGTGCGCAATCATGCGGAACGGCTGGGCGAGTGGCCACGATGGGAACGTGTTCGTCGAGTACCTCGAGTGAACAAGGGCAAGTTTCGACGCGAAGCGCTCATCCGAGAGATCGGGATAAAAGGGCTCGAGTTGCAGGGTAGTAACCATGCCCTTGTACACAAGCGTGCGTGAAGACAGGGATGGGAAATACGCGTGCAGTTCGTGTTCAGCCCGTTTGCGCAGCCGGAACACCTGGCGTTCGAGAGCAATGCCACCGACTGGACCGCGTTCGTCGGTGCGAGTCGACACGAGAAAGAGTTGCTCGAAGGCAGGCATCGCCTCTCGCGCAAGCGAACCGATCACGTCTGGCCGTACCGGGACCTCGCGCCAGCCGAGAACGGTGAGTTCTTCACTTCCAGCAATCGCGGCTACGCCCGACTTGACGAGCTCTCGTTCCGCCGCATCCTTCGGAAGGAAAGCCATCCCGACCGCGTAGCGCCCGACCGGCGGAAGTTCGAAGTCGGCGACTGCGCGCAAGAACGTGTCGGGAACCTGCGTGATGATGCCCGCTCCGTCGCCAGTACCGGCGTCCGATCCGACGGCGCCGCGGTGCTCAAGATTGCGCAGTGCAGTGAGCGCAGTTGTGATGATGTCGTGACCTGCCGTGCCGCGAAGCGTCGCAACCATGGCCAGTCCGCACGCGTCACGCTCGTTGCGCGGGTCATAGAGCCCAGCAGCAGCAGGCAGGACGCTGAAGCGTTCGAAGGGTGGTTTTAGGGTCATCGAGACCGACCTCACGTTGGAGCACGGGCGAAGCGGGACGTCAATGGCCCACGTGGGAATCAGTCCCGGTTATCAGGACTCAGGTGAAACATTCCGCTTGTGGCGAGCTTTGCTGCAGGAGAGTTACTCGTTCTCACGACCTAAGAGGACGAGGGTGTGACGGCAATTTTGGCGTCATCGCCGATATCGTCACTGTCTGAATAGGTCTCTCCCGAGTCTACCGCACCCTCTGGAATCCATTCGCGACCCGGCACGTACACGCCCGGTTCTTGACCAGTGTGGTTGCGAGACTGAAGCGCAAACAGGATCACGCCGAGAGCGATTGCCAAGAGCGCGCCCCACACATTGACTCGCAAGCCGAGGATGATTTCGCTCGGGTCGATTCGAATGGATTCGAAGACGACGCGGCCAAGTCCATACCAGATCATGTACAGCGCCCAGACTTTGCCCCACTGCAACCTGCGAACCGGGTCGCCAACCGGTAAAGGAACACTGAGCGCTCCGACCGCGCGCCTGACTAGCCGGTAGCGCCGTTCCATCGCTAGGAGGAACACAATGCCGACAACGTTCCAGATCATCTCGTAGAGGAACGTTGGATGGAAGAGCGTGTCCGGCGGAAGTCCGACCGGGAACGCGACATTATCAGCGTCTATCTGGAGACCCCATGGCAAATCCGTCGGTAGTCCATACAGTTCCTGGTTGAAGTAGTTCCCGAGGCGGCCAAATGCTTGAGCGAGCAGCATCCCAGGGGCAAGGACATCCGCGAAACTCCAGAGTCGCAATCCGGCAATTCGACAGCCTATATACGCCCCGATCGCGCCACCAAGCAGCCCACCGAAGATTGCGACTCCGCCTTCCCAGATGAACAGAATCTTGATGAGTTCTTTTCCTGGACCAAAGTAGTCGTCCGGGTGGGTAACGACGTGCCACAACCGTGAACCGACGAGTCCGAGCGGGATCGCCCAAATGATCACGTCAATAACGATCCACGGCTCGCCTCCGCGTTGGGTCAAGCGACGATTCGTGAGGATGGTTGCCGCGACGATCCCCACGAGAATGCTTATCGCATACACGTAGATGCGTAGCGTGAACGGCAGTTCAAGCCCGAAGGTCGACTGAATCCAAGCAGACACATTGAAAAACTGCCATTCGCTTGGCGGGCTCGGGATGCCGGTGAGCATAAGCGACACGGGGAACTCCTTTCAGCGAGACAACTAGGTCAGCCTAGTACCGGCGGACAGGGCGGCAGCCGTGCGGCCGACCGCCGCAACGCCGCCGTCGGTGAGTGCTGACACGAGCGCAGAGCCGACAATCGCACCATCGGCGTACTCAAGCACCTCGCGAACTTGGTCAGCAGTGGAGATACCGAGTCCGACACAAGCACGAGTCGACCCGGCCTCTCGCAGCCGACGAACGAGGCCGCGAGCAGCGGAGTCCACATCGCGCCGAGCACCCGTTATGCCCATGGTCGATACGGCGTAGACGAAGCCTCGGCTGCGCTTCGATGCCTGTTCCAGGCGCACATCCGTCGAGGACGGTGCCGCAAGAAACACCCGCTCGAGCTCGGTTCTGTCGGATGCCGCGAGCCACAGTGCTGCTTCGTCCGCGATCAAGTCCGGAGTGATGAGGCCAGCGCCCCCCGCTGCAAGGAGTTCGTCGGCAAATCGTTCGACGCCGAACTGCAGCACAGGATTCCAATAGGTCATCATCAGCACTGGCACGTCCACGCGGGCGGTGATCGCGGCAACCGCGTCGAAACCGTCTTGCAGGCGGAAGCCGCCGGCAAGGGCGGTCTGGGTGGCTCTCTGAATGACGGGGCCGTCCATGACCGGATCGGAGTATGGCAAACCGAGTTCGATGATGTCGACGCCGTTCTCGGCAAGGGCAATCGCGGCATCCACGCTTACGTCGAGCGTAGGGTAGCCGGCGGGCAGGTACCCGATGAGTGCTCCAGACGCGGAGTCATTACGCCGCGCCAAGACCTCCGCAACCGTCGTCATGCTCGTCCTGCTGTGAGTTGCTCTTCTGCTGTACGGTCGAACAATTCGAAATAGTTGCCGGCTGTCTCCATGTCTTTGTCGCCACGACCACTGAGATTCACAAGAATCGTCGCTTCAGGTCCGAGCTCAAGCCCCAGCTTCATTGTTCCGGCGAGCGCATGCGCGGTTTCGATTGCCGGAATGATCCCCTCAGTGCGACTCAGCAACCGCATTGCTTGCATCGCCTCGTCGTCTGTGATCGGCAGGTAGTGCGCCCGACCGATGTCGTTGAGCCAGGAATGCTCCGGTCCGACGCCCGGATAGTCCAAGCCAGCGGAGATCGAGTGCGACTCTACGGTCTGGCCATCGGCATCCTGAAGCAGGTAGCTGCGAGCGCCGTGCAGCACTCCCGGGCGGCCGCGGGTGATGGTGGCGGCGTGACGTTCGGTAAGGTGCCCGTCGCCAGCAGCCTCGTAGCCGTAGAGCGCGACATCGGGGTCATCCAGGAAGGCGTGGAAGATTCCCATGGCGTTGCTCCCACCACCAACACAGGCCGTGACGGCATCCGGAAGCCGACCGGTCAACTCGACCACCTGCTGTCGAGCCTCTTCTCCGATGATCTTGTGGAAATCGCGAACCATGACCGGGAACGGATGCGGACCGGCGACAGTGCCGAGTAAATAGTGGGTGGTGTCGACGTTCGCGACCCAGTCCCGCAGCGCATCGTTGATTGCATCCTTCAACGTGCGTGAACCCGTCGTGACCGGGATGACCTCTGCGCCGAGCAGCCGCATTCTGGCAACGTTAAGGGCTTGGCGTTCGGTGTCAACTTCGCCCATATAGACGACACATTCCATACCGAAGAGCGCCGCTGCGGTTGCACTTGCGACGCCATGCTGACCAGCACCGGTCTCGGCGATAAGCCGCTTTTTACCAAGGCGTCGCGCAAGGAGTGCTTGGCCGAGTACGTTGTTGATCTTGTGCGAGCCAGTGTGATTCAGATCTTCCCGCTTGAGGATCACGCGAGCGCCGCCGGCGTGCTGAGCAAACCTTGGCACTTCGGTGATGATCGAGGGTCGTCCGGTGTACGTGGCGTGCAACCCGCTGAGCTCTGCAGCAAATGCCGCATCTGACTTCGCGGCAGTGTATGCCGCGTCGAGTTCGTCGAGGGCGGCGATCAACGACTCTGGAACGTAACGGCCTCCATACTCGCCGAAGTACGGCCCGAGTTCGTCGCGGAGCGCCATCAGACGGCCAGGAATTCGCTGAGGGTTGCAACAGGGTCACTCGTCACCAGTGCCTCGCCAACCAGTACGACGTCAGCGCCGGCTCGGCGGTAGTGCGCGACATCCGCCGCGGACTGCACGGCTGATTCCGCAACTCGAATGACCCCGCTGGGTATGCGGACGGCAAGAGAGCCGAACAGGTCCTGATCGAGCTCGAATGTGCTCAGGTCACGAGCATTGACACCGATGAGGTCAGCACCGAGATCGAGCGCTCGTTCAACTTCATCCGCGCTGTGAGTTTCAACCAACGCTGTCATCCCCAATTCGTTTGTGAGCTTGAACAACTCGGTGAGCGTGGCGTTGTCGAGAGCGGCGACGATCAAGAGCGCGAGGTCTGCGCCCGCGGCCCGTGCTTCGAAGAGTTGGTACGGCTCAGCGATGAAGTCCTTGCGCAAGACGGGGATGCGCACGGCGTGACGAATAGCGACAAGGTCCTCAAGTGAGCCACCGAATCTTCGACCCTCGGTGAGCACGCTCACCGCGCTCGCCCCACCGCTCTGGTAGTCGAGCGCAAGCGCAGCTGGATCCGCGATCGCCGCCAGTGTGCCCTTCGAGGGACTAGAGCGTTTCACTTCCGCGATGATATGCACGCTCTCTCGAGGCGCCAAGGCGGCAAGGGCGTCAAGGGGAGGCGTCTGGGCTAGTGCCTCCGCTTCGACCTGATTGAGCGGGCGGCGCGCGCGACGTACGGCGGCGTCCGCGAGTGCGCCTCCAACAAGTTCGTCAAGCACGTTAGATGTGGCTCTTTGAAGTCAACTTGTCGCCGCCGACACCGTAGCCGGCTTTGGCGATCACGTAGCCACTCAAGGCACCAACCCCGGCGAGACCGACCGATGCCCAAACCAACCAAGAGAGGTCAAACCAATAGCCAAGTGTGCCAATAGCGAAAGCGACGATAATGATGGTTACAGCGATCCAAGCAGCGGGCGAGTTTCCATGTCCGGGATCAGACTCAGCGCTCATAATTCTTCGGTGCTCCGTTTCGTGCGATTGACCCAATTCTACCGATAAGCAGAGCGGCGGACTGCGCCACTGTCGGGGCTGACACTACCTACGAGTCGGGTCATCACCCTTACTGAGCGAGTCCCAATCATCGATCGCGGAGCGTGGAGCCACAGTCTCATTCGGGTCCCGCCGTTTGTGCGCGTCATTCGACGCAATCGGAACGCCCGATGTCGCTCTCCCGTCAGCGGTCGCTACTGATCCCTCGGCGGAGTACTTGCGAGTG
>JBBQLW010000047.1:0-10790 GCA_038328315.1 Actinomycetales bacterium
CGACACGATGGTTCATGCGGCCGATGACATCCTGAAGTTCAAGTACATCGTCAAGAACACGGCGCTCGAGTGGGGCAAGGTTGCAACCTTCATGCCGAAGCCGCTGTTCGGCGATAACGGTTCCGGCATGCACACCCACCAATCGCTCTGGAGTGACGGCAAGCCCCTGTTCTATGACGAGAAGGGCTACGGCGGCCTCAGCGACGTTGCTCGCTGGTACATCGGCGGGCTGCTGAAGCACGCGCCAGCGGTACTCGCGTTTACGAACCCGACCCTGAACTCCTACCGTCGCTTGGTGCCAGGTTTCGAAGCGCCCGTCAACCTCGTCTACTCGGCAGGCAACCGTTCGGCGTCGATTCGCATCCCGATCACCGGGACGAACCCGAAGGCCAAGCGGATCGAGTTCCGTGCCCCGGATGCCTCCGGTAACCCGTACCTCGCATTCGCGGCCCAACTCATGGCTGGCCTCGACGGTATCAAGAACAAGATTGAGCCGCACGAGCCAGTTGACAAGGACCTGTACGAGCTGCCGCCCGAAGAGGCCAAGCTCATCCCCCAGGTTCCCGGTTCGCTCGCCGAAGTGCTCATCGCGCTCGAGGACGACCACGAGTTCCTGCTCGAGGGCAACGTCTTCACCAAGGATCTGATCGAAACCTGGATCGCGTACAAGCGCGAGAAGGAAATCATCCCGTCGTCGCAGCGTCCACACCCGTTCGAGTACGAGCTGTACTTCTCGGTATAACGCGAGCGCTTCAGCGTCGGCCGTACCCTTCGGGGTGCGGCCGTTGCTGTTTGGCACTCGCTGAGGGACCGCATCATCTTCGTCAACAGAGTCGGCCATGGCCGGTCGTGCGGACCAATCTCCGTCAAAGCAAATCTCCGAGTCAAGTGAATACTCAAGAGCAAAGGGCCAGTAGACTCGCAATTGTCGAGGAATCGTCTGGAGAAAAGAGCGGGCGTGCGTCACAGGATGATCGCAGCGATCGCGTTCGCGGCCGTTGTCGGAGTGGCACTCGTGCCGACCGGTCCCGCGAGAGCGAGCACCGTACTGGCGTCTAGCTTGCCTGGGATGCTTCAGGCTTCGGCCGACGTCAGCTTCCCCGCCTACGATCGGTCACTGTTTGAACATTGGATTGATGCCGATGGTGACGGGTGCGACACCAGAAGAGAAGTACTCATCGAGGAGTCGCTCTCGGCGGTGACCGTCGGCACGGGCTGCGCGCTTACCGGTGGGAGCTGGTATTCCGCGATGGACGGTGCAACGTACACGGATCCCTCGCTGCTGGATATAGATCACATGGTCGCACTGAGCGAAGCGTGGCGATCTGGCGCATGGAGTTGGACAGCCGCGATGCGCAAGGCCTTTGCAAACGACGTCGACGTGCCGTATGTGCTGTCAGCTGTGACCGCAGCGGTGAACGGCCAGAAGTCCGCGTGGGATCCTGCACAGTGGCTTCCTCCTCGCGCCGAGTTCATATGCGAATATGTGACCTCTTGGGCCCTGATCAAGTACCGCTGGAGCCTCACTGTTGACCCTGGCGAGATGGCCACATATCTGGCGGTGCTCTCAGGAGCGTGTGGCTCTCTCTCCATTAACTTGCCGTTGCAATTGAATGTAATCGCACCTCCCGACTCGAACAATCCGGGCCAGACGATCATCACGCCGTTCGACAGTGGAGTCACCCGACTTTCTGGCGCTAGCCGTTACGACACGGCGCTCGCTGTGTCACAACGCTTCGCACCGGGTGTGCCGGTGCTGTACGTGGCCACCGGCGTCAATTTTCCGGACGCGTTGTCAGCAGCGGCTGCCGCCGCTGCCCGCGGCGGGCCACTCGTGCTAACGCCACCAGGTGCCCTCACTCCCGAGGTGGAGGCGGAAGTACGCAGACTCGCTCCAAAGGCAATCGTGGTGGTGGGGGGCACTGGTGCCGTCAGTGATGCGGTACTCGCAGCCCTCAGCGCCGTTGCAAACACAACGAGGCTTGGCGGATCCAATCGGTACTCGACCGGCCTTGCAATCGTTGATGACGCCTTCGACAGTTCGTCGACCGTATTCCTGGCCACTGGTCGCGGATTCGCCGACGCGCTCGCCGCGACGGGAGCCGCGGGCTCAAACGATGCGCCGGTGATTCTCGTGGACGGGTCACTGCCAACCTTGGATCTAGACACGTTGCGCACTCTTGAGGATCTCGAAGTTGGATCGGTGGCAATCGCTGGCGGAGCAAACGCGGTCTCGCTTGGGATCGAGTCCCAACTTTTGAACCTTGGATTTGAGGTAGACCGCTACGGTGGCGCAAACCGTTACGAAACGGCCGCGACCATAAACGGTGCCTTCTTTACCGCCGACGCGAACGTCGGATTCTTCGCCACTGGAGCGAACTTTCCGGATGCACTCGCGGCGGCAGCACTCGCGGGCCAGCTGCAGGCTCCGCTATTCATCACGCTGGCTGAGTGCGTTCCAGACTCAATTCACAGCGCGGCCAGCGCTCTCACTCTCTCAACGAGAGTCATCATGGGAGGGACTTCGGCTGTCAGCGACGCTGTCGTTGCCAACACGCGCTGCTCTGACGTGCAGCCAGCCCCGCCACCGCCGCCTCCCCCACCACCCGGCAATCCCGGGAACACTAAGAATTGTGGAGACTTTGCGACGTGGCGCGAAGCGCAGGACTGGTTTGAGAAGTACTACGCTCTCTATGGCGACGTTGCGCGGCTGGATGGCGACAACGACCTCATCGCATGTGAGACCCTCCCGGGCGCCCCCTAAGCGCCGCCGCAACGCGCTCGTGCGCGACGTCGGCTCGTCCGCTTCATCAACCACGGTTGGCGCGCAGTGGCCAATGACCCTTCCACGCCCAGGAGTCATTCACCCGTCGACACCACTCAACGCTCTGGCACGGGCACCGGTCAAGCAGGGAGCTGCGATATCACCTGAGAAGCCAGCTCCCTAACCCAGTGCTCGTGCTATCTCGGCGAGCACTTTCGTTGGCACGCCTTCGTAGACCGTTCCAGTTGCAGCCACGTAGACGCCAGTTGAGCCAACCGCCTAGCTGAGCTCGCAGATTGGTCCACCCTCGAAGGGACCGCAACGTTCTGCACCAAGGCCCCACCACAAGTTGGTGCCCGGAACCCAAGCACCGCCGGGTACAACCCCGACCCGGATGTAGGTTGGCCGGGCAGCATCGTCGAAGACACCGAACTCGAGTTGGCACGAACGAGCGGATTGGTGATCCATCGCGATGAACACCATCTCGTCGAGAGCTTGGCCCGAGACCCCTGCGCTCGTCGAGCCGCGGCTTTCCGAGCTGGTCTCGAGCGAAGTCAGTGGGAGTCCGACCTGATCCCCGATCAGGTTCCAATCGGCCAGCGTTGCGCAAGGGGGGGGAGCTGATTTTCAACGGCAAGAACCTCGCCACCGTTTGCGTTTGCAATTTGTTGGACGACACGAGCGACCAGCGCTGAAGCAGCCGAATCCTCGCGGGGAGTCACGCCCGCTAGTGGCTCGCCAGTCAGATTGGCCTCCACCTGGTCGGCACCAAGTCTGTCAAGTTCCAAGACGACCCACAATTCACCGACCTGCTCGGTCCAAGCGCAGAAGACCCCCGCGAATCCTGAACCGTCGGGTGGAGAGCATTCCGCGAGTCCGCGATCCCACGGGCCGACTACCTCGACGGCGGTGTAAAGAAAAGGACCGCCTAGGGCGAGCGCGACAATCTCATCGAACGATTTCGCGCCTCGGGGTGCGGCTGTCACCGTGAAGGCTGTGCCCGAGTCGTCGAGGAAGGTGCCGTCACCCCATCGGCACAGAAGCGTCCCGTCTTGGATCAGAGCGGGGACATCCACTCTCCCGAAACCGGTTGGTAATCGCAATTCGAGTGGCATGCCGAATGGGCGCGTGAGTTCATCTGGCGCCAATAACTCATCGCAAGGAAGACCGAAGCGATTCTCGGGCATGACCGTGGGATCCGCAGTGCGCGTTGGCGCCGCCGTCGGCATCTGCGGTGCTGTCGTGCTCGGCGAAGGCGTTGCGATCGGCTCCCCGGCACAGCCACTGAGCACAGTCAGCGCCATAACCGCTACCGCGAGAGACGGAGCCCGCCAGCGTCTGCGAGTAACAGGGTCGCTTCAGCCGGCTATTGCAGAAAACGACACGCCGAGGGCGCAATTCGCGTGATCAGCCCGTCGTGGCTCGGCCGCGCTGGGTGCCGTAAAACCGCTTCTCGAAAACTTGGCGGGCGAGCCGCGTAGTGCGCAGGTAGTCATCCTCGAAGATGCTCGCGGAACCGGGTGCGTACTCGAGCAGTCTGGCAACGCCTTCGAGCGCGCGACGGTCGGTTGGGAGCACGTCGGAGGTTCTGGACGTCCAGAGTGTCATTCCAGAACGGGCACGAGAGGCGAGCATCCACGCATTGTGCAGTCTGGCAGCGTCGGCAGTGGTCACGAGACCAGCGTTCTCGGCGGCGGCAAGCGCCCGCAGGGTCGACGTCGTCCGCAATCCCTCAACGCGCGCGCCGTGCTCGAGCTGCAGCAATTGCACGAACCACTCGACGTCACTCAGCGAGCCGCGTCCAAGCTTGACGTGACGGGTCGGGTCGGCCGCCTGCGGCAGCCGCTCGGTCTCGACCCTAGCCTTGATCCGCTTGATCTCCCGGATGTCCTGCTCCGCGATCACCTCCGGATAGCGCACATCATTGACCAACTGCTCCCACTCAGTGAGCACCGTGCTGTCCCCTACAACAGGTCGCGCTCGCAGGAGCGCCTGCGCCTCCCAGGTGAGCGACCAGCGCTCGTAATATGCCCGATAGCTTTCCAGTGACCGCACGATCGCCCCGTTGCGCCCCTCCGGCCTGAGGCCAAGGTCAAGGTCAAGCGGCACGAGCAAGTCCTCGGTGAGCCGGCTGAGCGTATGCACGATGGCCTCGGCCCGCTGCTGCGCTTCCTCATCGGATACTCCGGCCGCCCGATACACGTACATCACGTCGGTATCAGAGCCGAAGCCAAGCTCGGCTCCCCCATACCGCCCCATCGCGATGATGCCGAACTCGATCCCGTCACCGAAGCGGTGAGCCAACGAGAGGACTCCGCTCAGAAGGACCGTCGTGATGTCGGAGAGGCCCTTGCCGAGTTCCTCAATGCTGACGACCCCCAGGATCGCACCGAGCGCGAGGCGCAAGACCTCTCGCCGTCGCGCGGTGCGAAGCGCGAGTGCAGCAGCCGCGTCATCCCCCTCGTGTCTGGCCACGATGGCTGCAGATTCCTCGAGGAGCACGCCGAATGGCCGGGGCCGCAGTTCATCGTCGTTTTCGAGCCACGCCGCGGCTTCTGGGATGCGCTCGAATATCGCCCCGACGAACCTAGAGCCGCTCAGCACTTCAGTCAGGCGCTGCGCGGCGGTACTCGAGTCGCGGAGCATGCGCAGGAACCAGTACGCCTCGCCGAGATCTTCGCTCAGGCGTCGAAATGCGAGCAGTCCGTGGTCGGGGTCGGCTCCGGCAGCAAACCACTGCAGCATCACGGGCAGGAGGTTTCGCTGGATGATCGCTCGCCGCGATACGCCGGCCGTGAGGGCCGCGATGTGAATGAGCGCGCCGCGAGCATCCCGAAAACCAATCGCGGCGAGGCGAGCCTCGGCTTGCTCGCTTGAGAGTTGGAGGCCATCGTCTGGGAGAGCCGCAACGGCAGAGAGCAGTGGCCGGTAGAACAGCCGCTCGTGGAGGGTACGCACCGCTTGCTTGGTGCGGGTCCACTTGGCGGTCAGATCGTCTGCCGTCGTCGCGAGCCCGCTCGCACGTGCAAGAATCCGGAGCTGCTCTTGGTCGGTCGGCATGAGGTGGGTTCGGCGAAGCCGGGACAGTTGGAGTCGGTGCTCGAGAAGCCGCAGGAAACGGTAGTCGCCCGAGAACTCTGCCGCCTCGACCCTGCCGATGTAGCCGTGCTCTGCAAGGGCGATCAGGGCGGGCAGGGTCGCCGTCTGGCGAACGTTGTCGTCGGTCTGGCCGTGCACGAGTTGCAGCAACTGGATCGTGAACTCCACGTCGCGCAAGCCGCCGGGTCCGAGCTTGAGTTGCACGTCGAGTTCATCCGCCGGGATGTTCTCAGTAACGCGTTCGCGCATCCGCTGCACCGACTCGACGAAGTTCTCGCGTGATGCACTCGACCACACTTTCGGTGCGAGAGCATCAACGTACCGCTGGCCTAATTCGACATCACCGGCTAGGGGTCGCGCCTTCAATAGCGCCTGAAACTCCCAACTCTTCGCCCAGCGGTCGTAGTACGCGAGGTGCGATTCGAGCGTGCGAACGAGCGCGCCGTCTTTGCCTTCTGGGCGCAGGTTCGCGTCGACCTCCCACAACCCGGGCTCTCGCCCGACCTCGTGGATTGCACGCATCGTCTGCATCGCAAGCTGTGTCGCGATCGTCACCGTGCGATCGTCGGAAAGCTCCTCGCTTCCTGACTCAGCGACGAAGATCACATCAACGTCACTGACGTAGTTGAGCTCTCGCGCCCCGGCCTTGCCCATTCCGATGATCGCCAGTCGAGTTGCTGCCACCTCCAAGGCGGGAAACTTCACAGCGCGGCGCGCAACCACCAGCGCGGCATCCAGTGCGGCACCGGCGAGATCCGCCAGCGCCGCCGCGACGACAGAGACACCCGCGACCTGATCTGCCTGTTCGAGATCCCAAGCCGCAAGTTGCGTGAGGTGTCGCCGATAGCGCACGCGGAGGGCGAGCCAGGCCGCTTCGCTCGAAAGCGCATCGACGGCAGCGAGCAGGTCGGTTTGATAGTTCGACCCGGTCTCGGACTGCGGCTCGGCAAGCGGCTCGCCGAGGGCCGCCAGCTCGTTGGGGTTGCGCGCGAGAAACTCACCGAGACCCACAGAAGCTCCAAGCACGCGGATGAGGCGAGCCGCGGCATCCGCGTCGGCAATCAGGTGCTTGAGCTGGCTCGGAGCGTGCTCTCGCAGCACCTCGAGAAGTCGAAGCGCCTGATCCGGATCGGCGGCGGCAGCGAAATGCGACACCAGTTCTGGGGCGTCTAACGCATCCAAGCGCTCGCTCGTCTGCCCCAACTCGGAAAATCCGAGCCGGGCAAGCTCCGTCAGCGTCGTCGGTTGTCGGGACATTGCGGCGTGCTACAACCTCTCGAGATTGCTCTCCAGCTCGTATGGCGTCACTTGGGCTCGGTACTCGCTCCACTCGCGACGCTTGTTCAGCAGCACGTAGTTGAAGACCTGTTCTCCGAGGGTTTCGGCGACGAGTTCTGAGTCCTCCATGAGCGAGACGGCGTGGTCGAGGCTCGCTGGCAACTGGTTGTACCCGAGGGCGCGGCGCTCCGCGTCTGACAGCTCCCAGACGTTGTTCTCCGCCTCTGGCGGCAGCTCGTAGCCCTCCTCAATGCCTTTCAGTCCCGCAGCAAGCAGGAGCGAGAAGGTGAGGTACGGGTTGGCCGCGGAGTCGATCGCTCGGTACTCGACGCGTGCGCTCTGGCCCTTGTTCGGCTTGTAGAGCGGAACCCGAACGAGAGCCGAGCGGTTGTTGTGGCCCCACGTGACGAAACTCGGAGCCTCGTCACCGCCCCACAGGCGCTTGTAGGAGTTGACAAACTGGTTGGTGACCGCCGTGATCTCGGGCGCGTGGTGCAACAGGCCAGCAACGAACTGTCGACCGATCTTCGAAAGCTGGTAGTGCCCGGCAGCGTCGTAGAACGCGTTCGCATCGCCCTCGAACAGCGAGAGATGGGTGTGCATCCCAGATCCGGGATGCCCGGACATCGGTTTCGGCATGAACGTCGCGTACACGCCCTGCTCGATCGCGACCTCCTTGATCACCGTGCGGAAGGTCATGATGTTGTCGGCGGTCGTGAGCGCGTCCGCGTAGCGCAGGTCGATCTCGTTCTGGCCGGGACCGGCCTCGTGGTGGCTGAACTCCACGGAAATACCGAGGTCTTCGAGCATCCGAACCGAACGGCGGCGGAAGTCGTGCGCGGTGCCACCCGGCACGTTGTCAAAGAACCCTGCCGAGTCCACCGGCTCCGGCTGGCCGTTGACGAGCTTGGGTGACTTGAGCAAGTAGAACTCGATTTCGGGATGCGTGTAAAACGAGAACCCGCGATCGGCGGCTTTCGCGAGTGACCGCTTGAGCACGTTGCGCGGGTCGGACACCGCCGGCTGGCCGTCTGGGGTCGTGATGTCGCAGAACATCCGAGCGGTCGGATCGATCTCGCCGCGCCACGGGAGAATCTGAAACGTCGAAGGATCCGGGTGAGCAAGCATGTCAGCTTCGTACGCGCGGGTGAAGCCCTCGATCGCGGAGCCGTCGAAGCCAAGCCCTTCAGCAAAGGCACCCTCAACTTCCGCCGGAGTGATGGCGACGCTCTTGAGGGTTCCGACGACATCGGTGAACCACAGGCGCACGAACTTGACACCCCGCTCTTCGATAGTGCGAAGAACGAAGTCACGTTGCTTGTCCATGGGCTCCTCGGTCGTTGCGATCGTGCTGGTGATATGGCTGAACTGGCCGTGGGTCTTGGCCTCCCACGAAGCCTTTCCCTGGCCTCCCGCGACGCCTCAGGCACCCCCATTAGGCTACTGGCTATGCCCTCGCTTCGCTTGGCTCTAGGCCAGTCAAACCCGACCGTTGGCGACATTTCAGGCAACAGTGAGCAGATTCTGGAGTTGTCGCGACGCGCGGTAGGCAGTGGAGCCGATATCCTCGCGGTCGGCGAAATGGCCATCACTGGGTACCCGATTGAAGACCTCGCATCCCGGCCGAGCTTTCTGAAGGCAGCCAGCGCCGCGGTGCCTGCGTTGGCAACCAGACTGAACGACGAAGGGCTCGGCGAACTCGTCGTCGTCGTCGGCCACCCGGAAGGACCGTTCGAACCTCGGTCGCTCGGCGCCAGCAACGCCCCGACCGCTATCGCGCAGAACTGCGCGAGCGTGCTGCACCGCGGTCGAGTTGTCGCGCGCTATGCGAAGCATCACCTGCCGAACTATTCGGTCTTCGACGAGTACCGCATCTTCATCCCGGGTGACGAGCTGTTGATCATGCGATTAGAGACTCCCGGCGAGCAGGCAATGGATGTCGCGCTGGTGATTTGTGAGGATCTGTGGCGTGACGACGGCCCGGTCGAGAAGGTCGCCGTCACCGACGCTGGCGTACTACTCGTCATCAACGCCTCGCCGTATGAACGAGACAAAGACGAGGTGCGACTGCCGCTCGTGACACGGCGCGCCGTCGAAACCGATTCGATCGTCGCGTACGTGAATATCGTCGGCGGACAGGACGATTTGGTGTTCGACGGCGACAGCGTCGTCGTCGATGCCAGCGGCGGTGTGCTCGCACGCGCCCCGCAGTTTCAGGAACACCTCTTGGTCGTCGATCTCGAGGTCGCAGCCTCGACCTTGACCGAACTGCCCGCGAACACGAATCGCGTGACGATTGGGCTCGGCGTACGAGCCGCTCGAGCCGAGCCAGCCGAAGGAGGTGCGCTCCTCGGCGCCGGTTCAGCTCCGCCGGCCATCGCCGAACTGCCGGACGACCGCGAGCAACTTTGGAACGCACTTGTGCTCGGCACGAGAGACTATGCCGCTAAGAACGGCTTCCGCTCCGCTGTGCTTGGAGTCTCGGGCGGAATTGATTCCGCCGTGTGTGCTGCAATTGCCGCCGATGCGATCGGTGCAGAGAACGTGTACGGCGTGAGCATGCCGAGCAAGTACAGCTCAGGTCATTCGCGAAGCGACGCCGAGGATCTCGCGACACGAATAGGGCTGAACTTCACAACCGAACCGATCGGAGAGCTCGTGCATCCGGTCGAGAGCCAACTCTCGCTGACCGGAGTCGCGGCCGAGAACCTGCAAGCGCGCATCCGTGGCGTCATCCTGATGGCACTGTCGAACATGCACGGCCACCTCGTGCTGACGACCGGCAACAAGACTGAACTCGCCGTCGGCTATTCGACGATCTACGGTGACTCGGTCGGCGGCTTCGCGCCCATCAAGGACGTGCCGAAGCTGCTCGTGTGGGAACTCGCCCGCTGGCGGAACGCCAAGGCCGTTGAGCTGGGGCGCACTCCGCCCATCCCAGAGAACTCGATCGACAAGCCGCCGAGCGCCGAATTGCGCCCAGACCAAACCGACCAGGACACGCTCCCGCCATACGAAGTGCTCGACGCGATTCTGGATGCCTATGTGACGCGTGCGCTCGGTCGAGAGGATGTCATCGCTCTCGGCTTCGAGGCAGAGACTGTCGACTTTGTGACTCGACTCGTCGATCGGGCAGAGTGGAAACGTCGGCAGGGCGCGATCGGTCCGAAGATCAGCGGTATGGCGTTCGGCCGGGACCGCCGACTGCCAATCACGTACCGCCCAAGCCTCTGAATCGGGGACCGACTCGCAAGAGTGCCTAGACTCGGACAATGGCAGAGCATGCAGTCAAGCGCGTACGCACGAGGCACTTTCAGAGTGCGAAAGACAACGGCATCCGCATCACCGGTCTGACCAGTTACGACCAGCTGACGGCCGGTATTTTCGACGAAGCCGGGATCGACTTTCTGCTCGTCGGAGACTCAGCGGGCAACAACGTCTACGGTTATGCGACAACGCTTCCTGTCACGATCGATGACCTGATCCCGCTCACCCGAGCCGTTGCCGGAGCGGTGAGCCGCGCCTTGGTTGTCGCCGACATGCCGTTCGGCTCGTACGAGACTGGGCCAGACGAGGCTCTGCACACGGCCTTCCGGTTCATGAAGGAGACCGGAGCGCACGCGGTCAAGCTCGAAGGTGGCATGCGCAG
>JBBQLW010000048.1:0-10395 GCA_038328315.1 Actinomycetales bacterium
GACATCTTCGGCGTGTTCCTCAAGGACTACCGGGCGAGCAACTGGTGATTGACCTGCGGCTACTCGCACTTGGCACTCGCATCGTCGTGCGCTACCGCCTGCCGGACGGACGCGCCACGGACGCGCTAGGGACGTTGAGCGAACTTAACGACGCAACGGCCGTTATCGAGACTAAGCGCGGCCTGGAAACCGTCGCCCTCGCAGACGTGCTGCTGGCTAAGACCGTGCCGCCCGCCGCCGTGCCGCTGCGGCAACGACGCCAGTCGCCCCCGCTAGGATCGCCACGAGACTGAGCGACCACGCTACCCAAGGGAGATCGACGCCCATGACCGGGAGGGATGGTCCCGCAGCTGGAAGTGGAACCCCACCCGGTCCGCTGAAGCTCGATGCCTCGATGCAGGCTGGCGGCGTGGTGATCGCCGTGTTGATGAGGGTGACCGCTGCGATTCGCGCGAGAAGGCGGCCCTCCACGGTCGTCCCGTCTCCGGTGCTGATCGACTGATCGGCCATTACCGTGCCGACCATAGTCGAACTAGAGCCAAGAGTCGCGGAGCTGCCGACCTGCCAGAAAACGTTGCACGCGCTTGCGCCATTAAGCAACAGCACGGAACTCCCGGCGCCAGTAATGAGGGTGTCGTCGGTCTGGAATATCCACACCGCGTTTGGACCGCCATCGAGGACGAGGGCGCCTGCCCCCGCAGTGATACCGAAGCCTACGGCGTTGAAGTAGACCCCGGGCATGGGCGCGGTGCCGCCCAGTTCGGTCGGAGGGTTACCGGTTACTACGGCCGCAGCAGCATTGTTGTACGCCGTCGTGAGGGCGAGCTTCGGACCTGCGGCAGCGGCGGCCGTGAAGATCGACGACGGAGGGGTCACGATTCCGGGCGGAAAGAAGCCAGTGACGGACGTCAGGGGCGAAACGCCAACGTTTCCGCTGATCACCGAAGAACCGGTGTTGGTGACCGTCGACCCGGCAAGCACTGAGAAGCTCGTGGCTTCGCCGAGGCCGATCGGTGCGGCTGAGGCCGGACTCGCCCCCGCAAGCACGAGCGCTCCTGCGCTAAGGACAGTGATGCTGAGTGTTACCCAGCGACGTTGAGATGACATAGATACGAGCCCCCCGTGTTCTGGAACCGCTTGATGTTCGGCTAGTTTTAGGAATCGAACGTACTGTACACCCCCTACCGCGACTGTGCTACTGCAGGCCACGCCGTTGCTGCGGGCTAACGGTGCCGACCCAGTTGCGAACGACGCCGACGAAAGTCGAAGCAATGGCCTCCTGCGGAGCGGACCGGAGTGCTGCGACCGGCTGCCATTCCTCTGTCTGGGCCGCGAAGCTGTCAGCCCCAGACTCGGCCGTCGCCTGCAATCCCGCCGGCAATCCTGCCTTCAATCCCGCTTGCAACGGCGGACTTTCGCTGGATTCGAGCGATGACATCAGTGCCTCCGGACACAATGCGGACGTGCGATCCGCCACCGGGGTCTTGAGCAACTATTGCGATTCTACGGGCCGGGCGCCTTGAAGCCCGCCAAATCAGGCCGATTCGAAATCAGGCAATCTTGCCGGATCGAACTCGCTCAGCATCGCCAAGCACATCGATCGTGCGGTTTGTGACGCCCTCGGCAACGGTTCGCAACGACAGGTTGTTGCGCCGAGCGTGGTTGCGAAGCGCGACGAAGGCTTCGTCGACGTCTGTCATTCCCATGGCCGCGAGAACACCCTTCGCTTGCTCGATGAGTACACGCGATTCGAGAGCGCGCTGAAGTTGCTCCGTGACTATGGTGCTCTCGCGAGCCGTTCGCTCCTGCAGGATGCTGATGGTCGCGACATCCGCGAGCGCCTGAGCGACCGCGATATCCGGATCATTCAGCGCGCCAGGCTTGGCACTGAAGAGGTTCATCGCGCCAAGCACTTGGCCGCGCAGTCGCAACGGCGTCGCGTGCACTGCCCGAAATCCTTGAGAGTGAGCTGCCGCGCTGAACTCTGGCCAACGGGCCCGCTCGGCATCGATGTCGCTCACCGACAGCGCGCGCCCGGAGCGGTAGCACTCCACGCACGGTCCAATACCGGCGTCAACCTGCATGACCTCGACCAGGCCGACCTGTTCACTCGTCGAGGCGACAAGTTGTAGCTCCGCGTTTTCATCGGCGAGGAGCAATCCCCCAGCGTCGACTTCGAGCAGACTGACGCACACCTCGATGAGCGTGTGGAGCATGTCGATGACGTCGTAGTCTGCGATGAGCGTGTCAGCAAGGGTGACGAACGCCTCGTTGATTCGCTGCTCTCGAGGCATCGTGGCCATGTCGAGTCCGATCCCCTGGTGTGCGAAATTCACTTCGCAAGCCGGGTGCATGAAGCATGGTCCGCCAACAACACGGATGTAACTAGCGAAGTGTACCGCGCACAGGTGCGGTGCGGCGCGAGGCGTACACTGACACCCACGCCACGGAGCACCGGGGTGTCTCGCCGGCTCAGCCAATTCGAGAGCACCCAGATCGTGGATGTCGTAGCGCAGAACGCAGGACAGCGTCGCGCAAGCCTCTGCGATCCGTTCGTTGAGCAACTCCCGATCACGGGTGCATCGATCTCCGTCTTCGACAAGCAGGGACGCCAATCAACGATCTGCACAAGCGACCTGACCGCCGCGCGATTGGATGAGTTGCAGTTCGAACTCGGCGAGGGTCCGCAATGGGAGGCCTTTCAACTGGCGACGCCCGTGTTGCACCCTGATGTACGTGGCGCAACCCCGATAGGGTCCATGTTGTTTGGGCAGGCAATGCTGTCCCTCCCGGTGGGGGCGCTCTTCGCCTTCCCGATGACCGTCGGCGCGGCCGCTGTTGGCGTGGTCGGCCTGTACCGGTCGACGGCTGGTGCGCTTGACCCCGAGGCGCTGCAGCTCGCTGCGCGGCTCACGAAGCGTGCAACCATCCCGGCCGTGAGCGACGCGATGCGGACAGCACAGACGGATGGCGATTCGGTGAGCTCGACAGCGCCAACAGTATGGCGCGAAGTGCACCAAGCCACCGGCATCCTTCTCGTCCAGTTGGGCCTCACTGCGGCCGAGTCCTTCGCTCAGTTGCGGGCATACGCATTCGCCGCGCAGCGCCCGATCCGTGAGGTGGCTCGTGATGTCGTCGAGCGGCGACTGGACTTTCGAGACCTCCCAGACTGAATGGTCCGAGTCTCGACAACTACGATGTCGAGAGAGGTTTGGTTCGGTCGAAGTCGGGAGGCAGTGTGGCGGGCGCCGATGTCGATGACCGAATCTCCGCTGCGGCGCTTGGAATTCTGCGAAGCCGCGGCCCCCTCGCGGTCAGTGTGGAGTCGGTCGCTGCGGCATCCGGTGTTGCCAAGACGACGATTTACCGTCGATTCAGCAACCGTGAGGCACTCCTGGCCGCGGCCGTTGGGTCGGCGGCAACGGCCGTGCCGATGCCATCCGGGCTCTCCGCCAAAGACACGCTTCGCTGGGTGCTCCGACACGCGCGCGACACCATTGACGATGTCGTCGGCCGGGGCACGGTCGGTGCCGTGATTACGAATGCAGACCCGCACTTCACCGAACTCTTGCTGAGCATGATCCGCACCACGACGCGACCGTTTCGCGAGGATCTGCGCGAACGTGCGCTCGCGGGTGAGCTCAGACAGGACCTCGACATCGAACTGGTGATCAGCCTCCTCCTCGGTGTCGTCGTCGCGGAGATGATCCGCGACCGCCCGACCGATGATGCCTGGGTCGAGTCGGTGCTCGCCGTGCTGTGGCCAGCACTTAGTTCGGCAGCACCTAGCTCAGCAGCACCTAGTTCGGCAGCACCTTCCCAGGATTGAAGTTGTTCATCGGGTCGGCACTCGAGAACAGTCCTGCCAACACCTTCACACCTTCCGGCGAGACATCCTGGCTGAGCCAGGGAGAATGTTCGAGGCCGACGCCGTGGTGGTGCGAGATCGTGCCGCCGTTGTCGACGAAAGCCTGTTGAACCGCACTCTTGACGGTGTCGTACTCGCCGATTGGGTCCTCCCCGAAAACAAACGCGAAGGTAAAGTACAGGCACGCGCCAGAACGGTAGGAGTGGGACATGTGCGACATGATCCAGCCCTGAGCACCGATCGAGTCGTAGGCTTTCTGAGCGGCTGTGTGGGCGCTGGCGTGCAGGTCGACGAGCTTTGACCACGGAGCCGCGGTCTCTGAAACGTCACCAGCGGCGCCCATGTCGAGCAAGAAGTCGCGCAAGTAGGGTGTGTCGAACTTCTTCTGGTCATAGAGGATGCCCGGGCCCTTGCCAACGCCGAATCCGCCGTGCTTCTTGACGATCGCGTCGACAAGTTTCTTCTGCAGTTTGGCGTGAGAAACACTGCCTTCATAGCCGATGAAGGACAGACAGATGTCTTCGAGAGTCCAGCCCTTGGACTTCATGATGCCCGGGAGCACTTTGCCGGCGATGAACTTGTCGAGGCCCTTGCGGTTCTTGCTGGTCGCGAGCGAGAACCCGGTCTCTTTGGCGTCCGAGATTCTCGTAATCGATGGCGCAGCATCCGATTCTGCGATCTCTTGCATTGCCGCGATGCCCGACTTCCAGTTCGGAAAGAAATAGGCGTAGACGTCGCGCTTGGCTGGGATTCTGTGCACCTGCACCGTGACTTCGGTGATAACGCCCAGCTTGCCTTCGCTGCCGAGAATCATCTCTCGAAGGCTCGGCCCGCTTGAGGTGCTTGGCAGCGCGTGCAACACGAGCACTCCCCCTGGTCGTACTACCCGCAGACCTCGCGCGATGTCGGCGATGTCTCCGTACTTGTCTGACTGCATTCCTGACGAGCGAGTGGCGACCCAGCCGCCAACGGTCGAGTGCGTGAAGCTGTCTGGGAAGTGCCCAATCGTCCAACCCTGAGCGTTCAGTTGGGCTTCAAGATCCGGTCCTTGAGATCCAGCCTGGACGCGAGCGAGCCCCGAGTCCTTGTCGATCGCGACGACTTCGCGAAGCCGGCCAAGGTCGAGCGAGACGACCGGTCTGGACTCAGCTGGCAAGGGTTCAAGGCTGCCGGCGATGTTGCTACCCCCGCCGAACGGAATAATGACGGCATTCGATGCGACCGCGGCATCCACGACCCCTTGCACCTCTGCCTCATTGGCCGGGTACACCACGACGTCCGGCGAGCGTTCGATCCAGTTGTTTCGAATACGAACGAGATCGCGAAGGCTCTTGCCGTAGGTGTGGATGACACGCAACTTGTCGTCGATCGAGACGTTGTCTTCACCGACGATTGCCGCGAGACGGGCGATGAACTCTGGCCGCGCAATTGAGGCGGGCACCTTGAGGTCGGCGAACGCTGGTTCGCTTGCTCGCTCAGCTGTGCCCAAGTCGAGACCGACCGCCTTCAGCACGAAGGGCGCAAAACCGGGCTTGTCTTCGTGGTGAAATCCGACGCCGTCGATTCCCCAGCCCCACCACTTCATGTGCTTGACATCGGTCATCGCGTTCCCTTCTGAGCAGCCACCGTCACGCCGGGCAGGGGCATTGAATCGTGAAGCTGCCGAACGACATCCTCAACTCGCTGTGAAAACTCTTCTGCGTTCTCGCCTTTCGCAGCACGAAGCGGATCGCCGAAGACCACGGCGATCGGGTGTCGCCCGCGCCTCGGCCAACTCACGCCCCGTGGCATCGCGAGGCTCGCGCCGACAATCGCGATTGGCAAGCAAGGCGCACCCGTCGCCATGGATAGGGCTGCGGCGCCAGGCTTGAAGCGCCCCATCTCGCCGGTCTGAGTGCGCCCACCCTCCGGGAAGATCAACAGTGGCACGCCTCGCTCCAGCAGCGCCTTGGATGCCCCAGCGCGCTTGCCCTCGCCCTGTCGCTCTATCGCGAAGGCATTGAAGAACAGCGTCGTCAACCACTTGCGCCAGCGAACATCAAAGAAGTAATCGGCCGCGGCGCCGGCCGCGAGAAACCGTGCTTTTGGCCTGGGAAGCGAGCCGATGATCAGCGGGGCGTCGAGGTGGCTTGAGTGGTTGGCAACGACGATAAACGGGGCGTCAAGGCTCGCAATGCGCTCGGTGCCGTGAACCGAGACGCGCACGAGCGACCATACGAGTGGCTTGAGCATGCCGCGCTGGGCGACGAAACGCACATTTGCGATGCTCGGGGAATCGAATCGGTCGCGGGATTTCGCCATCAGCCTTGATCCTTTTTCATGGGAGATACTTCGGAGCCGCCGCCGACACTGGAGGTGGCTGGGCCATCGGACATCGATGGCTTCGTTGAATTTCGTGACGAACTCAGCCGAGCTGAGATGAACCGAACTGTCGGCATCGGAAGGTGCCGAACAAACCACCCGATCACGCGGTACCGAACGCTCGGTATGCTCACGACGCGCCCACGCGCAGAGTCGCGAAGCGCCACTCGCGCGACCAGCTCTGGCTCGACCCAGAGCCACGCCGGCAGCGAGCCCCGCTCAACCCCAGCACGCTCGTGCCACTCGGTACGAACCCACCCGGGCAGCACTGCTGTAACCCGAACTCCTGCTGGCCGGAGCTCGATGGCAAGAGCCTGAGTGTACGAAGTGACCCAGGCCTTAATCGCGGCGTATGAACCCGTGGTTAGGAATGACTGCAGGCTTGAAATGTTGACGATCGCACCGGCGCCCCGACGGCTCATCGCACGTGCTGCTGCACCGCTCAGGATCATGATTGCGTGCGCCATGACCGCAAAGGCTTTCTCGTGCACCTCAAGTTCGTCGACCAGCTTCGATCGAACACCGAAGCCAGCGCAGTTAATAAGGAGCTCGATCGGCCGATCAGTTTCCTCTAGACGCGCGGCAACCCGATCAACATCAGCACGCTCGCCGAGGTCGGCACACATCGTCTCAACTTCTGTGCCGCCAGCTTCACGAAGGGCAGCAGCCGAGCTTGCGAGCCGATCCTCGTTTCGCGCAACAAGCACGAGTGAGTACCCGCGGTCGGCGAGGGCAGAGGCAAACGCGGCTCCGATTCCGGAGGTGCCGCCCGTGATGAGAGCCGTTGCCATGGCTGATACATTACGCTACGGGCACCGTAGCGACAGTTGGCTAGACTTGGCGCGTAGTGTCCACGCTTTCGGAGGTCATGCGATTGGCTGAGTACACCGAGGCGCCCATCGACCGAAGCGACTATCCGGCTCCTGACTTTGACGTTCGGGAGTTTGCGCACACCGCCGCCGGAAGCCATCGCAGCAACCTCAAGCTCGCGAGCTACTCGGCCAATCCGCTCAGCCCGGAGACTCTCCGTGTGCTGCGCTACCTACAGATCGTTGAGCGAGCGACCATGACGCACTTGCGCAGCGTTCTCATCACGGCAACCCACAAAGATGCTCGAATTACGGCCTTTCTGACGAGCTGGGCGTATGAGAAGTTCTGGATCGCTGACGCTCTCGAGCAAATCGCGCGCGTGCACGCACCGGAGGGAACCGAACCCGAACGCGCTCCATTCAGAACCCCGACGGAGCGCACAATTCGCGAAGCCGTCTATGGCAATATCGTCGGAGTGCCGATGATTGCGCTCCATATGACGCTCGGCACTGTCGACGAATGGCTCACCCAGACCGCGTATGCCCGAATCAGCGCCCTCGAAGGAAACGAGCAACTGACTGAGACTGTCGAGCACCTGCTCAAACTCAAGCGCAGACAGTTGAGTTTCTTCGAACCGCAAGCTCGTTTCCGACTTGCCGAGTCGCCACGCGCCGCTCGACTTACTCGCAGACGTCTCGCGAAGACCCCGTGGCCAATCGGTGCCAAAGCGGAACCACGAACCGAGACAGACAACTTTTTCAATCACGCCTTGGGTTTGGCGCCGGAGATTGTCGCCGAACTCGATGCGCGAGTGGACACGCTTCCCGGCCAGAGCGGACTTTCTGTCATCCGGAAAGCTGCCCGACTGTGAACACGACAACTCGAGCAAAGACAACGGGCACAGGCACGCTGACAAACGAACACATCTTTCTCACCGGCGGCACCGGATTTGTCGGGCAGGCAATCCTTGAGCGACTGCTATCGAGCCATCCCGCTACCCGGATCACCGTGCTCGTGCGCGGAAAGGGCAGCCAGAGTGGACAGGCGCGACTGAGCAACCTGCTTCGGAAGCCAGTCTTCAAGAAGTGGATCGAAACGGTCGGTGAGGACGAAGCTCGCGCCCAATTCGACGCACGAGTTCGTGCACACGAAGGCAGTCTGAGCAGTGTTGGCGAGCTGCCAAGTGACATCGACGTCGTGCTGCACAGCGCTTCGACAGTGTCGTTTGATCCCCCGATAGATGAAGCATTCGACACCAACGTGGGTGGCGCGTACGGCGTGTATGGCGCACTGTTGTCAAGCGGCAGCACCCCACACGTCGTGCACATCTCCACCGCATACGTCGGCGGCATTCGCAAAGGAATCGCGCCAGAGGCGACCCTGACCCACTCGGTCGATTGGCGTGCGGAGTACGAAGCGGCCAAGTCGGCACGTGAGCGAGTCGAACTCGAGTCCCGTCAGCCAGAAGCGCTTCGCGGCCATCTGAGTGCGGCGCGCATACGGCACGGAAAAACCGGCCCGCAGGCTGTCGCGCAGTTCGCCGAGACCGCCCGTGCCGAGTGGGTTCGTGAACGACTCGTCGACTATGGGCGTACGCGGGCCGAAAGCCTCGGATGGACCGACGTGTACACGCTCACCAAAGCCTTCGCCGAGCGGGCGGCCGAGGAACTCTGGGCTGACAGCGGCCACCGCCTATCTATCGTGCGTCCTTCCATCATTGAGAGCGCATTGCGCCATCCGTTTCCGGGCTGGATCGACGGCTTCAAGGTCGCAGATCCCCTCATCATTGCCTATGGCCGGGGTCAACTACCGGACTTCCCCGGGTTGCCAGATTCCGTGCTCGACGTAATTCCGGTCGATTTTGTTGTCAATGCAGCGCTCGCGGTCGCCGCTCGTGCGGCAAAGCCTCGCGAAACCCAGTACTTCCACGTCAGCTCGGGAGCGACCAACCCGCTGCCGTTCCACCGCATGTATGAGAACGTCAACGCCTACTTCACCGCAAACCCGCTTCCAGACGAGAGGGGCGACATCGAAGTGCCGCTCTGGCGGTTCCCGGGTGGACAGAAGGTCGAGCGAGCGCTTGTCAAGCGCGAGCACAAGGCTGAGCGAGCCGAGCGAATGATCGAGCGACTCCCGGCGAGTCCTCGCACGCGTAAGTGGCTCGATACTGTCACCCGCGGTCAGCACCAGCTAAGCCAGTTGCGGGCGTTCACGGAGCTCTACCGGGCCTATGTTCAGACCGAGATCATTTTCGACGACACCAACACCCGGACCCTCCTTGCAAGCCTCCCGAAGAAGATCCAGCAGACCGAGGGCTTTGACGTCAATGACATCGACTGGGAGCACTACTTCCAAGAGGTCCACTTTCCAGCCGTGACAACCCTCACGCGCGCCTTCGGCAAGCGGCCGGCCGCGAAGTCGCGCTCGACCCGCATGCTTCCAGCGAGATCGGATGTCGTCGCAATCTTCGACCTCGAAGGAACCGTCCTGCAGTCCAACCTCGTGCAGCAGTATCTGTTGCTGTGGGCCGGAAGTGTGCCGCGCCGCAGAGTGGCGCACGACCTCGCGAACTTCACTTACTCGCTTCCCAAGTACCTGCGGGCCGAGCGTCGTGATCGCGGGGAGTTCATCCGCACCTTCATGCGTCGCTATGAAGGCTTCAAAGTCAGCGAGATCGAGCGACTCGTGCGCGGCAGTTTCGGTCGAGCTGTCATGCGCCGATCACTGCCAGAAGCGTTGAGAAGAGTGCAGGAGCACCGGGATGCCGGTCATCGCACGATTCTCGTGACGGGAACGATCGATCTCATGGTGCAACCGTTCCTCCCGTTCTTTGACGAGGTGATTGCCGGCAAAATGCACGAGCGTGACGGCGTTCTGACGGGCTTCCTCGCTGACCCGCCCCTCGTGGACGAGGCGAGAGCCGCGTGGTTGCGTCACTACGCGGCCAAGAATAACTTTGACCTCGCCAACTCCTACGGCTACGGTGACTCGCATGCTGACCTGGTTTGGCTGCAACTGCTCGGACACCCGAACGCCGTGAATCCGGACCTCAACCTGTACCGACATGCCCGTGAGAAGCACTGGAACGTGCTTGACTGGAAGCGGAGAGCATCTCTCGACTCCAGCGATCGCACGGCAGAGGTCAACTCGTCCCCTGCGACATCGTCCAAGAGTACGGAAGGAGTCGGGCAAGCGTCATAAGGCGAGCCCGCAGCATCCCATGGCATTTGATATTGATCGCTACACCAACACCTCCGTGCAGGTGAACTGGTCAGATCTCGACTTCGACGACTTCCGCACCAATCCGCTCCCGGAAGCCACCCTGCGGAGCCTGCGCTACATGTGCGACATCGAGT
>JBBQLW010000049.1:0-10370 GCA_038328315.1 Actinomycetales bacterium
GGAGGATGCCCCAGGCTCGACCATTACAGAGTCAGCCGTTGCGCTGCGCTTCGGTGTCGCTCGCCCAACCGCGCGGCTTGCGATCGACAAGCTTGTCGCCGACGGCCTGTTGCGCCGCGAAGCCCATCGTGCCGCTCGCGTCCCAGAGCTCAGTCGCGCAGACATCGTTGACCTGTTCGACAACCGCGCGATCATCGAGTCAGCGGCGATGGCCGCGCTGGCGATTGCAGGCACTATTCCGGCCGAGGCGCTCGCCGCCCACCGGGCCCTGAGTTCCACAGCAGACTTCGCAAAGCACGACATCGCCTTTCATCGCTCTCTGGTTGCTGGCCAAGCCAGTCCGCGGCTCACCAGAATGCACGAGCTGCTGATGGGTGAGATCGAGCTGTGCATCGGGCAAGTACAGGCTGCCAACCTGATCAGCTCGACGGAGATCGCCCGCCAGCACCAGGGCATCCTCGATGCCATTACCGCAGGGGAGCCGGATGCCGCGGCTCGCCTCACTCGAGACCACATCGTCGGGGCGCGCGACCGCCTCCTTACCCACAGCACGAAGGACTAACCATTATGGTCAAGCGCCAGTTTCCCAACCCGGTCGAACTCATGAAGCTCATGAAGTTCAAAACGCCGACCCTGAACGCCAAAAAGCGTCGCCTCGACGGTGCTCTGACGATTCATGACTTGCAGGCGATTGCGAAGCGCCGCACACCGAAAGCCGCCTACGACTACACAGAAGGTGCGGCGGAGGGCGAGTTCTCGCTCGCTCGCGCGCGACAGGCCTTTGAGGACATCGAGTTCCACCCTTCGATCCTGCGCGATGTTTCCAAGCTCGACACGACCACGAGCATCCTCGGTGGTACTTCCGCAATGCCATTCGGGATCGCGCCAACCGGCTTCACCCGCCTGATGCACACGGAGGGTGAGATGGCAGGGGCGGCAGCGGCAGCGGCGGCGGGCATCCCCTTCACTCTTTCCACTCTCGGCACCTCGTCGATCGAGGATGTGAAAGCGGCAAACCCGAACGGACGCAACTGGTTTCAGCTCTACGTGATGCGCCAGCGCGAGATCTCGTACGGTCTCGTCGAACGCGCCGCGGCAGCGGGATTCGACACGCTCATGTTCACCGTCGACACCCCGGTTGCAGGCGCGCGCCTGCGTGACAAGCGCAACGGGTTCTCAATCCCGCCACAACTGACGCTCGGCACTATTGCGAACGCGATCCCGAGGCCGTGGTGGTGGTGGGACTTCCTAACCACCCCGCCTCTCGAGTTCGCGTCGCTGTCTTCTACGGGTGGCACGGTGGGAGAGCTGCTCGACTCCGCGATGGACCCGTCGATCAACTTCGACGACCTGCAGATCATCCGCGACATGTGGCCGGGCAAGCTCGTCGTCAAGGGGGTGCAGAATCTTGAGGACTCTCGTCGTCTCGCCGACCTCGGCGTCGACGGAATCGTGCTCTCCAACCACGGTGGTCGTCAGCTCGACCGCGCACCGATCCCATTCCACCTGCTGCCGACCGTTGCACGCGAGGTTGGCAAGGACACCGAGGTGCTGGTCGACACCGGCATCATGAACGGCGCTGACATCGTGGCATCCATCGCTCTCGGCGCGAAGTTCACGCTCATCGGGCGCGCCTACCTCTACGGCCTCATGGCGGGAGGCCGGGCCGGGGTCGATCGCACGATCGCCATTCTGTCTGACCAGATCATTCGCACCATGAAGCTCCTCGAGGTCGCCTCGATCGAAGAGCTGACGCCAGCCCACGTCACGCAACTTGAACGGCTCGCCCCAAGAGCGATGAGCTCCACGAGCTAGAACCTCGGCAAACTCGAGACTGTGGGACGAAAGTCCCTTCCTGAAGCTCCTCGACCTCGCGAGAGTGGGATGACCGGCATTTACCGGCCGCACGAGGAGAACAATGGATCCGCTCGAAATCGCCCGCTGGCAATTCGGTATTACGACGGTGTATCACTTCGTGATGGTTCCGCTCACCCTCGGGCTCGGCCCTGTCTTGGCAATCATGCAAACCATGTGGGTGCGCACCGGCGACGACAAGTACCTGCGCATGACCAAGTTCTGGGGCAAGCTTTACCTGATCAACTTCATCATGGGAGTGGCCACCGGCATCGTTCAAGAATTCCAGTTCGGCATGGCATGGAGCGAGTACTCGCGATTCGTCGGTGACGTCTTCGGCGCCCCGCTTGCGATGGAGGGACTGCTGGCGTTTTTCTTTGAGTCCGTCTTCCTCGGGCTCTGGATCTTCGGCTGGAATCGGCTGTCAAAGCGCGTGCACTTGGCAACCCTGTGGATCGCTGTCGCAGGCTCGATCGTCTCGGCGTTCTTCATCATCGTCGCAAACTCGTGGATGCAGCATCCGGTTGGCGTAGAGCTGGTCGACGGTCGCCCCGTCATGGTCGACATCTGGGCCGTCCTGACCAACAACACCGCGCTCACCGCCTACCCCCATGTGCTCTTCGGTGCGCTCGGGGTCGGGGCAGCATTCCTCATCGGCATCTCGTGGTACCAGTTGTGGCAGCGACGCCGCGACGGTATTGACACGGTGGATGCCGCCGGCCGCGTCGTTGTCGGCGAGCGCCTAGACATCCCGGGCCGGGACCGCGCTGACCACAGCGTGTGGATCCGGAGCCTGCGCATCGGCGGAGTCGTTGCGATTATCGGATTCTTGGGAGTCTCAGTGACCGGAGACCTGCAAGCCAAGCTGATGTTCCAGCAGCAGCCACTAAAGATGGCGGCAGCCGAAGCGGCGTGCCAGGACGGTACGAGCTTCTCGGTGCTCGCGATCGGTAACCTCGGATCGCAGAATTGCGACGATGTCGTTGGGATAATCGAAATCCCTGGCCTGCTGTCGTTCCTCGCCAACGGCGACTTCACCACCGAGATTCGGGGGGTAAACACCCTCATCCCCGAGTATCAGGCCCTCTACGGTACGAATCTGCCGGACAACCCAATCCTCGGTGAGCGTGCCGGGCAGGAGATCAACTACTTGCCCATCATGGAGGTCACCTACTGGGGTTTCCGCCTGATGATCGGTTTCGGGGTCATTGCCGCCGGTGTCGCGGCGCTCGCGCTGTGGTTTACCCGCAAGGGCACCGTGCCTCGCTCGAAGATCATGATGTGGGCGGCGCTCGGCAGCATCGCTGCACCGTTCGGCGCCAACATTGCTGGCTGGGTCTTCACAGAGATGGGTCGTCAACCCTTTGTTGTTGCCCCAAACCCGACGCCCGGCGGTGTCGACGGTGTCTTTATGTTCACCGCGTCCGCCGTGTCCCCCGGCATCAGCGGTTGGGAAGTCGTCTTCTCACTCATCTCACTTGGGCTCGTCTACGGCGTGCTACTCGTCATCGAAGCGCGCTTGATCGTGAAGTTCGTGCGCGCCGGCGTCGCGGGCGTCATGCCGGAGATCGTGCATCCGGTCGACAATGAGCGCGACCGTCCGAACGGCCCAGATAGTCCAGATAAGCGCGACGACGTACTCGCGTTCGCGTACTGAATCTCGTAAGACCGACCCGAAAGACGATCATGGAACTTTTGCCAACCATTTGGTTCATCGCCATCGCTGCGCTGTGGATCGGCTATTTGCTGCTCGAGGGATTCGATCTCGGGGTCGGGATGCTCATGCTCACGAGCACACGAGATGAACGCGAGCGCCGTGTGCTGTTGAACACCATCGGTCCGGTCTGGGACGGTAACGAAGTCTGGCTCATCACAGCCGGCGCTGCCACGTTTGCGGCTTTCCCGCTCTGGTACGCCTCGCTGTTCTCGAGTTTGTACATTCCCCTGACGCTCGTGCTGCTCGGCTTGATCTTCCGCGCCGTGGCGATCGAGTACCGCGGCAAGGGAGCGAGCGATGTCTGGCGTCATTGGTGGGATCGTGCAATAGGCATCGGATCCTTTGTCGTTGCATTCGGCATCGGAGCTGCACTCGCTCTGACCACAACGGGCCTGCCAATCAACGCGAACGGCGACCGTGAGGGAGGGGCGTTCGCTTGGCTCACCGGCTATGCCATCCTCGGTGGCCTGGCCGTCATCGGGTTCTGCCTCGTCCACGCCTCGGCATTTATCGGGCTCAAGACCGACGGCGCACCGCGCGCCCGGGCGCGCAACTTTCTTGTTCGCTGGGGTCCGGTTGCGCTGCTGCCTCTGGTCGCTTGGGTGATCGCCATCCAGTTGCAGAGTGGAAAGCCGTACACTTGGGCGATCGTCGTGGTCGCGGTGATCGCGGTCGTCTTCGGTTGGATTAGCGCGCGCGCTGGGCGTGAAGGCAGGGCCTTCATCGGAATCGCCGCGTTCCTGCTCGCGGGCGCAGCGTCCATCTTCGCCGCGGTGTATCCCATCGTTTTGCCTTCTACGCTCGACCCGGCATTCAATCTCACGATCTCCAACGCCTCGAGTGGTGACTACACCCTCGCCGTCATGAGCGTTGTGACGGCATTCGGTCTGCCGCTGGTTCTGGTGTACCAGGGTTGGACCTACTGGGTGTTCCGTCAGCGGTTGAGCGTCGAGCACATTCCAGAGGCGCACGAGGTCGAGGCGGCCGTCGCGGGCCGATGAAGAAGCTCATCAGTGCGACCGAACCTCGCACCATCTTCGTTCTCGGCATTCTCGCCGCGCTAAAGGCGCTCTCACTCGTACTCATCGCCGAGGGAATCGCTCGGGGTGTCGTCGCCGTGATCGCCGGCGACGGCAACGTGCAACTCGGAATCACCATCGGCCTTACCGGAGGTGCACTGCGGGCTCTCGTCACCTGGTCGACCCAATCCTTTGCGGCGGTCGCTGCGCTTGGCGCGAAGCAGCGATTGCGGCGTGAATTGAGCGTTCGAGTACTCCGGGGCAGTTCTACCCGCACCGGCTCTGCCGTCATTGTCGGCACCTTGGGACTCGACGAACTCGACAATTTCTATCGACTCGTCCTGCCATCGGTGATCACCGCAGCGACCGTGCCGCTCCTCGTTGGCGCACGAATCCTGTTCGCCGACTGGGTCAGCGCGCTCATCATCGTGATTACCGTTCCCCTGGTACCCGTCTTCATGGTGCTGGTTGGCAAACACACTCAGGAACGAGCGGATGCCGCATCCGCCAGTCTCACGCGGCTCTCTGATCACCTCGTTGAGTTGGCTCGCGGCCTTCCAGTGCTCGTCGGGCTCGGCCGCGTCGAAGATCAATCCCGAGCCCTTCGTCGAATCTCAACCGAGAGTCGCGCGACGACCATGCTGACGCTTCGAAGCGCCTTCCTCTCGTCACTCGTGCTCGAGCTCATCGCGACGCTATCGGTCGCCGTGGTCGCGGTGTTCGTCGGCGTTCGTCTTGTTGGTGGGGATCTCACGCTGGTCGTCGGCCTGATCGCGCTCATCCTTGCGCCGGAGTGTTTCGCGCCGTTCCGCGAACTGGGCAGCGCATTCCACGCTTCGCAAGACGGTCTCGCGGCGCTTCGCCGCGCGCGGCACATCATCGACGAGCCCATGACAGATCGCGAGCTTGCCCCCGGCGACGAGATCCGGGTTTCCAAACTGACCGTTCGGCGCGACGACCGAGCTGCCGCCGTCGTTGACGACCTCAGCTTTACTGTTCGACGGGGCGCGATCACCGCGATCACCGGGGTCAGCGGCAGCGGCAAGTCGACCGTGCTTGGCGTTCTGGCCGGTACGATCCAAGCGACGGGCGGAACAATCTCGGGCTACCGAGCCGACGAGGTTGCCTGGGTTCCACAGCATCCGCGAACCATCGAGAGCACCGTTCGAGCGGAACTGCGGCTCTACGCTGACGACGACACAGTCGTCGCCCGGCTTGTGAAGCAGTTCGGCTTACTTGCGCTGGCAAACGCAGATCCGGCTCGCATCAGTCCAGGTGAGTTGCGGCGGCTGGCCGTCGCCAGAGGGTTCGCGCGAGTTGCGGCCGGTGCGAGCATCCTGATTCTGGATGAACCGACCGCGCACCTCGATGCTGCCAACAGCACTATCGTCGAATCGGCGATCGCGACGCTTCGCGGTCACGTGACGGTCGTGGTGGCTTCGCACGAATCCGGAATCGTTGAACTCGCTGACGATCGCATCGTGGTCGGTAGCGGCGTTGAGTTGCGCGAGGGTGATTCGCCGCTGGCCACGCCAGCCTTAGCGGTCAAGCACGACGCCAGTGACCCCGCGGGCGCTCACACCGCGTCACCGACCGCACTGGCAACGATCGCAACGACAGTTGCGGGGATCGCCGAGTTTCTTGGCGCTGCACCGTGGCGGATGTTCGCCGCCGTTGCACTCGGTACTGGAGCGAGTCTCTTCGCGCTCGCCCTCACCGCGGTCTCCGGTTGGCTCATTGTGCGCGCGAGCGAACAGCCGCCGATCATGTACTTGCTGGTCGCGATCGTCGGAGTGCGCTTCTTCGGCCTCGGAAGGGCGGGACTGCGCTACTCGGAACGTCTCATGACCCACGACGCCGTGCTCGGCTCGGTGACTGAACTGCGACAGCGCATGTGGGCTGGACTCGCTGTTCGTGGTGTTGCCGATCGGGCGCTTGCGACGGGCACCGTGGCGCTCGACTACCTCGTCGTGAGCGCCGATCGAGTGCGCGACCTCGTGCCGCGAGTGGTCATGCCGCCGGCCGTCGCGCTCGGCACCGGTATCGCGGCCAGCGTCGCGGTCGCTGCACTTCATGCGCCAGCCCTCCCGGTGCTCTTGGCTGGAGTCGCCGTCGGTCTCGTGGTTGCGCCAGTCGTCGCTCTGGTTGCCGACCGCAGGGCGGCAACCGCAATCGGGTTCGTTCGTTCGACCGTGATCGCACGATTCACCGGAGCGGTCACCGCGGCAGATGACGTGCGGGCAAACGGCATCAGTTCCAGAGTGCTCGATGAGCTCACCGAGCTCGAAACGCGCGCTGCGTCTCTGACAAGGTCGAGCGCCTGGGCGCTCGGGCTTGGTCAGGCGGTTGTTGTTGTGAGTTGTGTCAGCATGTCGATGGGGATGCTCGTGGTTGCCGCCCCCGCGGTCGCCGCTGGCACGCTCCCGCCCGCCGTGGTTGCTGTGCTCGCGCTGTTGGCCGTTGGCCTCATCGAACCGCTCTCTGCCGCGGTCGACTCGATGCAACAAGCGCCGGCCCTTGCAGCGGCGCTGCAGCGTGTGCGTCGACTGACAGGCTCGGTCGACACCGAGCGAGCTTTCTCGCCGTCGCCACCGCCCGCACCGCGCGCGGCGACTCCTTCGGTTGAATTGATCCGCACTCTCGACTTTGACGGGCTTGAGGGCGGCTGGCCGTCGGACGGTCGAAGTGTGTTCGGGCCGCTCAGGCTCTCAGCGTCGAAGGGTGACTGGATCTTTTGCCGCGGCGCATCCGGCACTGGCAAATCGACGATGCTTGCGACGCTCCTCGGTTACCTCGACCCGGTTGCCGGAAGCTGGTCGGTGAATGGCACGCCGGTCAACGGTGCTGCCACGCGATCCATCGAATCCGAGGCGTTGCGCTCGCGGATCGCGTGGTGTCCGCAAGATGCGTACCTGTTCGATTCGAGCATCCGAGGCAATTTGCTGTTGGCCCGATCGCGTGATGATCGCCCGACCGACGCCGAACTGCACGACGTTTTGGGCCGGGTCGGTCTCAGCGCCCTGTTGTCAACGATGCCGAACGGGATCGACTCGCCTGTAGGCTCCGGCGGAAACTTGCTGTCCGGAGGGGAACGCCAACGGCTCGCCGTTGCCCGAACCCTGCTCAGCCGGGCCGAACTGGTGCTCCTCGACGAACCGACCGCGCATCTCGACGGTGCGAGCGCATCCGAACTCATGAACGACTTACGCTCTGCCTTGCGCGAGTGCATCGTGATCGTCGTGAGCCACCACGGCGACGAGCAACGATCTGGCGATCACGTGCTGACGCTCGACCGAGCGAGCTCGGCCGCGATCACCCGGATGCCATCGGCCACCTCCCCGAAGCTCGTCGACAGCGGCGAAAGCCCGATGCGAATTCCGCTTGGTCGCCGAAAGTCCGGGATCACCCCGGCCGCCCAGAGGGCAGGCATGATTCCGGCAAAGCGCGGATGATCAAGGGTGATGTGCCCGCCGCGCTGCTCGGCAGCGCGCGGACTTGCGAGCGTGGCATCCGGAATCAGCTCGGCTGACAGTGTGATCGCGAACTCGGTCAAGGCGACGGACTTGGCTCGCACCGCCGCAAGTCCGGCCTCGTCGACGAGCGCGATCATGTCTTGCATCGCGAGCATTGCCATGACCGGTGGCGTGCCGCTCAGCATGGCGCGCATGCCGTCAGCAGCGTCGTAGCCCTGAACCATCTCGAACGGTGAGCGAGCGCCGAGCCAGCCCTGAATCGGCTGGTGGAGCGAGCGCTGCAGATCATGTCGAACGTAGATGAACGCCGGAGCGCCCGGCCCGCCGCACAAGTACTTGTAGCCACAGCCAACCGCAAAGTCGACGCCGAGCTCATCGAGTGGAGTCGGTACGACGCCGACGGAGTGACTCAGATCCCAGATCGTGAGGGCACCCGCCGAATGCACGACCTCGTTGATGCCCGCGGTATCGGCGATGAATGCTGAACGATACGCGACCGAGCTGAACAGGGTGACGGCGGTGTGAGATCCGACCGCCTCAGCGACGAGTTCCGGCGTCACTCCGCCAGCCGGGTCGGTCTCGATCCAGCGGATCGTGAGGCCGCGGTCAGCCGCGATGCCTTCAACGATGTAGCGGTCGGTCGGAAAGTTATCACGGTCGATGACGATTTCGGTGCGGTCTGGTCGCGCCGCGAGCGCCGCGCGCACGGCCTTATAGAGCAGCACGGTCGTCGAGTCACCGATCGCCACCTGACCGGATGCCGCGCCGAGCGCCACTCGGCCAAGCTCGTCACCCACAGCGAGTGGCAGCTCGAGCCACCCTTCGTCCCAGCCGCGAATCAGTCGACCGCCCCACTGCTGTTCGACGAAGGTCGCGATTCGTTGTTGTGATGCCGTCAGGGGTCTCCCGAGTGAGTTGCCGTCGAGGTAGGCGACAAGCCCTGGAGATTCGATGAACTTGCGCCGGTAGTCGCGGAGCGGATCTGCAGCATCGAGCGCAGCCGCAGCAGCCGAGCCGTCATGAGCGCTCATCGGAAGCGGCTCACTTCGCCGCGAGCTGCGTTCGCGCCTCGTGCAGCACCTCGAGCACCTCGATCGCGTCGTTGAGACTGTGCAGCGGAGACTCGGTCAGCCCATCTGCAACGTGCTGCGCCATCGCCGCAGCCTGATAGCAGAGCCCGTCTTGCCAGCTGATATCGGAGGTGTCGGTCCATTCGAACACCTCGGTGTCGCTGCGCCCGGTGAGACGAAAAGTGCCCGGCCCCATGAACGCTGTCGTGAAATCGAGCCGAGCCCGCGTTCCGACGACACTCGCGAGATTGTTGCCTTGCGCGCTCAGACTCGTCGTCAACACCGACTGGGCCCCGGCGCCGTGGTCCCCAATCACGACCGACTGGTCATCCACTCCGGTCGATGCGAGCGAGCCAAGCGCGGTGACCGAAATTGGTGCGCCAAGCGTGAAGTGAATGAACCAACCGGGGTAGACGCCGAGATCGAGGAGGGCACCGCCAGCCAACGCTGGGTCGAAGAGTCGGCTTGCCGGGTCGAACTCGAACCTGACGCTGAAGTCGGCAAGCACTTGCCGGATGTCGCCGAGGGCTCCGTCCGCGAGCAGCTGGTCGATGATCGAGGTCTGCGGCAGAAACCGCGACCACATGGCTTCCATGGCAAACACGCCAGCGGCGCGCGCAGCATCCGCGATCTGACGTGCCTCGTCAGGAAGAGCCGCGATCGGCTTCTCGATAAGCACGTGCTTGCCTGCTGCGATGGCGAGCAGCGCCAGGCGCGCGTGCTCACTGTGGGGCGACGCGATGTAGATCGCATCAACATCTGCATCCTCCACGAGCTGTTCGTAACTGCCGTAGGCCCGATCAATGCCGTGTGCGCTGGCAAACTTCTGCGCTCGATCGAGGCTGCGGGATGCCACGGCGACCACGCGCTGCTCGGTGTGGCGGTGCGCGGCATTCACCCACTGACCCGCGATATGGCCGGGAGCCAGCACCGCCCAGCGAAGGGTAGCGCCACCGCGAAGGGGCGTGATGGATACCGACGGCAGACTCGCAGGAAAAGGGCTCACGTGAGTGAATCTACCGTCGCTCCGACCCGCTACTGTATGCCAATGGACTTTGCCATTGACTTCACGCCCGAGCTACTCATCGCTTTTCTAACATTGCTGGTACTCGAGATCGTGTTGGGCATCGACAACGTCATTTTCATCTCAATCCTCGCCAGCAAACTGCCGATCGAGCAGCAAGCGAAGGCACGCAATCTCGGGCTGACCCTTGCAATGGTCATTCGCATCGGGCTG
>JBBQLW010000050.1:0-10289 GCA_038328315.1 Actinomycetales bacterium
ACATTGCTGGTACTCGAGATCGTGTTGGGCATCGACAACGTCATTTTCATCTCAATCCTCGCCAGCAAACTGCCGATCGAGCAGCAAGCGAAGGCACGCAATCTCGGGCTGACCCTTGCAATGGTCATTCGCATCGGGCTGCTGTTTGCGGCCAGTTGGATCATCAGCCTGAAAGATGATCTCTTCACGCTGTTCGGCTACGGGTTCTCCGGTCGCGACCTCATCCTCATCCTCGGCGGCGGCTTCCTGATTTACAAGGCGGTACGCGAGATCCATGAAAAGCTCGAGGGCGCCGAGTCGCACGGCACCGGCGGCGGCTCGCCGAAGACCATCACGTTCGGGGCAGTGATCGTGCAGATTCTGCTGATCGATATGGTGTTCTCTTTTGACTCGGTGATCACGGCGGTGGGAATGGTCGATAACCTGCTCGTCATCATCGTGGCTGTCGTGATGTCATTCAGCGTCATGTTGTTCTCGTCGAAGTACATCTTCGCCTTCGTGAATAAGCATCCAACGGTGAAGATGCTCGCACTCACATTTCTCGTGCTCATCGGTGTTGTGCTCATTGCTGACGGTTTCGACGTCAAGATCGACAAGGCGCTGATTTACGTGCCGATGGCCTTTGCGATCATCGTCGAAGCACTCAACCTCGCGTACAAGCGGCGAGTCGAGAAGCGCGAGGGTCGAACCATCGAGCCGGTGCAGTTGCGCCACGCGTACACCAAGGCGGATGACCGGGCAGCGGTCGCCGCCGCGACCGCGCGCAGCGCAGGTGCTGGTTCGGTCACGCTCTCACGCAAGCCAGTGACCGGCGCGGTCAGTGACAACGACGGTCATCAGGAGCCGGCTGGGCTGGGCTAGTTCGACAGTTCGCGCAGAACGGTCGCCAACTGCTCGACCGCAAAGTCGATGTCGGCTTCGCTGATCACGATGGGTGGGGCAAAGCGAATCGTCGAACCGTGGGTGTCCTTGACGAGCACTCCCCGCTCAAGAAGAAGCTCACACACCTCGCGGCCGGTCGCAATCGTCGGGTCAATGTCGACCCCGGCCCACAGTCCTGCCCCGCGTACGGCGGTAACGCCGTGACCGATGAGAGCGCGAAGCCTCGCTTGCAACCGTTCGCCGAGCACTCCTGCGCGCTCCTGCAACTCGCCCGTCATCAGGAGTTCGACCACAGCACGTCCGACCGCTGCGGCAAGCGGGTTGCCACCAAAGGTCGAACCGTGTTGGCCGGGGCGCAGCACCCCGAGAATGTCGCGATTGCCGACGACGGCGCTGACCGGAACGATGCCGCCGCCGAGTGCTTTGCCGAGCACATAGAGGTCAGGAACGACACCAACCAAGTCACACGCAAAGGTTGACCCGGTTCGCCCGAGTCCTGACTGAATCTCGTCGGCGATGAACAGCACGTTGTGCCGGGTCGTGAGCTCGCGGACCGCTGGGAGGTAGTCCGCTGGAGGAACGATGATGCCCGCTTCACCCTGAATCGGCTCAAGCAAGACGGCGACCACGGGGGATCCGGCTCGCTCAGCCGCCTCGATTGCGGACTCGATCGCCGTGGCATCCCCGTAAGGAACACTGACGAAGCCCGGCGTGAACGGACCAAATTCCGCGCGCGCCTGCTCATCGTTCGAGAAACTGATGATCGTGGTGGTTCGCCCGTGAAAGTTCCCTTCGGCCACGACGATGGTCGCCCGCTCGGCTGGAACACCCTTGACGCGGTAGCCCCATGCCCGTGCGACCTTGATCGCCGATTCGACCGCCTCGGCGCCCGTGTTCATCGGCAGCACCATCTCTTTACCGGCGAGCTTCGCAAGAGCCTCAGCGAACGGTCCGAGTTGGTCATTATGGAACGCCCGGCTCGTCAACGTGACCCGGTCGAGCTGCGCCTTGGCGGCAGCAATGAGCACCGGATGCCCGTGGCCGAAGTTCACCGCAGAGTACGCGGCGAGACAGTCGAGATAGCGCCGCCCGGTCACATCCGTCACCCACGCTCCATCGCCGCTCTCAACGACGACCGGCAGCGGGTGGTAGTTGTGGGTGAGGTGCTCATCCTCGAGCTCGATCGCGGCGGCTGCGCCGTCGCTGTTGATGCTCACCGGCGAAGTTCCAGAGTGCAACACTTGACGCCACCTCCTCCGAGGAGCAACTCGCTGAGGTCGACGCCGATCGGGTTGTAGCCACGCTCACGCAATTGGCGCCCGAAGTCCTTCGCTCGACTCGCGATCACGACGTTGTAGCCATCACTGAAGGAGTTGAGGCCGAGCACGGCGGCATCCTCTTCGGTCACGATGATCGCCTCGGGGTACCGCGCTCGGAGCACATCAAGCGAAGCCTCGTCGAACGCGCTCGGCAGGTAAGCGATGGTCGAATCGTCCAGCACCGCGATCGCGGTGTCGAGGTGATAGAAGCTGGGGTTGATGAGGTTGAGCGAAACGACTTCGCGGCCGTACAGGGCGGCCACCTCGGCATGACTCTGTGAGGCGCTGCGAAAACCAGTACCGGCGAGAATGACTTCGCCGACCAGCAGGAAGTCGCCCTCACCCTCGTTGACCTCGACCGGTTCGTGAACCTCAAATCCTGCGGCCCGGAACCACTCCATGTATGCCGGTCCTTCGGGCTGGCGCTCCGGGTAGGTGAAGCTGGCTCCGTAGGCGATATTGTCGATGACAAAGCCGCCGTTCGCGGCATAGACCATATCCGGCAGGCCTTTGACGGGCTCGATGAGGTGCACGGTGTAGTCGAGCTGAAGGTACGTGCTGTACAGCGACTCCCACTGAGCGATCGCGAGCGCCGTGTCAGTGGCCAGCTCAGGGTGCATCCATGGGTTGATGCGATAGCTGACGGTGAAGTATTCCGGCCGGCACATGAGAACGGTGCGCTGCGTTGCGGTGCGCTGGGTTGCGCTTCGTTGCGGTGCGGTGCGCGACGGGGCTGAGGCAGCGAGGTCCGTGATCATCATGCTTCGAGTCTGTCACGCACTGATCCGGAGTTTCGAGCCGCACGGCACTCGAAGATTGTGCATTCCGGCGGTCGACGCAACGATTCGCCATACAGTGGCACGATGGACAATCTCGACCACCGAATCATCGACCTGCTGCGATTGAATTCCCGATCGGGGTACGGCGACATCGGCGTACAAGTGGGGCTGTCGGCATCAGCCGTCAAACGCCGGGTTGACCGCCTGGTGGCGGACGGCACGATTCGAGCATTTACGATCCAGGTGGATCCCGCTGTCGACGGTCTCTCAACCGAGGCATACGTCGAGCTGTTTTGTCGCGGAACCGTCGCGCCTGACGACCTCAAGCGCATCCTCTCGGCGGTTCCAGAGGTGGTCGATGCCGGCACGGTGACCGGCTCGGCTGATGCGATCGTACACATGCGATCCCGCGACATCGCTTCGCTCGAGGTCGCGCTCGAGCGCGTGCGACTCGCACCGAACGTCGACCACACACGAAGCGCGATCGTGCTCTCGCGGCTCATCCACCGTCAATACGACTGAGCGCTGCGCGGCAGGCGACCTACTCCAGCGAGGCGGCCCGCTCTGGCTCTGCGAGCAGCCTTCGCGCCGCGAGTCCGATGATGGCGCTGTAACTGGGGTACGCGAACTTCACCTTGGCGAGCGTCGCGACATCGATGCCGGCCGCCATCGCCGTCGTGACAGACTGCACGACCTCGACCGCATTCTCGCCCACCGCGTGCGCGCCGAGGATAAGCTCGCGGCGGCGGTCGGCAATGAGCTTGAGAAATCCCCGCTCGCGGTCATCGATCACCGCGCGGTCGAGGGCGGCGTACGGCACGACCGCAACGACGCACTGCGCATCGCGTTCCCGCGCTTGCTCTTCGGTAAACCCGACGCCGGCGTAGTCAGGATCGGTGAAGCCTCCAGCCGGAAGCAGGTGGTGCGGGGTGCGGCGGTTCGCACCGAGCACGGCGTTTTCCGCCGCCGCCTCCCCTTCGAACTGCGCCGCTTGTACGAGCATGTCGCGACCGTTCGCATCCCCGACCGCGAAGATGTTCGACACGATTGACCGAAAATTCGCGTCGACCGGAATGGCAGACCGCTCGACAGCAATACCGGCATTCTCGAGCCCGAGATCCGACACATCTGCTGGCCAGCCCGTCGCCATGATGACCGCGTCGAACACACCAGATCGGTTCTTGCCTCGCTCACGCCAGGCCAAAGTGATAGACCCGTCGTCGTTCTTCTTCAACGACTCAACTCCGTCGATTCCCGTATGGACTTTGACGCCCTGTTCAACGAACGCGGCCGCGACTCCTTCAGAAATAGCAGGGTCGGATGCCACAAGAATCCTCGGTGCAACATCGATGACGGTCACCGCAGAACCGAAGGCGTTGAAGACGGTCACGAGTTGTGCACCGGTGTTACCCGCGCCGATGATTGCGACCCGCTCGGGCTGGCTTGTGAGCGAGAGCACGTGTTCCGGAACCGTCGCCAACTCGGCGCCGGGGATCGGCAGCCGCCTGGAGTGTCCGCCAACGCAGACCATGATCGAGGTGCCCGAAAGGCGGCGACCGCTGTCGAGTACGACGGTCGAGGCATCCACGAATCTGGCTCGACCCTCGAGGTGCAGGTCGATGCCGGCCTCGGCGAACCGATCGGCCTCGCGCTTGATCGACCGAACCCGATCGACTCGCTGCAGTACGCGCGTGACCGTTGTTTCCCAGTCGATGTGTGGTGCCGCGACGGCAATTCCGTATGCGTCGGCCCTACGCACTTCCCGAATGAGACGTGCGGCTTTTGCGAGCACCCTGGTCGGCACGCAACCTGAGTTGACGCACGTGCCGCCGGTGCGATCAGCCTCGGCCACCACGACCGTCGCGCCGAGCTCCGCCGCACGCAGCGCTGCTGCTGTGCCGGCCGGTCCTGCCCCGATGACAATGAGGTCGTAGTGTTTGGCCTCGAGTTGATGCATGGTTCCTTCGTGTTTCCGGTGGTGTCCCGCTGAGCTTGGGCTGGGGATCGAGCAGCCACTACTCTTCCACTGCAGGCTGTGAACCAAGATGAGAGAGCGTTCGTCATGATCACCATCGACCAGAGCTCGTTGACTCCGCCGTACGAGCAGGTGCGGCGACACTTACTCGATCAGATCTCCAGCGGCACGCTCACAACCGGCGCTCGACTACCGACGGTGCGAATGCTCGCCGAGCAACTCTCGATCGCACCGAACACCGTTGCGAGGGCATACCGAGAGCTGGAGAGCGACTCGATCATCGAAACCCGCGGCCGCAACGGCAGCTTCGTGAGTGCGCACGGCGATCCCGCGCAACAGCAAGCACAGCTGGCCGCCCGCGCATACGTTGAACGAATCCGACAACTCGGCGTTTCAGCTGAAGAGGGCATCGACTTGGTGGCCGCAGCCATGCGCGATCCTGCTTAGACGCGCAGTTCGCTCATTGCCCGGTCCGGATTGCCGAACCGGTGTGCGGTAATGCTGACCGACTGCTCCTTGAGGAACGGCAATAGTTCAATGCGGCCGGCGGTTGTCACCGGGCCGGACCAGACCGCGACGGCAGTGCCCGCGGCTGCGGCGAGCGCCGCGGCATCCCCCCCGATCAGTCGCACGCGATCGGTACGCAACTCGCCACCGTCAACTCGCTCAAGCCACCGATCGTCTGACTCGATGACAATCTCGCCGACGCGCGCCGGTGGCAGCGGATCGGTGAACGCTTGCACGAGAGCGGTCGGTAGCGGCACCGGTGTGCTCACATCGATGAGCGACCCTGCGCGACTTGCCGCGGCGATCAATCGAATGAGGTCACCGAGTGACTCGCCCTCAGAAAGGCGCACCGTGAGCTCTGCCGGAAGGTAGCGAAAAACGTTCCTCTCGACACCGAGCGCGCTGACGTCGCGCGCAATGCCAAACTCGGTTTGCCAGGCGAGTTCGTCGCTCTCCGCCGCGCGCCGAACCCGATCGAAGTCTTCGAACTCGAGCGCACCCTGCGCCCTCTTGATCACCGAGGCAACCGGGCGTGAAATGCCGCGTAGCGTGATGTTGGCTCCCGGTTCCTCGTGCACAGGTTCCCACGCGCCAAGCGCGAGCAAATAGTTCGGTCCACCGGCTTTTGCGCTCGGCCCAACAGTCGAACGCTTCCACCCACCGAACGGCTGACGTTGAACGATTGCGCCGGTGATGCTCCGATTGACGTAGAGGTTGCCTGCCTCCACCGTCTCGAGCCACCGACCCACTTCCTGCGGTTCCAACGAGTGGATGCCTGCGGTGAGCCCGTATGCCACTGCGTTTTGCATCGCTATCGCCTCGTCGAGGGTGTTGGCGGTCATGATTCCGAGCACCGGACCGAAGTATTCGGTGAGGTGGAATGGGCTGCCGGAAGCGACCCCGTCGCGCACGCCCGGCGACCAGAGTCGGGAGGTTTCGTCGAGCTGGCGCGGCTTGACGAGCCAGCTCTCACCGTCACCAAGTTCCGTGAGCGCGTCGAAGAGCTTGCCTCTTGCGGGCTCGACGAGGGGGCCAACCTGACTGATAGGGTCCTGCGGGTACCCGACGCGCAGAGTACGCACGGCATCCACCAGTTGACGTCGAAAGCGTTCGCTCGTCGCGACAGAGCCGACAAGAATGACAAGAGATGCCGCGGAGCACTTCTGCCCGGCGTGACCGAACGCGCTTCTGACCACATCGGCAACGGCAAGATCGAGGTCAGCGCTCGGCGTAACGATGATGGCGTTTTTCCCACTCGTTTCGGCCAACAGGGGAAGATCCACTCGCCACGAGCGAAAGAGTTCTGCGGTCTCGAAGGCGCCGGTCAGAATCACTCGGTCGACCGAGGGATGGGCAATGAGTTGCTGACCGAGCTCGCCCTCGTCGACGTCAATGAGCACGAGCGCGTCGCGGGGGATGCCGGCCTCCCACAGCGCCTCAACGAGGACAGCGAGGCTCCGCTTCGCCTGTGGTGCCGGCTTGACAATCACGGCACTCCCGCTCGCCAGTGCCGCGAGCACCGATCCCGCAGGAATCGCGACAGGGAAGTTCCACGGCGGTGTGACGACCGTGAGGGCCGGAGGTCGATACGTCGCCTCGGAGATATTCGCAAGATCGGTGGCGCGCTCGGCGTAGTAGTGCGCAAAGTCGATGGCCTCGCTGACCTCGACGTCACCTTCTGCAATCGTCTTTCCGGTTTCGCTCGCCATGACCTCAATCAGGCGACCGCGAAAGACCGTGAGCACGTCTCCCGCGTCGTGCAGAATCCGGGCCCGGTCGACCGCGTGGCGCGCTCCCCAAGCGTGCCCGGCAACGACAGCGTGTGCAACGAGACGCTCGACAGTGGCGCTGTCTACGACTCGTGCCGCTTCGATCGTTGCATTCCCGAGCACCGAGGTTTCGCTTCGTTCGAGCAGCGTACGAGCCCACCCGCGGTTGGCAGGCAACGACGGGTCGGTGTCTGCCGTGTTGTGAAAGGCTGTGGCGCCGGCAAGCTCGACGGTCCCGGTGCGGTCCTGGTCGCGGTTCGAGCTCGGAACCGCACTCTCGGTGTCGTCGAAGACGGCGAGCGAAGCGAGAAAGCGGGTTGCCTCCCGCTGGAACAGTTCCTCGTTCTCGGCCAGTTCGAAGACGGCCGACATGAAGTTCTCGCTTGCCGCGTTCTCTTCAAGTCTCCGAATCAGGTAGCTGATCGCGGAATCGAATTCCCCAGGATGAACAACTGGGGTGTACAGCAACAGCCCACCGACGTCGCGTCCGACCGCATTCGCTTGACCGGTCGCCATGCCGAGCAGCATCTCGAACTCAACCCGGTGCTCAACATGCCGTTCCTTGGCGAGCAGCCAGGCATGCGCAACATCAAACAGATTGTGTCCGGCGACCCCGATGCGCACCGCGTCGGTGCGTTCCGGCGTCAATGCCCAATCGAGCACTCGCTTGTAGTTGGCGTCGGTGTCGAGCTTGGTACTGTACGTCGCGAGCGGCCAGTCATGCATCGTCGCGTCGACGTGCTCCATCGCGAGGTTCGCCCCCTTGACGAGACGCACCTTGATGCCCGCCCCGCCGGCAGCACGTCTCGCGGTGGCCCACTCGGTGAGTCCTTGGAGCGCGCCGAGCGCATCCGGCAAATATGCCTGAAGCACGATTCCGGCCTCGAGGCCGCGAAGTTTCGGCTGATCGAGCAGTTTTTCAAACACCGCAATCGTGAGATCGAGGTCCTTGTACTCCTCCATGTCGAGGTTGATGAACTTTGCGGTGGGCGAATCTGCGGCGAACTCGTACAGCGGAGTGAGCCGCTCGACAACGCGCTCGACCATCTCGTCGAAGGCCCACAGCGAGAGCTGACTGACGACGCTCGACACCTTGATCGATACGTAGTCGATGTCAATGCGCTCAAGCAGCTCTCGGGTGCCATCGAGTCGTCGATCCGCTTCTGTGTCGCCGAGCACGGCCTCGCCGAGCAAGTTGACATTGAGGCGGATGCCGCGACGCCGCAGCTTCACCAAACTCTTGTCAAGCCTCGCCGGTGTCGCATCGACCACGAGGTGGCCGACCATGCCACGGAGCACCCAGCGCGCGATCGGTACGACAAGTTGCGGCAGAATCAGGGCGAGCCCGCCTCCAACGACAATCGCCGCTCGCAGGTACCAGGGCAAGAAAGCCGGGATCGATCGGCTGAGCGCTTCCAAATTGCGGCCGGCAACATGAACGTCCTCTGGGCGCACAACGCGATCAACAAAACCGATCGTGAAATCAAGTCCAAGCGGATCCTTCAGGACACCGGCAAGTCGAGCCGCACCGGCGTCAGGCGTCGACGTCGCTGACTCGGCAAGCCAGCGACGAACCGTCGCTACGGTCTCTTCCGCAATGCTTGTCGACTCGCCGGCACCGTGCACGCTCTCCATCACCATGCAGACGAGACTAAGCCCCCGTTCGGCAGGCTTGCTGGCAAGCGTCGGGTGTTAGTCGGTGGTCGCGACTCTGCTGCCGGTTGCGACTCTGCTGCCGGTCTCGAACGACTCGATGGATGCGAGTGCAAGCTCGAGGGCGCGGCGCCCGGCGTTGGCATGAATCGGTGGCCGCTCACCGGCAAACAGGGCTGGCAGAAGCACGTCGAGGTGCCCACCGAAGGTCGCATGAAAGTCGCGATCCTCATCGTTAAAGAAGCCAGCCTCCCAGACCGATGCCGCCTCTTTACCAGCGCGACTGATCGTCAATCTCTTGACCGTGTCTTCAATCGTGAGGCGTCCAGCGTCGCCGTTCACTTCCAGGTAGTGCGTGCGTGGGTAGGCGTACGACGAGTCATAGCTGCCGAGCAGTGTTCCGACTGCCCCGTTTGCGAACTCAAGCGCGATCGCGGTCGTGGTGTACCCGGCTCCCGACTTGTTTGTCATCTGGGCTGCGACCGAAGCGATCGGCCCAAGAAGGAACTCGAGCATGTCAAACGCGTGGCACTGCGTTTCGATGAGCTGGGCGTGCGGGTGAGCGCTGGTGCCAGGTTCTCCACCGAACCGCCACGTCGCGAAGTACAAGTCACCGAGCTCGCCGGCCTGAATTGCCGCGTGACCGCGTTGAACCGTCTTGGCGTAGCGGTGGTTGAAGTTGATCGCGAAGAACTGCTCGCCAGCGGCATCCAGCAAGGCGTCTGCTTGGGCGAGCTCGAAAACGAGCGGCTTCTCGACCAGGAGTGGAACACCTCGACTGAGCAACTGCATTGTCGGCTCGAAGTGGTGTTCGTTCGGAAGGCTTACGGTGACAAGGTCCGGCTGCTCCTGATCGAGCATCCGATCGATACTCGTATAGGCGCGTGTTCGGTACTTGGCTGCGCGCTCGGCCGTGCGCTCCTCGTGCCGACCAACCACCCCGACCAACTCGGTATCGCCACGGGTGGCGAAGAGTTTCGCGTGTTGCTCCGCCCACACACCCGTGCCAACAACCGCTACTCGCGTGATCACCGACGAACCTCCGTTTTGCCTTCGACCCTACCGCTCCAACGCTGCCACTAGGCTCGCAAGCATGCCAGAGTCACGCGACATTGTTATCGTCGGAGGGGGTCATAACGGCCTCACTGCAGCCGCGTACCTTGCCCTTGCTGGTCGACGGGTGACGGTACTCGAACGCCTCGATCGCGTCGGTGGAGCCGCGGTCTCAACGAACACCTTCGCCGGCATCGATGCCCGCCTATCGAGCTACTCGTACTTGGTCTCGCTGCTACCGGCGAGCATCATCAGCGATCTGCGACTCGACGTTCAACTCGCGAGGCGCCGCTATTCCTCGTACACTCCAGAACCCGGCTCCGACCGGGGACTGCTCATTGACAATGCGGAT
>JBBQLW010000051.1:0-9686 GCA_038328315.1 Actinomycetales bacterium
TCGCGCAAGCCATCGAAGGTCTTCTCGCCAATTCCTGAGACGCTCTTCAACTCCTCGATCGCGGCGAATCGACCGTTCGACTCTCGCCACGCGATGATTCGCGCTGCCAGTTGTGGGCCGACTCTTGGCAGGGTTTCCAGCGCCGCGGCATCGGCCGTATTGAGATTGACTTTGCCTGATTGCCCAGGCATGCCGGGTTGCACGGAAACGCCCGGCGGCGGTACTTGCCCGATGACGGGCACAATAATCTGTTCACCGTCCGAGACAAACCTGGCGAGGTTCAATTGCGCCTGATCGGCGTTCTCGGCGAATCCCCCCGCTGCAGCGACCGCATCGATTGCACGCTCGCCATCGCTCAGTTCGTAGAGGCCTGGGTTCGCGACCGCTCCGAGTATGTGCACGAAGATCGAGGCCGCAGCCGCGCCGGTTCCCAACTCCGACCCCAACGTCGCATTCCCGGAGATCCCGGTTCCAGGTAAGTCGACGCCGCCGGAGCTGTCAATCACGTCACGTTGCGCGACCGCAGTGCTTCCAGAGTCGCCGATCACAGAAACGAGTACTGCGCACCCGAGCCCGATGAGCGCCAGAACGACAACAGCGCCGATCTTGACTCTCAGGCGCGCCCGACTCGAATCGATCAGTTCATCCACTCGACAATCGTGCGGCGACCGAATCGGTTGCACACCGCGAGCCGCAAAACTGTGGAGGGTCTACCCTCGCGTCGCGATGTTGACGAGCCGCGGTGCGCGCACGATGACGTTCGCGATCTCGCGATCCCCGACCGCGCGCGTGACCGCGACAGAGCCCCTAGCAAGTGCCTCAAGTTCTTCGCCTGACACCTTGGGATTCACCTCGATGCGATCCCGCACCTTGCCATCGACTTGAATGACGGCAGTCACTGACTCCTCCACCAGGAGCATTGGATCGGCCTTTCGCCAGCCCGCCAGCGCAACCGTCGGCTGATGGCCGAGCCGCTCCCACATCTCCTCAGCGGTGAACGGTGCGAAGAGGCTCAGCGCGATAGTGATTGCTTCAGTTGCTTCTCGCACGGCCGGGTCGCTGGCACCTGGACCTGAATCGATGGCCTTTCGCGTGAGGTTGACCAGCTCCATCGTGCGCGCGACGAGCACGTGGAACTTGAGCGATTCAGCCAACCCGGGCCCGTCTGCGAGAAAGCGATGGGTGTGACGCCGCAGTGCAACATCGCCGGTGCGCCAGTCCGGGTCTGGCGAACTCGTCACCTCGAGTGCAAGCCGAAACGCGCGAGCCAAGAACTTGGCGGATGCCGCCGGCGACACGTCCTCCCAGTTGATGTTGTCCTCTGGTGGCCCGGCGAACGCGAGCGTCAAGCGCAACGCGTCGGCACCGTACGCGTCGACCTCGGCGGTAAACGTCGTGCCTTTCGGGCTGCGCTTCGACATCTTCTTGCCTTCGCTCAACACCATGCCTTGGTTTAACAGTGCGCTGAACGGCTCAGTGAAACTGACGTATCCGAAGTCGAACAGCACCTTGGTGATGAATCGCGCATAGAGCAAGTGCAGAATTGCGTGCTCGACGCCGCCGACATATTGATCGACCGGCGCCCACTTCTCTGCCTCGGCCAAGTCGAAGGCTTTCGAGTCGTCGTTCGGAGACAGGAATCGCAAAAAGTACCAGGAACTGTCGACGAAGGTGTCCATCGTGTCCGCATCACGCCGAGCTGGACTGCCATCTCGCGGATCCGGCACGTTGACCCAGTCGACAGCGGCACCGAGCGGGGATTCTCCGCGTGGCTTGAGGTCAAGTCCATCGGTCGGTGGGAGCTCAACCGGCAGTTGTTCAAACGGAACCGCCATGAGTTCGCCGTCTGCGCCGTGAATGATGGGTATCGGCGTGCCCCAGAATCGCTGACGGCTGATGAGCCAATCGCGCAGCCGGTAGGTCTTGGCTGCGCGTCCAGTACCAGCCGATTCCAGCTGCTCGATGATCTTCTTGATCGCGTTACTCTTGCTCAGCCCGTCAAGCGTTCCGGAATTGACCATGCGACCATCGCCGGCGAGGGCCTTGCCGGTTACCGCAGGATCGAGCGGTGGCAGATCGTCGGCGACCATTCCGTCACGGATCACGGGGATCGCGCCAGTCACTGGGGCGTTGGTGTCGAGGACGACGCGAATCGGCAGTCCAAAGGCCCGCGCGAAGTCGAGGTCACGCTGGTCGTGCGCAGGAACAGCCATGACCGCTCCGTGGCCGTAATCCGCAAGAACGTAGTCCGCGGTCCAGATCGGGATTCGCTCACCGTTTGCCGGGTTAATCGCGAAACGCTCAAGCGGCACTCCGGTCTTGGGTCGCGTCGCATCCTGGCGTTCAATCTCGGTATTGCGTTGCGCTTGTTCGAGGTAGCTCGCGAACGCCGTCTGTGCCTCGGGTGTCGAATCCGCTGCGAGTGCCGCAGCGAGGTCGGAGTCTGGCGCGACAACCATGAACGTCGCGCCATGCAAGGTGTCTGGCCTCGTAGTGAAGACCGTGATCTTGCCGTCGGTTCCAGCCGGAACCGGCCCTTCGATCACGAAGTCGACATCGGCGCCAATCGAGCGGCCAATCCAGTTTCGCTGCATCGCAACGACCTTGGCAGGCCACGAACCCTCGAGTTGGTTGAGGTCGTCGAGCAGCCGGTCGGCATAGTCGGTGATCTTGAAGTACCACTGGGTCAGCTTCTTCTTGACGACAACGGCCCCGGAGCGTTCCGACGTGCCGTCTGGCAGTACCTGCTCGTTGGCGAGCACGGTCTGATCAATGGGGTCCCAATTCACCCAGCTCTCTTTGCGATAGGCGAGACCCTTCTCGTAAAGCTTCAGGAACAACCACTGGTTCCACTTGTAGTACTCCGGGTCGCTCGTGTGCAGAACGCGGCTCCAGTCAAACGAGATGCCGTATCGGCGAAAGTTCGCCTTCTGCTCAGCGATGTTGTCGTAGGTCCAGACGCGCGGGTTCACGCCGCGCTCGATGGCCGCGTTCTCGGCGGGCAGCCCGAATGAGTCCCAACCGATCGGATGCAGCACGTTGAAGCCGCGCTGACGCCAATACCGTGCAACGATATCGCCGAAGGCAAACGCCTCGGCATGCCCCATGTGCAGCTCCCCGGAAGGGTACGGGAACATGTCGAGGATGTACTTGCGCGGCCGCATATCGCCCGGTTCATCGGTTGCGAACGGGTTGAGTTCTTCCCAAATTGGGTTCCACTTGGCCTGAATCGCGGCAATGTCGTACTCGTCTTGCGGTTCGGTATGGTGCGTGGAAGTCACAAAAGTCTCATTCTGATTGCGCCGAACGGCTCTCTCGAAAAGCCTCCACAAGGCTACCGGTGATCGCTACCCGTGATCGCTACCCGTGATCGCGCTCGACAACTCCAAGCACGGTCAGAAGCGCCGCAGCCTTCAACTTCGCCTCCGCAAGCTCCTCCTGTGGCACGGAGAGCGCCGTGATGCCGCCGCCGGTGCCGACCGTTGATCCTGCCGAGTCGATAATAATCGAGCGGATGACCATGGCGAGATCGACTGCCCCGTCAAGACCGACGTAGCCAAAGACACCGGAGTAGATGCCGCGCGCCCGATTCTCGAGCCCGTCGAGGATCTCGGTTGCTGCAAGCTTCGGCGCCCCCGTCATCGAGCCCGCCGGAAAACAGGCCCGAATGGCGTCGACGCCGTTGAGTCCGTCGCGGAGTTCACCGCGGACGGTACTCACGAGCTGGTGGACTTGCGCATAGCTCTCGACCGCGAGCAGCTTCGTAACGTTAACGGAGCCCGGTTTCGAGACGCGCGCAATGTCGTTGCGCATGAGATCAACGATCATGACGTTCTCAGCCCGCTCCTTGTCGCTCGCCTCCAGCTCGGTTCGCAGTCGCCAATCACCGGCCTCTGTTTGCCCGCGCGGGCGAGTCCCCTTGATCGGGCTCGTCGTGACAATCCCATCGGGTGACACCGCGAGAAATTGCTCTGGGCTCGCGCTCAACAGAGCAACGCCGCCAGCCCTGATCAGAGCACCGTGGTGAGTCGGACTCGCGGCCCGCAATTCCAGATAGGTCGCTACCGGGTCGGGCGTAGCATCCACCGTCGCCTCGGTCGTCAGGCAGAGCTGATAGGCATCGCCCTCGGTGATTGAGTGCTGGCACTCGAGAATCATGGCGAGGTACTCGGCGTCGGTGTACGACCATGTCGGCGTCAACGGCTGAGAGCTCGCGGCGCCACGGGTTGGGGGGGGTTTGCGCAGAGGCACGGTCGCCTGAAGCGCTTCCTCAACCTCAGTTCGGTACTCATCAATACCGGTTAGCGCCATCAGCGTGACAGTTCGGTTCGCATGGTCGAAGGCGATGGCGCGCTCGACCTTGAGCCACGCCGCGAGCGGATATCGCGACGAATGCGCAACGGTGGCACCAAGCGTCTCCGCCCGAAGCTCATAGCTCAGCCAACCGACCCACCCGAGCGAGAAGCCTGGGACGGCACCCGCAACGCTGTCAGCGATTCGCCGTTCGAGCCAGTCGAGCACCGGCCCGTCGAAGGACGAAACGACCTCGGTCGCGAGGCCGATGTAGCTTGTACCCGTCGTGGCATCCGGTCCACTATCAAGCCAGAAGGCCGCTTCTGCATCGCCGCAGATCGCCTGATAGGCAACGGCGGGATCGACCCACGCGCTGAGAGAAGCCGTCGTGACTCGGTGACGCATACCCTAAGCCTATGAGTGTCGCGGCAATCTTCCGGTGGCGCGACGACGCATTGCATTCGCTCGACTACTGCGACATGACGGCAGTGACCGTGCTCGCCGCCGATTCCTGGTTGGTGACCGATGGACGCGCGCTCGGAGTCGAACTGCATCGTCAACGATTTATGGCAGGAGTCACCGGTCGCTCCAACGGTGCTTCGGCATTCTGGGATGCCGCGATCGCAGCGATCCCGCGAGATGGCGATTGGTTTCCGCGGGTCGAGTTGCACTCCAACGGAACATTGCTGTTTCGCTTGCGGAGCGCCCCGGAGCGCTCGCGCAGCGCGATTCTGGCGACCTGGAATGGGCCGGACCTTCGCACAACACCCAACGTCAAAGGACCGGACCTCGACGCGATGCTCGCGGTGAGAACCTCGGTGCAGCCGCTCGGCGCGCAGGAGGCCGTACTGCTCTCACCAGACGGGTTCGTCATCGAGGGGGCGTACAGCGGTCTGCTCTGGTGGCGGGGAGACATTCTGTGTGGCCCACCGGCAAGCCTTGCGCGTATCGACAGCGTGACTGCGCGAACAACCATGACGCTTGCAGGCGCTCTTGGTCACGACGGGCACGAGGAATACGTCACGCCGGCCGAACTCGACGGCACTGAACTCTGGGTCCTGAGTGCGCTGCACGGTATTCGCCTCGCTACCGCGTGGATCGAAGGGCCCTCTCTGGCGGCCCGACCGGGTCGACTCGCGACCTGGCGGGCCAGACTGACGGCGCTTCGCCAGCCGGTCTAGCTAGGCTTTCAACATGGTTGAAATGCTCGGCGCGCTCGGCGCGGCGTTTGAGAGCTTCGGCATGTTCCTCAACAGCGTGTTGTTGTGGATGCTCGACACGATTCAGTCCGTCGACCCGGTCGCGCGCACCTTGCTGGCGTATGTCGGAATTCTGCTCGAGACCTCGATTCTCGTCGGCCTTGTCATTCCGGGCGACACGATCGTCGTCGTGGCAAGCACCGCCGTGGCATCCCCGTTGCAATACGGCGCGATGGTTGTCGCAGTCGTGCTCGGAGCGTTGAGCGGCGAGAGTATCGGCTTTGCGCTCGGGCGGTTCTTCGGTCCGAAGATTCGAGCATCCCGCTTGGGAAAGCGACTCGGAGAGCGAAACTGGGTGCGTGCAGAGAACTATGTTGACCGTCGCGGCGGGCCCGCCGTTTTCATCTCGCGCTTTCTGCCGGTACTGCACTCGCTGGTTCCCCTCACGGTCGGAATGAGCGCGATGAGCTACCGCAAGTTCATGACGTGGACGATTCCGGCCTGCATCATCTGGGCCTTCACGTATGTCTCGGTTGGCACCTTCGTCGGGGGCAGTTTTCGCGACCTGCTCAGCCGATTGCACTTCGCCGGCTACATCTTCGTCGGTGGCATCCTGGCGTTCATTGCGCTCGTAACGATTGCGAAGAAGCTCATCGAACGCGCCGAGGCACGCCACATGGACTCGCCGGGAGACGGTGACGCGACAACGGTCGAAGACCCGCTGATCAAGTGAGTGCGCGGCGGCGAGGTAGTAACGAGCCCGAACCTTGCGCTGCGGTAACGCCGTGCGGTACTACCGCTCGCTGGAGCAGCGCGAAGATCCCATCGAGCACGAGGGCAAGGACCGCGATCAGGATGGCGCTGCCGAGCATCTGGTCGAATCGCCGCAGTGGCAGCCCCTGAATGATGCCGAAGCCCAGACCGCCGAGAGCGACGTAGGCAGCGAGGGTGACTGTAGCAACGACTTGAAGGGTCGCATTGCGGAGGCCGCCGATAAGCAGCGGCAGCCCAAGAGGGATCTCCACTTTCCACAAGATCTGCCACTCGGTCATGCCGATCCCGCGAGCGGCATCGATCGTGCGTCGATCAACCGCTTCTAGGCCCGCGTACGCCCCGGCAAGGATCGAAGGGATGCCCAAAATCACGAAGGCGATGATCGCCGCAGCCTGCACTTGCAACACGCCCATGACGGTCACGAGCAACAGGATGAGCCCGAACGACGGGAGGGCTCTTGCCGCGCCGGAAATACCGACAGCAAGTTCGCGCCCTCTGCCGGTGTGCCCGATCAGGTAGCCGACCGGGATAGCAATTGCCGCTGCAATCGCGACCGAGATGATCGTGAAATACAGATGCTCAGCGAGCCGCATCGGGATGGCATTTGACCCGCTGAGGCGATCTGGCGAGAAGATCCACGCGAGTGCGTCGAAGAAGAAGTTCACGATCTCACCTGCCCGGGCGCGATTGCGTCCACGGCCAACGGGATGGGTACCTGAACTGGCGCTTCGCGCACCGGGCTGGACGGCATCCTCGACCACGGCAAGAGCACTCGACCGAGCACCACCAGTACCAAGTCGATGACGAGAGCGACCACCATCGTCATGACAACTCCGGCCAGTATCTCGGCCACAATCTCCCGTTGTTGCCCGTTGGTGAACAGGTACCCGAGACTTTGTACGCCAATCAGAATACCCACCGTCACCAGGGCAACGGTGCTCACGGCGGCAACGCGCAAGCCCGCCAGAATGACCGGGCCGGCCAACGGCAACTCGACCCGCCAGAATCGCCGGAAACTGCTGAAGCCAACCGCGGTTGCTGACTCTCGCACCGCCGGGTCGACAGAGGCAAGAGCATCCGCTACTGACCTTGCAAGAATCGCGACCGCGTAAACAGTCAAAGCGATGGTGACGTTCAGCTCACTCAGCAGACTGATTCCGAGCACGGCTGGCAGGATCACAAACATTGCAAGCGACGGGATCGTGTAGAGCAGCCCTGCGACGGTCAGGATCAGGCCTCGAGTGAGTTTGAAGCGGTACGCGAACCAACCGATCGGGATCGAGATGATGAAGCCCAGAACGATGGGCGGAATACTCAATCGAACGTGCTGGATGGTCAGCTCCCAGATGAGGTCGAGATTATTGACGATCCAATTCACGTGGCATCCGAACCGTCGACAAGAACCCCGGCGGCCCGGCCGTCACCGTCGACGACGAGAGTTCCGTTCGCGGTCTTCTTGAGCGACAGCGCGCGCTTGCCACGATCAGCACCGATGAAGTTCGCGACGAAGTCGCTCGCCGGATTCGAGAGAATTTCGGAGGGAGTACCCACTTGGGCGATCTTCGCTCCCTGTTCGAGGATGACGACCTGGTGGCCGAGCAGAAACGCCTCATCGATGTCGTGGGTGACGAAGACGACGGTCTTATCGAGTTCAGACTGCAGGCGGATGGTCTCTTGTTGAAGCTCGGCGCGCACGATCGGATCGACCGCGCCGAACGGCTCATCCATGAGGAGAATGTTGGGGTCAGCGGCAAGCCCCCTCGCAACTCCGACGCGTTGCTGCTGCCCCCCGGAGAGTTGACTCGGGTACCGGTCGGCCAGCTCGCGCGTGAGACCAACGGTGTCGAGGAGTTGAAGTGCTTGGGCGCGTGCGACCTTCTTGGGCACGCCGTTCAGGATCGGCACCGTCATGACGTTATCGATGACCTTGAAATGTGGCAGCAACCCGGAATTCTGCATGACATAGCCGATACTGCGGCGTAGAGCGACCGGCGAGCGAGTCAGTACGCTCTCGCCGTCAATCTCGATCGAGCCCGAACTCGGGTCGACCATGCGATTGATCATTCTCAACAGCGTGGTCTTGCCGCTCCCCGACGACCCGACGAGCACTGTCGTCTTCCTGGAGGGGATCACGACACTGAAGTCATCGACCGCAATCGTGCCGTCTGGAAAGGTCTTCGAAACGTTGCGAAACTCGATCATGCCTCGGCCTCACTGCCCGGTGGGCCTGAATTGCGCGGATGCCGCTATGAAAGTCGCTTGCTCAGCAGATCGAGAATGACCGAGCGTGCAGAAGTCAAGAATGCTTCGTCACCGCGCGGTTCGCGCGCAAAGGCGCGTGCTGTGAGGCCATCGGCAATTTCGACGGCCGTTTCGAAGTCAAAGCGCAGCTCGGGAGAGTCCTTGATGTCAAAACGCGCAACGATGTCGTCGACGATTCGGTCCGAAATGATCGAGTTGAACGGGCGCTCGAGTGGGGCCGGTCGCAGATCGATGACATCACCGACGCGCAGACTGCGGAAGCCGGGCTCCGAGCGGTAGAGGTCGATTATCGCCGAGAGCACACCGTTGACCGCGCTGGCCCAGTCTTTGTGCTCCGGCCTGGAGACCACTTCGCTGACGCTGCCGAGGAGACGCTCAAGGTTGCGAGCGCCCAGCGCCTGCAGCAGTGCAATGCGGTCGGGAAAGTAGCGGTAGACAGTGCCGATCGAGGCACCGGCACGCTCAGCGACCATGGCGGTCGTGAGTCGCTCGTAGCCGATCTGGTCGATAATCGACGCGGCCCCGTCAAGCAGAGCAGCGAGCCGCGCGGTGCTGCGAGCCTGAACTGGCTCGTTTCGAAGGGTGATGAATCCGTCGATCGCTGATTCAATAACGTCGTGTGCAGGCACCTGGTCTCCTAGCTTGTAATTGCCTCAGCTTACCGCGCGCCCCGGCCGGACCGAAGAGGCACACCGAATCGGTGTACTGATGTGGTGCACTGGTGTGTGCATGACGGACCTTACGCCTCAGAGCTGAGAGGATCACAGCATGTGCGGACGGTTCGTTGTCACTAGCCCAACGATCGAACTCGTAGCGCTGTTCGACGTGCAGTTTGTCGCAGACGACCTGCCGGGACCGTCGTGGAACATTGCACCGACCCAATCAGTGGCGGTCGTTGTCGATTCGGTGAGTCGCGAGCATCCAGACGAGGAACCTGTGCGTCGACTCGAGGCCGCCCGCTGGGGCCTCGTTCCGTCATGGGCCAAGGGCGTATCGATCGGATCGAAGGCCTTCAACGCGAGAATCGAGACGGCTGCGGAAAAGCCGATGTTTCGCTCGGCCGTCGCCTCGCACCGAGCGATCGTCCCCGCAAGCGGATACTTCGAGTGGCGAACGACCGACGGTGTAAAGATCCCCCGGTACATCTTCTCCGCGGAC
>JBBQLW010000052.1:0-9684 GCA_038328315.1 Actinomycetales bacterium
CGAGCCGCGAAGAAGATGATCAGGATGCCGAGGCCCTTCCCAACCTCCTCGACAATCGGAGCCTGAACGACGGCGCCGAAGAACTCGTAGTCGGGTCCAGGCCCTCCGAGACTGTTGATCACGTTGTCGACTTCAGCGCCGACCAGCAGCGCCAGCAGCACGGCGACGCCCGCACCCCACATGAAGGTGAAAACGACCGCTGCGCGAGGTTCCGGCTCCCAGCGGTCGACCCATCGAACGCCAAGATAAACGATCGTGAGCGGGACGAGGGCCATCACTCCCCCGATCGCGAAGGCTGCCGGCCCAAGGCCGACGAGCAAATAGACCGTCACGAGCAGGCACACGATGGACACCAGGGTGATCCCGAGCACAGCGGCGACCACGAGGCCAGCACCTCGAGTTTGAGGCGGTGTCACCATGGTGTCGAGCGGACTGGCGCTCGCTAGCGCCACATCCGTCGGGGCGCTCGTCGGCGGCGCTGGTGATTCACCTGCCGCTGCCGTGTAGTCCCGGATACTGGCGGTCGGGTCGATCCCACTCATGATTTGACCCTATCGGCTCAGCGCTCTGGGCAACTCACTAGTTGCTGCGCCTATCGCCGGGTTTGCGAAAGGCCAAGAGCGAGTCGTCGATTGGCACCTTGCCCACCGTCGTAACAACATTGAGCGCAATCGTGAGTCCCGCAAAAGCGAGCAAGGCGATGCGGAGCGTCGGGCTGAATGCGTGCTCCAGCCGGTCGTAGAAGTCGCCGTCGATGCTCGCCGGATGTGTCGCGATCAATCGCCCCCACTCGATGAGGAGTTGCTCAGTCTCGGTCACACTCGGATTGTCTGGATTTTCGCCGCTCTCGCTGAGGGACCGGCGAAAGTATGCGGACCAGACGAGGCAATCGTTGGCCTCGGAGATTGCGTAGCTGAACAGTGCAACGGCCCGGTCACCGATGTACGGTGCGACAGCATCACGCAGCTCGAACCACGTCAGGTAGGCACGGTAGCTCGGAAGGTGGCCCAGCAAGGCTTCCCAGACATGGGTAGGCTCTGCGCCGTAGGCGTCACGCCGAGTCTGGCTCGCCGCCGCGCTCTCCGAGTCGAGGCCATCTGGGTTCACGGCGGACAAGAAGTTCATGCAGACAGGCTACTGCCCATCAAAACACCTTGCCGGGGTTGAGAATGCCAAGCGGATCAAAGGCAGCTTTGATGCTTCGCTGCAGCTCGAGTTGATCCTCTCCGAGTTCGTCGGTCATCCAGCGGCGCTTGAGCAGGCCGACGCCGTGTTCGCCGGTCAGTGTGCCGCCGAGCCGTAGCGCGGCAAGAAACAGCTCATCGGCTGCCGCCCAGATTTCGGGAGGGACCTCCGAGCTTTCGAGAATGAAATTCGGGTGCAGGTTGCCATCGCCGGCGTGGGCCACAGTCGGAATGACGATGCCGTACCGATGCTCAATGTCAGCGATCACGGCAAACATCTCAGCCAGGCGCGTTCGAGGCACACAGACGTCTTCGATCAAGACATGACCGAGCGATGCGACCGCTGCATGGAACGATCGCCGGATGGCAAAGAGACGCTCCCCCTCTTCTTCGTCACTCGTGATCGCCCCGATTCCACCAAACTGGCGGATGATCGCGAGCGCGGCATCCGCTTCGGCCTGCGCTCCTGCGCCATCCGTCTGAACCAGCAATTGCGAACCACGCACCGCTCCGAGCTCGAGGTAGCTCGAAAGTGCAGCCATCCCGCTCTCGGCGATCAACTCCATCACGGCGGGTTGCACTCCAGCCACACCGATCGCTGTCGCGGCAGCGGCAGCAGTCTCGACCGAATCGAAGTGGGCGCTAATGGTTGCGACACGGCCGAGAGTGCGCTGGCGAAGCTTGACCGTCGCCTCGACGATGATGCCAAGCGTGCCTTCAGAGCCGATCATCAAGGCGGTCATGTCGTACCCGGTGACCCCCTTGACGGTTCGTCGACCGACCGAGATGAGTCTGCCATCCGCTAACACGACCTTGAGGCCGAGAACCGAATCTCTCGTCACCCCGTACTTGGCACACAGCAATCCGCCAGCGTTGGTGGCGATGTTGCCGCCAACCGTCGAGATTGCCCGGCTAGCCGGGTCGGGAACGAACCACATTCCGTGTTTGGCGAGTGCATCGTTGAAGTCGCCGTTGATGATGCCGGGCTCGACAACGGCAAGCGCGTCATCGGCCGAGATCTCGAGAATACGATTCATGGCGAGTGTGCACAGCACGATTTCTCCGCCGGTTGCGATCGCGCCACCGGCGAGGCCAGTGCCGGCTCCCCGGGTGACGACGGGCGTGGCTGTTTCGGTCGCGATGCGCATGACCGCTTGAACGTCAGCAACCGATCGCGCATTCACGAGCGCAAGAGGAGCCCCGTCTGAACGGTGACCAGACTTGTCAGACCGCATCGCGTCGAGCGTCTCTTGGTCGGTCACTACCGAGTCACCGATGGCGGTCCGAAGCAAGAGGACGACGTCAGACATTGCATTACTGTACCCACTGTTGCTGGCGGTGCCGGACGCCGAAACTGACGGCTCTACTGGCCGTGCCCAGCACTAGTGCGTAAGGTGATGGCATGAGCTTTCGACTTCTTGCACTCGGTCTTGGAATTGCTGTTGGTTATGTTCTCGGTACGCGTGATGGCCGCGAGCGCTACGACGCCATGAAGAGCAAAGTGACGGAGTTCTGGGAGGATCCGCGCGTTGCCAAAGCTCGCGTTGACGTTGAGAACTTCGCTAAGGCTCAAGCCCCTGTCATCATGGAGCGTGCTGAAGCCGCAGCGAAGGCTGCCCCAGGAGTTGTTGCCGAGGGCGCCAAGATCACCGCGGAGGCCGCCCGCGAGGCTGCGGATCGCACCGCAGAAGTGGCCAAGGATGTTGCCGGTCGGGTCTCCGCGACCGCCAAGGATGTTGCTGAAAAGATCAGCGAGACTGCGAAGGATGTCGTCGACAAGGTGACCGGTGCGACAAAAGCTGGTGAGACGAAGACCGGTGAGACGAAGGACACTAGCGGCCCAAAGCCTAGCTAGTCAGGCACCGGCCGCTAGTCAGGCACCGACCGCTAGTCAGGCACCGACTCTGGTCGCGGAAGGCTGATTGCTCCGGTAATCGGAACCAGCCCACTCAGTCGCTCGGGCGTGAGCACCCGATCGAGTTGCTCTCTCGACATCAGGCCTGATGCGAGCACCAGTTCGGCGATTGAGGCGTGGGTGGTCAGTGCCGTGTGGGCGAGTGTCGCCGCCGCGGCGTAACCGATGTACGGTGTCAACGCCGTGACGACGCCGACGCTGGCTTCCACCTGGGTCGCCAGGTGTTTGGTGTTGGCTGTGATGCCATCGATGCAATTCACCCGCAGCGTGAAGCACGCGTTCGTGAGCCAAGCGAGCGACTGCAGCAGTGAGTGCGCGATCACCGGTTCGAAGGCGTTGAGCTGCAATTGGCCGGCCTCCGCTGCTGCCGTCACCGTGGCATCCGCCCCAATAATGCTGAAGGCAACCTGATTGACCGCCTCTGGGATAACCGGATTGATCTTGCCAGGCATGATCGACGAGCCAGCTTGGCGAGGTGGAAGGGTGATCTCGCCGAACCCGGCCTGTGGTCCGCTCGATAGCAACCGCAGATCGTTGCAGATCTTGGAGAGCTTGACCGCTGCCCGCTTGAGGGTGCCGCTCAGTGTCATGAAGATGCCGGCGTCACTCGTGGCCTCGATGAGATTCGGTGCCGTCTCCATCTCGATCCCGGTGACCTCAACGAGGTGCTTGCGAACACACTCGGCGTAGCGCGGATCCGCCGTGATGCCGGTGCCGATCGCGGTGGCTCCCATGTTGATTTCGTTGAGCCACGGAATCACTTCGCCCAGACGGTCCTGATCCTCGGTGAGGGTATGGGCGAATCCGTTGAACTCCTGGCCGAGCGTCATCGGCACGGCATCCTGCAGTTGCGTTCGACCGATCTTGAGTACCGTCGCGAACTCGACCCCCTTCCTGGCGAAGGCATCGCTCAACTTGCGATGCTCGATGAGGAGCCGCTGCACGCCGAACACCATCGCGAGCTTGATGGCCGTCGGGTAGACATCGTTCGTGCTCTGACTGCGATTAACGTCATCGATCGGGTGAAGTTTGTCGTAGTCTCCTCGAGCAAAGCCCATGAGCTCGAGCCCGCGGTTGGCGATCACCTCGTTGGCGTTCATGTTCGTCGAGGTGCCTGCGCCGCCCTGCATGACGCCGACGCAGAACTCGTCGCGAAGCTTCCCGGCGATGATCTCCTCGCACACCTCGTCGATGATCTTGGCTTTTGCCTCCTCAAGCACACCGAGCTCTGCGTTCGCTCGAGCCGCCGCTTGCTTGACGCGAGCAAGAGCACGAATCAGATCGGGATAGTTCGCGATCGTGCGGCGCGTGATCGGAAAATTCTCAAGAGCCCTTGCGGTATGGATGCCCCAGTACGCCTCGGCCGGGATCGGCATTGATCCGAGCGAGTCCCGCTCCTCGCGAGTTGCCGACTCTGCACTTAATTCTTCGGCGCTTACTTCTTCGTCGCTTACTTTCTCGTCGCTTACTTCTTCGGCGGTCATGGTTGCTGTTCCTCCGTTGCCGATCGATTAACGGTCTGGCGCTTCACTTGCTGATCTTGCCATTCACTTCTCAGTTTCCGGCCGTTTGGACACGATCCCCTCCGCTTCGCCGACTACAGTGTGCTCGTGCCTTTCAGAACGGCCGAGTACCCGCGGCCAGATCATATTCTGCTCCACCTCAGCGACACCCACCTCCTGGCGGATGGCCGTTCCCTCTACAACTCCGTCGACGCCGAGGCGCATCTGGTGCAGTTGTTCGCAGAAGTGGAAGCCTCTCAGCGCCGTCCCGAGGCGATCATCTTCACCGGCGACCTCGCAGACCGGGGAGAAAAGGACGCCTACAAGCGGCTTCGCGAGATCGTCGAGCCTGCCGCCGCGAGAATTGGGGCTCGGGTAATTTGGGTGATGGGCAACCACGATGATCGCGATGCCTTTCGCTCAGAACTGCTCGGAGAGCGACCGAGTCTGAGGCCCATTGATCGCGTCGACGACCTGAACGGACTCCGCGTGATCACTCTCGACTCGACCGTGCCGGGAGCGCACCATGGCGAAGTCACCGACAGCCAACTCGATTGGCTCGCAGAAGAATTGTCGACACGCGCTGAGCACGGAACGCTCCTCGCGATGCACCACCCGCCTCTGCCAGCCGTGCTCGATCTCGCGGTCGCCGTCGAATTGCGGGACCAGGCCGCCTTGGCAGAAGTGATTCTGGGAAGTGATGTACGAAGCATCCTCGCCGGTCATCTGCATTACAGCTCGACCGGGACATTTGCCGGCGTGCCGGTTTCTGTGGCCTCTGCTACCTGCTACACGCAAGACCTCAATGTGCCGATCGGTGGTACCCGGGGTCGTGACGGCGCTCGCGCCTTCAATCTCGTCCACGTTTACCCGCACACCGTCCTGCATTCGGTGGTGCCGATCGGGCAGTATCAGGTCCTTGACTACGTGGATGCAACCGAAACGCGCCGACGACTCGAGGCCGCCGGGGTGCACATCGCCGGGCGCGTCAACGCGCCGGTTGCACCAGAACCGCCGATGACGATGCCGATCCCTCTGCCGGTCTGACTTCCCAAGGCGCGCGAACCGGAAAGTAGCGCTCGAGGAAGGCAGTGATGGCGCTCGTGCGTTCCCCGACGGAGATCTCGGGCTCGCTGCCGTCGTTGAGGCAGAAGAACTCATAGCGCCGGCGTTCAAGGATCCGGTCGAGCTGACGCAGGGATTTAGCCAGGGTCGTCTCGACGTATTTGACTCGCGCCTCGCGGTGCACGACAGCGCGACCGGTCAGAAGCGCGTAGTAGTGGTAGAGCGAATTGGTGACCGAGATATCGGTGGACGAGCGAAAGCGACTTGCCGCTGTTCTGGCGAAGTCCTCGGGAAACTCCGCCTCAAGTTCCGCGAGAACACTGCGCCGAAGCGGAACGGCGGTATGTTCGAGGTGTCGTGCTGTGACACGTCCGAAACGCCCCACAAGCAGTCGGCGATTAACGCGCGCTGCATTCTCGAAGCCGCTCCGCCACGGCTCCGCAGCGCCCAGCCCTATTCGGGTGTTAGCTTCGATGAACTTCGAAATACCTCCTGGCGAGAAGAACAATTCCGGCCCGACCGGGCGCCCGAAAAACATGTCGTCATTCGAATAGAGAAAGTGCTCGCTGAGACCCTCGATGCGATGCAACTGACTCTCGACAGCGTGCGAGTTGTGGGTGGGGAGCGCGCCCGGGTCGGAGAAGAACTCAGCGCTTCGCACGACCCTCACTCTCGGGTGCTCGGCCAGCCAGGTCGGCGCATCCGAATCGGTGACGATGAAGATGTTGCGCACCCACGGAGCGAACATGTTGACACTTCGTAACGCGTACTTCAGTTCGTCGATCTGGCGATAGCGAGCATCCGAATCGTCGCCAGCGCCGACGATGTAGGTGTGCATGCGCAGGGCACGAGCGCGTTGGAACTCGGTCGAGGTGCCGTCGACCCAAGAGAAGACGATGTCGATGTCGAAGGTGATGTCGGTCGCGAGCGACGCGAACATACCCTCCCAGCTGCGCCACTGGCGACCGTACTGCGGTACCCAGACCTCGACGGCCTCGGCACGCGGGAGGGTACGCCGCATGAGAACGTTCTCGGACGGCACCACGATCTGATCGGCCGAAAAAGTCCAGAACTCGATGCGCACAGCCGATGATGCCGCAATGCGACCGCGACCGTTCGGGCTCACCCGCGGCCGATAGAGCTTCACCACCCCCGGCTTCTTCGCGCGTGAAAGTTGGCCATCGGCAACGAGGAGCGGGCCTTTGCTCCGACCACGCGCATAGAACGGCTCGCTCTCGAACGCGCTCGCTAGGGCGGTGGCAACCCGCTTGCCGTCGACGGCATCGACCGCGAGAGTCGCCTGATTGGCGTCACGCCGGATCAGCCAATGCCCGATGTCAGCAGCCTCAAGTGCCGCGGCAATCGCGAGCAGATCGGCGATCATCGCCTCGCGCGGCGAAAGCTCTTCGTTGATGAGCGCAAACAGCCCCTTGCTCGTTACGATGTCAGCGCGCGCGCCAAGGCGCGCCCGGATCGGATCGCCGATCAGGCTGAGCTCACCCCTCACGCGAGCGCCTCGGTGAGCATGCCAACCAATGCCTGAAGCTGAATGTTTGATTCTCCAGCGGGGTCGACGTCCGAACCGTCCAGGGCTCGAGCCGCGAGTCCAGCCTTGCTGTCGATGAGTTCGGCAATACGTGCGTCGATCGTGTGTGCGGCGATAATTCGCCAGGCGGTAACCGGCAATTCCTGGCCAATCCGGTGCACGCGATCAATCGCCTGAGTTTGCTCGGCACTCGTCCAGCTCAGTTCGGCGAGCACGACGTTTGATGCTGCCTGGAGGTTGAGGCCGACGCCAGCGGCGCTCAAGGATGCGACGACGACCGAGACATTCGGATCGGAGTCGAATGAGTCGATTGCGCGCTGCCGGGCAGCGGCGGACTGATCGCCCCTGATCGAGACGGAGGTGAGCCCGACCTTGGCAAAGTGCTCCTCCGCGGCATCCATAACATCGATGTGTTTTGCGAAGAAGACGACCTTGCCGACCGAGCGCGCGAGCTGCGATGTGTAGTCGGCGGCGAGGGTGGCTTTGGCCTGGCCGATTCGACGAACCATCGTGAAAACGTTCTCGCCGCTCGATGCGCCCTTCGATTCCTCGAGTTCCGCGTGCGCGACAACGCGAATAATGTCTGCGTCGGCAAGTTCTGGTTTGAGCGAGCGCACCCGGTTGAAGCGCTCGATCAGGCGTGCGGTGAGCGCTGCTTCTGCCGCGCGAATCGAACGACCAAGGTCGTCGTCGAGCTCGACCGGCAGATCCGCGATACGGCGAGCCGGGATGTCGGCGGCGACATCCACTTTCTTTCGCCGAACGATTCCCATATCGATTGCGGCCTTGCGGGCTGCCGCGAAGAACCCGAAATCCGTCGGCGTGAGCCCGGTGTCTTCGAGTCGCGCCATGAGGGCAGGCATTGGCTTCTTGTCGTCGATCCAGCCGAGGAACTGCCAAATGGCACGGAAATCTTCGATCGAGTTAATGAGCGGTGTTCCGGTGAGCGCCATCATGAGCGCCTTCGGATAGCTCGCGCGAATACTCTTGGAGAGCGAGAGCACGTGCTTGGAGCGTTCTGACTTGAGGTTCTTGATGAAGTGGGCCTCGTCGACGACCATGCTCTTGAAACCAAATCGGCCGAGCCAACCGACGTGGCGATCAAGCACTTCGTAGTTCACGATCACGACGTCGCTGAAGGCGTCGACATCGTGCCCGTCGCCGTGCACAACGGTTGCGGTGCGACTAGGCGTCCAGAGGGCAACCTCACGCGCCCAGTTCGTCTTCACGACGTTCGGCACGATCACGAGCATGGGGTACGAATTGGATGCCGCGGCTGAAACCAGCGCTTGGGCGGTCTTTCCGAGCCCGGGCTCATCGGCCAGAAGGAATGTGCGATGGCCGCGCTTGACGGCCTCGACCAGTCGTGCCTGATGGCGCATCAGGTCAAGCTCGCCAGCGGTACGAAGCGAGCCGGCCTCCGGCAACTCCATGCTTGCCACCCCACCGCCACTGCCGTACTCGAATGAACGAAACAACGGCTCAATGAGCTCCCAGTTCGCGAGTCGATTCGCCGAAGCGGGAGCTTCGTTGAGAGCGCTGAAGTCCGGAGCGAGGAACGGGTTCGACATCTGCATCTGTCGAACGGATGCTGGGACGACCTGCCGCTCGATCTGCTTACTTACGGGAGCCGCCTCGGTTGAGATGATGAGCTCGTCTGGACTCAACTCGACGCCGGCAGCGATCAGGAGGTCTCGCCGAAGCGCCTTTGCCGCAGCGGTGACTGGCGCATCATCGGCAAGCATCGCGATGAGGCTTGTGTCGCGCGCAGCGGTCTTTGCAAGAATTCCGGCAAGCCCGTCAAGACGCTTCTGCTCGTTGGCACGTTCGGAGTCGGTGAGCGAAGAATCTGCCTTGACGCGGGCTCGCTCCTCGCGCAGCAGCAACGTTGCGACTTGGAACCGCGCGCGATTGGCTGGCTTGAGCGGCCCCTTCTGCACAGCAGTCTCGACCTCGCGTGCGGTCCGCGCAAGAACGGGGATAACCCCGACATCGTCGCCAGCTCGAGTGCGACGACGCTGAGGCGACTGCTGCCGGTCGCTCGCGGGACGCTGGCGTTTCTGGCGCCGACCTGGCTCGGTGTGTCCCGAGGATGTCACGTATTCTCCTTGTGTCGAACGAACGATGTTCGAACACGGCTCGGCGAGTGCTGTGGACGGTAGAAACGGTGTGAGCGCCTGCCGAACGATCCAGACCCAGTCGCGATGCGACTAGTGGACCCGACGACGCCTTGCTCAGTCTACGCCCAATTCTCGCGGGTGCCGGTCGCTCGTCGCGACAGTGTATGGGATCGCGCCTTGGCCTACCCGTAGGCTGGGGTTGTGACCCTCAACACCAACTTCGCAGGAGTAGCGGTTCGCTCACGCCGGCTGGACGGTTCTGATCGCGGACTGGATGCGATAGTCGGGCTGATTCTCATCGTGGCTGGAACGATGATTGGTGTGCTGAGCCTGAACCAACTCCAGCTCTTTG
>JBBQLW010000053.1:0-9639 GCA_038328315.1 Actinomycetales bacterium
CCCATCCCGAATCCGCCGTGCGGCGGTACCCCGTAGCGGAAGAAGTCGAGGTAGAAATCGAGCTCATCTGGCTCGAGCCCCTTGTCCTTCGCTTGCGCGATGAGCACGTCGACTCGATGCTCACGCTGGGCTCCGGTCGAGATCTCGACGCCGTTGAAGATGAGGTCGTAGCTGTTCGTCAGTCCAGCATCGTTTGAATGCCGCATGTGATAAAATGGTCGAATGCTCGAGGCATAGTCGGTGAGAAAGACGAACTCGTGACCGTACTTCTCGGCCACATAGGCTGCGATTTGGCGCTCGCCTTCAGGGTCCATGTCGTCGTCGGCTCGTGGCACCTCATAGCCGCGCTCAGCAACGATGCGTTTCGCGTCGGCGAGCGGGATGCGCGGAAAGGGCAGCGCGGGCACAGTCACCTCGACCCCAAACAGGGCCTCGACCTCCTCGCCGTGCTTATCTTTGACGGCTTGGAAGCCAGCGACCAGAAGCTCCTCGTGCAGGCGCATGACATCCTCGTGCGAATCGATCCAACTGATTTCGCTGTCGACGCTCGTGAACTCGGTGGCGTGTCTGCTGGTGAAACTCGGGTCGGCGCGGAAGGCCGGGCCGATCTCGAAGATCTTGCCGAAGCCGGCCGGCTGCGCCATTTGCTTGAAGAACTGCGGGCTCTGCGCGAGGTACGCCTTGCCGTCAAAGTAGTCGACCTCGAAGAGCTCCGCCTTCGATTCGCTCGCACTCGCCATGAGCTTTGGAGTGTGCAGCTCGATGAAGTCGTGCTCGATCCAGTACGTGCGCCAAGCGTGCTCAAGCGTGGTCTGGATCCGGAAGATCAGGTTGTTCTTCGGCTGGCGCAAGTCGAGGAAGCGCCAATCCATGCGCTTGTCGACACCGGAGTCATCGGCGATTGGGGTTTCGGGAATCGCCGCCCCGGCGATCACGATGGTGCTGAGTTTAATCTCGACACCGCCGAGCTTGACGCGATCGTCGTGCTTCAGGTCGCCCGTTGCCGTGAGGAAGGTGCCCTGGGCGAGGCTTGAAATGGTGGATGCAAGCTCGTCGGGTGCTGGTGTGCCGTCCTCGGCGAAGGCTCTGGGGTGTACAAGCTGCACCGCGCCAGACTCGTCGCGGAGAACGACAAACTGCACCTTTTTCTGATCTCGAACGGTCTCGACCCAGCCTGAGACAGACACCGGCCCATCGGATGCCGCGGCGAGCTCTTTGATCAGGGTGCGTTCGGTCACCCCCAAACTGTAGTAGCCGAGCCGGGTGCTCACTTGCGGGCCGCCCGGGAAGCTCTCGATTCCAGAGAATTTGATAGAACATATATTCTAATGTGTGCTAGACTGAGCGCATGACGATCGCAACGGTGATCGTGCCGGATCACGTCGAATTTACTAAGCTGCCCGATCTTTCGGGGCTGCCCGATCTTGCCGATCTTGCCGATCTTGCCGATCTTGCCGAGCTGCCCGATGCAGCCCTGCTTGCTTTGCAGGGTGAGATCGCGGCAAGTCGCCGCCAGCTTGATGCCGTTGGCGCTCGGGTCTCTGCCGAGTTAAGTCGACGATCGGCCCCTGAGCTTGGCTATGCGGGGCTCGCCCAGCGGTCTGGTGCCCGCACACCAGATGCGTTGCTGCAGCAGATTTCGGGCGTGACAAAGGCCGAGGCTCGGTCGATGATTCGGGTCGGGCATGCGCTCGACGGATCCTCACCGTGGCTTGCTGCTGTTGCTGTCGCCGTGTCCGCTGGACAATTGTCGATTGCTGCCGCGGACGGCATTGTGGTCGGACTCGGAGTTCCAACTGCCGACGTCGCGGCCGATGATCTCGCGGATGCCGCGCTCCGCCTTGTCGCGGTAGCGGGTCAGACAACGCCCGAGCGAATCGCGGCCGCAGCGCGGTCGATTCGAGATGATCTTGATGCCGTTGGGGTCGCTGACCGCGAGGAGGCGATGCGCGATAAGCGATTCCTGCGATTGATTCCGCAGTCCGATGGCATGACGAAGATCTTCGGCCTCCTCGACCCGGAGTCGGCGGCGATCGTCGGTTCTGCGGTCGACGCACTCACTGCGCCCCGTCGCGGCGGGCCTCGATTCGTTGACTTGGCAGAAGTGGCGAGGTCCGAGCGGATCGCGAAGGACCCACGGTCCACCGATCAGATCGCCGTCGACGGCCTCGTCGACATCGTCAAGCTCGCGGTCGCTGCAGACAAGGGAAAGCTCTTCGGCAACCGTGCGCCGGTGGTACGACTTCACGTGACCCTGGCCGATCTCGAAGAGGGGCATGGTCTCGCGAAGGGGCACGGTCTCGCGAACGGGCACGGTCTCGCGAACGGAAACGGTGCAGCTCAGCTAGAAGGGCAGTCGACAGCGGTGTCGCTTGCCACTGCCAAGCGCCTTGCCTGTGGCTCCGGGTACGTGCCGGTGCTCTTCGATGGGAGCCAACCGCTTGACGTCGGCCGAAGCGAACGGCTGTTCACGAATAGGCAACGCATAGCGCTCGCCGCACGCGACGGCGGTTGCATCTTTCCCGAGTGCGAACGGCCCCCAGCCTGGTGTGAAGCACATCATTGCGAGCACTGGGCTCGCGACGAAGGGCGCACCGACACGGCGCTCGGGGTGCTGCTCTGTCGACATCACCACATGCTTGTGCATAACAACCACTGGGAAATCAGTTGGGAGCGCGAGAAGTACTGGTTCATCCCGCCCATCGACATCGATCCAAGCCAGCGACCTGTTGCAGCCCAAAGTCGAGGGCACGGCGCCTCGCGTAGGTGATCGTCAGGCCGAACGTAAAGGGAGCGGCGCCGCGCGCAGGTCATCGTCAGGCCGAACGTAAAGGGAGCGGTGCCCCGCAATTGTGGCTGCATCAGCAATCTGCTGCGTCGGCCGGAACGTAGAATTGACGGGTGCCAGCTGATCTCGTCCACCTCGTCCGGCACGGTGAAGTGCACAACCCGCAGGGCGTGCTGTACGGGCGCATTCCCGGCTATCACTTGAGCGAACTCGGGCACCGAATGGCGGATGCCGCGGCGGCGAGCCTTGCCGGGCATCCGGTCACCCGACTCGTGGCAAGCCCGCTGCAGCGTGCGCAAGAGTCTGCGGCGCCGTGGGCGGCGCGGTTCGGTCTGGAGATTGTGACAGACGAGCGCGTCATCGAACCGCACAACTGGTTCGAGGGCAAGCGTATGAAGGAAGCGGTTCGCTATCCGGCAGCCTGGGTGCAGTTGCGCAACCCGTTCAAGCCGAGCTGGGGCGAGGCGTTTCGAAGCGTTGAGGCACGCATGCTTGAGGCGGTCGAGTCCGCCTGGAACGAGACCGATAGCGGCGAAGCTGTGATCGTCAGCCATCAAATGCCAATCGTGATGGTGGCGCGCTCCGTCAAGGGAATGAGCCTCGCCCACGACCCTCGCAAGCGCCGCTGCTCGCTCTCGAGCATCACCACCGTTCGGCGCGATGGCGACCGGTTCATTGAGGTTGACTATCAGGAACCCGCGAGAGAATTGCTAAAGCAAGCCAGTGACTTTGGAGCAGTGTGAGGCGAACAAGCATGGCGGCCGGCGCCGTCGTCCTTCTGCTGGCGCTTGCCGGCTGCGCAAGTGACCCGCTTGCTGAGCAATACGCGGACGGCTCTGGCCAAGGATACGTTTCTGGCGACGGTGCTTACACGGAACTTCCTCCGGCAGAGCGCACCCGCTCGATCGAGTTTCAGGGCCTTGACGAGCTCGGCAAGCCGGTGTCGAGTGCCGCGTTCGCCGGCGATGTCTACGTCGTCAACTTCTGGTACGCAGGCTGTCCGCCGTGTCGCGTCGAGGCCCCAGATCTGAAGGCTCTGAGCGAGGAATACAGTCAAGTTCCGTTCCTTGGCGTCAACATCCGCGATTCAAGCGATCTTGCGCTGACGTTCGCTCGCGAGTTCGAGATCGAGTACCCGTCGATTCTCGACGCGAGTACGGCATCTGTGCAGTTGGCGTTCAGCGGCCTCGTCGCACCGGATGCCGTGCCGACGACCCTCGTGATGGATCGCGAAGGCCGCGTGGCCGGCCGGATAAGCGGGCTCATCCGCGATCCGGACATTCTGGCGGCGATGATCGACACCGTGCTCGCCGAGGCACCGGAGTGAGCGACCCGCTCGGGGAGTTGGTCTTCAGCGGCAATCTGCTCCTTGCTCTTCCGGGCGCTGTGCTTGCCGGAATTGTCTCGTTTGCTTCGCCATGCGTCTTGCCGCTCGTGCCCGGCTACCTCGCATACATCGGAGGATTTACGAGTGAGGCTGACCGCGGTGGGCGCGGTCGACTGCTGCTCGGGGTCACGCTGTTCGTGCTTGGCTTCAGTGTGGTGTTCGTGAGTTTCGGCATCCTCTTCGGCACAGCGGGCCTGATGCTTCGCCCGTGGGAAGACCTCATCACGCGGATTGCAGGACTCGTCGTGATTCTGATGGGCCTGGTGTTCGTCGGTCAGGTCACCTTCATGCAGCGCACCATCAAGCCGGAGTGGAAGGTCGCGACTGGGCTTGCCGGGGCGCCGTTGCTCGGCATCGTCTTCGCTCTCGGCTGGACGCCGTGCCTCGGCCCGACGCTCATCGCAGTGACGAGTCTCGCGCTCGACGGTGGTGACCCAGTTCGCGGCGGCATTCTCGGACTCGCGTACTGCATCGGGCTCGGCATCCCATTCCTGCTCGTCGCACTCGGGCTCGGCTGGGTGGCGGGTTCCGTTGATTGGATGCGACGCAACATCCGTACCATCAACATCGTCGGCGGCGCACTGTTGATTCTCATTGGCGTTCTCATGGTTACCGGAGTGTGGCAGGCAATGAACCTCAGCCTTCAGGCGGTGATTGGTGGATTCGTCACGGCCCTCTGATCACATCGACTCTGCAGACCCCCAAACGATCGTGCAGCCCACCCTCGGTGTCGTGGGTTACCTGCGGTTTTTCTGGCGACAACTGACGAGTATGCGCACGGCGCTCTTCCTGTTGTTGCTGCTTGCGGTCGCCGCGATTCCCGGCTCGCTCGTGCCGCAAGTCAGTTCTGACCCGAACGGCGTTATCCAGTATCGGCGAAACAGTCCAGACGTAGCGGCAGTACTTGACGCCCTGCAGGTATTCACGACGTACACCTCGGTGTGGTTCTCGGCGATCTATCTGCTGCTGTTCGTCTCGCTCATCGGCTGTGTCATCCCACGGGCAAAGCACCATTTTGATGCCCTGCGTGCTCGCCCCCCGCGCACGCCAGCGAAGCTCTCGAGGCTCGACGGTTTCACGACGCGGGAATCTTCCGCCGATACAGCGGTGATCGTCGACTCCGCTGAGCTGTTGTTGCGCAGGGAGGGCTATCGCACCGAGCGGTACTCATCCACTGACCGAGCCGCCGCGGGCGCACGGGGGGAGCCTGACTCGGTGAGCGCTGAGCGCGGCTACGCTCGCGAGACCGGCAACCTCGTGTTCCACACCGCGCTCATCGGCGTGCTCGTCGCCGTCGGCATCGGTGGCGGGTTCGGGTACTCCGGCCAGCGCGTGATCGTCGAAGGGGAAGCATTCTCGAACAACCTGGCCAACTACGACTCATTCAACCCCGGTCGATTCTTCGAATCCTCGGCGCTCGAGCCGTACTCAATTGCGCTGGATAGTTTCGAGGTCGTGTACGAGCAAGGCAATCTGAGCGCGCTCGGCCTAGCTCTTGATTTCACAGCCGCCGTGACCACAACGACGCAGGGCGCTCAACCGCAAGCCGCCCAGATCAAGGTCAACGAACCGCTCAGTATCGGCCAAATGCAGGTCTATCTCCTTGGCAATGGCTACGCGCCGGTCGTCACGGTGCGAGACCCGGACGGTACCGTCGTCTTCTCGCAACCGACCGCATGCCTGCCACAAGATGGCAACCTCACGAGTATCTGCATCATCAAGGTGCCGGACGGACTGGACAAGCAGATCGGCATGCGCGGCTTTCTGTACCCGACGACGGTGGCGCTCGAGACCGGAGCCCTTACCTCAAACTTTCCAGACCTACTCAATCCGACGCTGACCCTCGAGGTCTACACCGGCGATCTCGGGCTCGACAACGGAACGGCCACGAGTGCGTACGTCATCAACACCGACTCGCTGACCCAGATCGCCGGGCGAGAAGCGGATGCCGCGACCATAGCTCTCACGCCCGGCGACAGCATCGAGCTTCCCAACGGACTCGGCAGCGTCGAACTCACGGCGATCCCGCGCTTCGTGTCGCTCGATGTGCACCACGACCCAAGCCAACTGTGGGTGCTGGTCTTTTCGGTGCTAGTCGTGGCTGGGCTTCTGACGAGTTTGTATATTCCGAGACGGCGGGTGTGGGTGAAAGTGGTCGCAAACGCAGACGGAACCCACGCCATCGAGTACGCGGGGCTCGCTCGAGGCGAAGATCCTGGCTTGGATGCTGCCGTCGTTGCGATCGCCGAGAAGCACTCTCAGGCACTGCCGATTAGGCTGCAGTCGTGACCGAAATGTTCGTCTCTTACTCGCTGGTAGCTGTCTACTCCGCGATGGGTGTGTACACGCTCGCGTTCGTGTTGTTTGCCGTCGATCTGGCTCGCCGATCTGCGGCAAGCCCCGCTGATCGCCTCGCCGCGACGACGGAGGTACGAGCGGCTTCGAACGCTGCTGTAAGCACTGCTTCGGGCGTTGCCGCGAGCGGTGCTGCGAGCCCGGTTTCCGGCGGTACGACGAGCGTGCTTGAACGGGAGACGGGCCGAGAGTCGGATGCTGCGGCATCCGGCTCAAAAAAGGGTCCCCGCTACCTGCGAGCCGCCATGGCGCTCATAGTCCTTGCCTGGGTGCTTCACGTCGCGGCGGTGATTTTCCGCGGAGTAGCGGCTGGTCGCGTGCCGTGGGCCAACATGTTCGAATTCGCGCTCACCGCAACCGCGATTATCGTCGGCGTGTTTCTCGTGACCCAGTTCTGGCAGGACCTGCGCTTTCTTGGAGTCTTCATCTCCGGCTTTGCATTGGTTGCTCTCGGGGTTAGCACGACCAACTTCTACGTTGATGTCGTGCCGCTGCCGCCGGCCCTGCAGTCTGTGTGGCTCATCATTCACGTCTTCGTGGCGACCCTCGGCACTGGCTTTTTCGCGCTCGGCGCCGGCCTGTCCGTCGTCCAGTTGCTGAAGGTACGACGAGATGCCGGGGGCCTCCAACGTCTCGGTTTCCTCGACACGCTTCCCTCGGCTGAGAAGCTGGAGAACAGCGCCTATCGGCTCAACGTCATCGGCTTTGTCTTCTGGACCTTCACTCTCATTGCGGGAGCTATTTGGGCCGAGCGGGCGTGGGGGCGCTACTGGGGCTGGGACACCAAAGAAGTATGGACTTTCATCATTTGGACGCTCTTCGCCGGCTACATTCACGCCCGAGCAACGCGCGGCTGGCGTGGCTCGCGCAGCGCATGGCTGGCCATCATCGGCTTCAGCGCGGTGATCTTCAACTTCACCATCGTGAACCTCTTCTTCAAGGGGTTGCACTCATACAGCGGCCTGTAAAACCCGCTCAGCGCGCGACCAATTGAATGGGAACTCGGTTTTCGCCGGTCGAGAACTCAATGATCGGACCAGCCGCGGTGCACTCATACGGCGAACTGCGGATCGGCGAAGAGGCTAGGAAACCGTCAAACAGTCCCGTTCCGTCCTGAACAGTGCCGCCGACGTCGACCGTGAGAACGACGTCGCTGGTCTCTTGATCCGTACTAATTATCGCATCGTCTGCGGAGTACGCGCCGGCGATTGCGCCGACGATCGTGCCGGTACCCGCAATACCCGCGATCTCAAGGCGCAGGCTGAACTCTGGCGTGTAAGCAAACGTCGTGTCGGTGAAGCTCAAGCCAGTACCACCATCAATGGTGAACGCAATGCCACCAGTTTCTGCCGAAAGCCCATCGTAGAAGGCCTGCAGCTGGTCCTGTGCGATGAACCAGTCACCGATGAGGCAATCGGGTCCGGTGACCACCTCGGGTGGGGCCTCTGACGTTGGTGTCGAGGTCGCAGATCCGCCTGACTCGCCGGATGGTGCGGACGGCGCGGCGCATCCCGCCGTCGCGAGAACGCCGAGCAGAATGCTGGCAATCAGAACTGGGTGCGGTCGTTGATATGACATGCTGTCTGGCTCCTTTGGCTGCGTGTGTGTCAAAAGTAGAGTAGCCACGCTCGGGAAGCGTGAGCCTAAGTAGTTCTTACTCAGGACGTGCTGGCGCTAGGTCGCTGGCACCAACTGCACCGGAACCCGACCGAATCCGTTGTCGAACTGCACGAGCGGCCCAACGGGAGTGCACTCGAACTCACCACCGCCGATCGGCGCCGTCGTGATGGCCGAACCGAAGAGTGTCGTTGCATCCTGAGTCACGCCGCCGATCGAGTAGGTGTATTCGACATCGACGGTTTCGCTGCTGGTTATTACGGTTCCAGAATCTGCCGCGTATGCGCCAGAGATGGAACCAATCAGGGTCGCGATTCCCTCGCTTCCGGGCAGACCGATCGTCAGAGTTAAGTCGGGTGTGTACTCGAACTGCGCACCATCGAAACTCAAGCCGGTGTCACCGTCGACGACGAACGCGACACCGCTTCCGGATGCCTCGGTCACCGAGTCGTAGAAGCCTTGAAGTTCGTCTTGCGAGATGTACCAATCGCCGATCAGACATCCGGGGGCCTCGAGGCTCAGCGCCCCATCGTTCGCGGCGGTCTGCGCCGGGCTGGGTGGAGCCGAGGTTTCACCGCCGGGTGCTGCGGTCGGCGCACAAGCGGAGAGCCCGAGCAGCGCAAGGCTCGCGAGCGTTGCGGTCGTGACGAGGCGGGACGGGTATGACATTGAGATTCCTTTGTTTGGCGCAGCCCGGGTAATGAGGTGCGGCGGGGTTCTTCGCTGTTCGGAATTACTCGCGTGACACCGATGGTAGCGAGTCCAGAAGCTGGTAGCAGCGGGCGAGGCGCAACATCCACCACGCTGTGCGATCAGGTGCGGCGGCGTGCGCCTCGAGCAGAGCAGGGTCTGGCGTGACGCGACGGGCCGAAAGCTGACCGTCCACTGCCAGCAGTGGTTCGCGAACGACATCGGCACCGAGCAGTGCTGCCGTGCCAAGCCCGCAGTCGTACGCGAGTTCCGGCAGCGCGGCCGCGAGGGATAGGCCCATTGCGATTCCGACGGAACTCTCAAGGGCACTCGACACGACGACCGGTACCCCAGCGGATGCCGCGAGCTCAAGCGTGCGCCAGACACCGCCGAGCGGGCCGGCCTTCACGATGAGCAGGTCCGCCGCGCCGGCCCGAACGACGGCAAGCGGATCCTCCGCCTTGCGCACACTCTCATCTGCCGCAACGGGCACGTCCATGTACCCGATACGCGCTCGCAACAGTGCCAACTCTGCGACGCTGGCACAGGGTTGCTCAACATACTCGAGGTCGTACTCGGCGAGCGCGTGGATCGCTCGTTCGGCACCGTCGAGTGACCATGCCCCGTTGGCATCAATGCGGATGCGACCCTCGGCACCCAACACCTGGCGCGCTGCGGCCACCCGCGCCGCGTCATCCGCCAGTGTCTGCCCTGGCTCTGCGACCTTGATCTTGACGGTGCGGCATCCGGGAAACAGCGCAAGTACCGTGGGCACCTCGGAGGCGGGAACTGCTGGCAGGGT
>JBBQLW010000054.1:0-9603 GCA_038328315.1 Actinomycetales bacterium
GCCAGAATTACGAGGAACAGTTCGAAGCCCTGCGTCTGCTGGATGCTCCACAGCGCGTTCGGGAAGGTTGCAGAAATCGAAACGAAGATCAGCAGCGACATGCCGTTACCGATGCCGCGCTCGGTGATGAGCTCGCCCATCCACATGATGAGTCCGGTGCCGGCCGTCATGGTGATGACCATGAGGAGGATTGCGTACCACGCGTCGTTCGTGATCAGTTGGCTGCACTCGGCAACGCCGCTACTGGATGGGAAGAGCGCACCGCTGCGCGCAACCGTGACGAGAGTGGTCGACTGCAATATGGCAAGGGCGATGGTGAGGTAGCGGGTGTATTGGGTGAGCTTGGCCTGACCGGATTGTCCCTCTTTGTGCAGAGTCTCGAAGTGCGGGATTACCACGCGGAGCAATTGGGTGATGATCGACGCGGTGATGTACGGCATGATGCCGAGCGCAAAGACGGAGAGCTGAAGCAGTGCGCCACCGCTGAACAGATTGACGAGGTCGTAGAGCCCGGACGTTCCTGCGTTGCTCGCGAGACAGATCTGCACATTGCCGAAGTCGACGAACGGCGCCGGAATGAATGAGCCGAGCCGGAACAGGGCGATGATCCCGAGGGTGAAACCGATCTTCCTGCGAAGGTCGGGCGTGCGGAAGATCCGCGCAATAGCTCTGAACACAGTTCCTCCGATGTCTATGGGCTGCGGCGGGACGGAGTCTCGTTCAAGACCCCATCCCGATCACGTAGTTACGGGTCACGCTCGCGCGCGCGACCGAGTCGCTACTTGATGGAACCGCCTGCGGCAACAATCTTCTGCTCAGCAGAGCTCGAGACCTTATCGACCGCAACAGTCAGCTTAACCGCAATGTCACCAGACCCGAGAATCTTGACCTTCTCGTTCTTGCGAACGGCGCCCTTTGCGACGAGGTCGCCGATCGTGACCTCGCCACCCTTCGGGTACAACTCGGCAAGCTTTTCGAGATTCACGACCTGATACTCAACGCGGAACGGGTTCTTGAACCCACGCAACTTCGGCGCACGCATGACGAAGTTGATGTTGCCACCCTCGAAACCGGGCCGCACTTGATAGCGAGCCTTCGTTCCCTTCGTTCCGCGACCGGCAGTCTTGCCCTTCGATCCTTCACCGCGACCGACCCGAGTGCGGTCCTTCTTGGCACCGGGTGCCGGACGAAGGTGATGCATCTTGAGCACTTGAGCGCGCGGCGCAACATCGGCCGACTTGGCCTTTACCGCACTCTTCGCTGGAGTCTTGGCCGCAGGCGCCGCCTTCGCGGCAGGCGCAGCTTTGGCCGCAGGCGCAGCCGCAGCCTTGGCGGCAGGCGCGGCTTTGGCCGCAGGTGCCGCCTTCGCAGCAGGCGCAGCCTTCGCGGCAGGCGCAGCCTTCGCGGCAGGCGCCTTCGCAGCGGGCTTGTCAGCAGCAGCTTTCGCTGGTGCCTTCGCTGCGGCTGGCTTCTTGGGTGTTGTTTCGTCAGCCATTAGTCAATCTCCTCGACCTTGACAAGGTGAGCAACCGTGCGAACGTATCCGCGGTTCTGCGAGTTGTCTTCGCGCACGACGACATCCCCGATCCGGCGCAGGCCCAGGCTGCGAAGCGTGTCGCGCTGGTTCTGCTTCTCACTGATTTTGGACTTAATCTGGGTTACCTTCAGGCGGGCAGCCATCAGACACCTGCTTTCGCGCTCGCCGCGGCGGTGGCCTCGGCCTCGGCACGCAACAAGCGGGCCGGTACGACGTGTTCGACATCAAGCCCACGACGGGCTGCGACGGCGCGCGGCTCTTCGAGCTGCTTGAGCGCTGCAACGGTCGCGTGCACGATGTTGATCGTGTTCGATGAACCGAGCGACTTGCTCAGTACATCGTGGATTCCTGCGCACTCCAGCACAGCGCGCACCGGACCTCCCGCGATAACGCCGGTTCCAGCGGATGCCGGACGCAAGAGCACGACGCCAGCTGCGGCCTCGCCCTGCACCGGGTGCGGGATGGTCTGGGCGACGCGGGGAACGCGGAAGAAGTTCTTCTTGGCTTCTTCGACGCCCTTGGAGATCGCGGTAGGGACTTCGCGGGCCTTTCCGTAACCAACGCCGACCATTCCGTTGCCATCGCCAACGACGACGAGGGCGGTGAAGCTAAAGCGCCGACCGCCCTTGACGACCTTGGATACGCGGTTGATGGTGACGACGCGCTCGAGAAACTGGCTCTTCTCGGCGTCACGGCTGGAGCCGCGGTCGCGGTTGGGGTTGCGCTCTCGACCGCCGCGGCGTGCTTCGCGAGGCTCGCCAGCGACATCCGTTGCCGGGGCGTCAACGACGACCTCCGGTACGACGATCGCGTTGTCATCAACGCTCGCGGCTGGGCTGGTTTCGGCGGACACGTCTTGCTCCTTGTTAGTGTTTGCGTCGCTCATAGGTTCAATCCGCCCTCTCGAGCTCCATCTGCGATGGCTGCGACCCGACCCGCGTAGCGGCTACCGCCTCGATCGAAAACAACGGCTTCGATTCCAGCCTTCTTGGCACGCTCAGCGACGAGCTCGCCGACCTTGCGCGCCTTGGCGGTTTTGTCCCCGTCGAAGTCGCGCATGTCTGTCTCGAGGGTCGATGCCGATGCGAGGGTGTGACCCTTCGAATCGTCGACAACCTGCACGAAGACGTGGCGGGCCGACCGGGTGACGACAAGACGCGGGCGCGCCTCGGTTCCGACGACCTTCTTGCGAAGACGCGCGTGTCTGCGCCCTTTGGCTGCCGACTTGCTCTTTCCTCTGGTTCCGATACCCATGATCACTTACCACTCTTTCCGGCCTTGCGGCGGACTACCTCGCCCGCGTACCGCACGCCCTTGCCCTTGTATGGCTCTGGCTTACGCAGCTTGCGAATGTTGGCCGCGACCTCGCCGACGGCTTGCTTATCAATGCCGCTGACGGTCAACTTATTGTTTCCCTCGACGGTGAAACTGATGCCCGCTGGCGGGTCCACCGTGATGGAGTGTGAGTAACCGAGAGCGAACTCGATCGAGTTGCCCTTGGCTGCGACGCGGTAACCAGTTCCAACGACCTCAAGGCCCTTGGTGTAGCCATCGGTCACGCCGATGATCTGGTTCGCGATGAGTGTGCGGGTGAGTCCGTGCAACGACCGCGAAACGCGCTCGTCGTCTGGCCGTGTGACGAGCAACTGCCCGTCTTCGAGTGCGACCTCGATCGGGCTCTTGACGGTCAGTGACAGCTCACCCTTCGGGCCCTTCACCGCGACGGCCTGGCCGTCGATCTTCACTTCCACCCCGGCCGGGATGTCAATGGGAAGTCTTCCAATACGCGACATGAGTGGCTACCACACGTAGGCGAGGACTTCCCCACCCACGCCCTTCTTGGTTGCCTCTTTGTCGGTCAGAAGACCGGAGGAAGTGGACAGGATAGCGACGCCGAGCCCGCCGAGTACCTTGGGGATCTCGGTTGACTTTGCGTACACGCGAAGGCCCGGCTTGGAGACGCGCTTGATGCCGACGATGGAGCGTTCGCGGTTCGGCCCGTACTTGAGGTCAATCGTGAGCGTCTGGCCGACGCGCGCGTCGTCGATCTTCCACGCCGAGATGTAGCCCTCGTTCTTGAGGATCTCGGCGAGGTGCGACTTCAGCTTGCTGCTCGGCAACGAAACCGAATCGTGGTGCGCGGAGTTGGCGTTGCGCAGTCTGGTCAGCAGGTCTGCGACCGGATCTGTCATTGTCATTGGTTCTGTTCCTGTCTCGTGCGGTTTCGGCATCCGTTACGCGAATGCCGACCTGTCCGAATCGGTTGTGCTGTGGTTTGGTGGGCGGTGTGGTTTAGGCGCGGTGTGGTTTAGGAGGCGCTGTCGTTCGAGCGGAATGGGAAGCCAAGAGCCTTGAGGAGGGCGCGGCCCTCTTCGTTGGTTTTGGCGGTCGTGACGATCGTGATGTCGAATCCACGAACGCGATCGATCTTGTCCTGGTCGATCTCGTGGAACATCGACTGCTCGGTGAGTCCGAAGGTGTAGTTTCCGCGACCGTCGAACTGCTTATCGCTCAGTCCGCGAAAGTCACGGATGCGCGGGAGCGCGAGGCTAACGAGTCGGTCGAGGAACTCCCATGCCCGGTCACCACGAAGCGTGACATGCGCACCAATTGGTTGCCCCTCGCGAAGCTTGAACTGCGCAATCGACTTGCGCGCGTTCGTCACCTGTGGCTTCTGACCGGTGATGGCGGTGAGGTCCTTGACGGCACCGTCGATGATCTTTCCATCGCGCGCGGCTTCGCCGACGCCGGTGTTCACGACGATCTTGACGAGGCCCGGTACTTGGTGCACGTTGGTGAAGCCAAAGTCCTTTTTGAGCTGCGCCGAAATCTCGTTTCGGTACTTCTGCTTGAGGCGCGGCTGGATTTTGCTCTTCGGAGCGCCAGCCTTCGCGGCAGTAGCTGTGTCAGTCATTACTTGGATTCCTCTACAGTCGCCGCTTCGCTGTCTTCAGCTTGAGCGGCCTTCTTGGTCGTTGCCTTTGCGGGCTTCTTGCTTTCGGCGCGACGCGACTTTTTGAAGAAGCGCACTCGTGTTGTCTTTCCGCGGGCGTCGGTGTCGATCGTGAAACCCACGCGCGCCGGCTGCTTGGTGTCAGGGTCGACGAGAGCGACGTTCGAGATGTGAATTGGCGCCTCCATCGTTTCGATGCCGCCAGTCTTGGTCCCACGCTGGGTCTGTCCCACGCGAACGTGCTTGGTAATGAAGTTCACGCCCTCAACGACAATGCGATCTTTGCCCGCATCAATGCCGATCACGCGACCTTGCTTACCGCGGTCTCCACCGCGCTTCTGGGTTGGGCCGCTGATGACTTGCACCAGATCGCCCTTGCGAATCTTTGCCATGACTACAGCACCTCCGGTGCGAGCGAGATGATCTTCATAAACTTCTTGTCGCGAAGTTCGCGACCGACCGGCCCGAAGATGCGGGTACCACGAGGATCGCCGTCAGCCTTCAGGATGACCGCCGCGTTCTCGTCGAACTTGATGTATGAGCCGTCGGCGCGACGGGTCTGCTTGATAACGCGAACGATGACCGCCTTCACGACGTCGCCCTTCTTGACGTTGCCGCCGGGGATCGCGTCCTTGACCGTGGCGACAATCACGTCACCAAGACCGGCGTACCGACGACCTGAGCCGCCGAGAACGCGAATCGTGAGGAGTTCCTTGGCGCCGGTGTTGTCGGCCACCTTGACTCTGGATTCTTGCTGCAGCATGACTTACTTCGCCTTCTCGAGAATCTCGACCAGACGCCAACGCTTCGTAGCGCTGAGCGGGCGGGTCTCGCTGATCAGAACAAGGTCGCCGACACCAGCCGCATTGGCCTCGTCGTGCACCTTGACCTTGGAGGTACGGCGAATGACCTTGCCGTACAAGGGGTGCTTTACCCGGTCCTCAACCTCGACAACGATGGTCTTCTCCATCTTGTCGCTCGTGACGTAGCCGCGCCTGGACTTGCGGTAACCGCGAGCGAGGTCGGCGGATTCCACGGTCGTCGCTGCACCGGACTCCTTGGTGTCAACCTTGGCCATGATTACGCCTCCTTCGTTGTCGTCGCGGCGTCGCTCGCGGGCTCAGCCGCGGCATCCGCCTTCTTAGCAGTGGTCTTCTTGCTCGCCTTGACCGGCACCTCGATCGGTGCAGGCGTGGCGCGGATGCCCAGCTCGCGTTCACGGATCACCGTGTACAGGCGAGCGATGTCGCGCTTGACCGCGCGGATGCGTCCGTGGCTTTCGAGCTGACCCGTCGCCGACTGGAAACGAAGGTTGAACAACTCTTCCTTCGCCTTCTTCAGTTCTTCGAGAAGTCGGTCGTCTTCAAATGTGTCGAGCTCCGTTGGTGCGAGCTCCTTGGATCCGATCGCCATTATGCGTCGCCCTCCTCGCGCTTGATGATGCGTGCCTTGAGCGGCAGCTTGTGAATCGCACGCGTCAGCGCTTCGCGGGCGAGCTTCTCGTCGACACCAGCGACCTCGAACAGCACGCGGCCCGGCTTGACGTTGGCAATCCACCACTCGGGCGAGCCCTTACCGGAACCCATTCGGGTTTCCGCTGGCTTCTTGGTGAGGGGGCGGTCGGGGTAGATGTTGATCCAGACCTTGCCGCCACGCTTGATGTGACGCGTCATGGCAATACGAGCGGCCTCGATCTGGCGGTTGGTGACATAGGCAGGCGTGAGTGCCTGAATGCCGTACTCGCCGAACGAGACAACGGTGCCACCGGTTGCTTGGCCGCTACGACCGGGGTGGTGCTGCTTGCGGTACTTGATCTTGCGGGGAATCAACATGGTTACGCCTCAACTCCTGCTGCGACCGGTGCATCGGTCTTCGGTGCCGCCGCGCGCGGCGCGCGGCTGTCACGACGGTCAGCACCGCGATCGGCTCCGCGGTCGTCCCGACGTTCCGGTCGGGTCGACTTCTGGGTTGCCTGCTCGCGTGCGAGCTCCTTATTGGTGATGTCACCCTTGTAGATCCAGACCTTCACGCCGATGCGACCGAACGTCGTCTTGGCCTCGTAGAAGCCGTAGTCGATGTTCGCGCGCAGCGTGTGAAGCGGAACGCGACCCTCGCGGTAGAACTCGGAGCGGCTCATTTCGGCACCGCCGAGTCGACCGGAAACCTGGATACGAACACCCTTAGCTCCGGCGCGCTGGGCGCCCTGGAGTCCCTTGCGCATTGCGCGGCGGAATGCCACACGAGCGGAAAGCTGCTCGGCGATACCCTGCGCGACAAGTTGCGCCTCGGCCTCTGGGTTCTTGACCTCGAGGATGTTGAGCTGGATCTGCTTGCCGGAAAGCTTTTCAAGGTCAGAACGAATGCGTTCTGCCTCAGCGCCTCTGCGGCCAATCACAATGCCTGGGCGGGCCGTGTGGATGTCAACGCGAACGCGGTCGCGGGTGCGCTCGATTTCGATGCGCGCGACACCGGCACGGTCAAGACTCGTCTTGAGCAGGTTACGAATCTTGATGTCCTCGGCGACGTAGTCGGCATAACGCTGACCCGCCTTGGTGCTGTCAGAGAACCATCGCGACACGTGGTCGGTCGTGATTCCGAGACGGAACCCGTAGGGGTTTACCTTCTGGCCCATTACTTCTTCCCTGCCTTCTCGGCGACCGGCTTCTCGGCGACCGGCTTCTCGGCCTTCGGCTTCGCGGTAGTTGGTGCCGCGTCGGCGATCTGGTCTGGTGTTGCAAGCACAATCGTGATGTGGCTGGTGCGCTTGAGGATTTGGAACGCACGCCCCTGAGCGCGCGGCTGGAACCGCTTCAAGGTGGTGCCCTCATCGACATACGCGCTCGTGACGAACAGGTCTTGCTCATCGAGGTAGCTGTTCGAGGCATCCGCCTTGACACGAGCATTTGCCATCGCGGATGCGACGAGCTTGTAGACAGGCTCACTCGCGCTCTGCGGTGCAAACTTCAAGATGGCGAGGGCCTCAACGGCCTGCTTGCCACGAATCAGGTTGACAACGCGACGGGCCTTGGTTGGCGTGACGCGAATGTGCTTCACGCGGGCGATTGCTTCGACCATTAGCGACGACGACCCTTCTTGTCATCCTTCTCATGGCCACGGAAGGTACGCGTCGGCGAGAACTCACCGAGCTTGTGACCGACCATGGTTTCGGTGATGAACACCGGGATGTGCTTGCGACCGTCGTGCACCGCGATGGTGTGGCCCAGCATGGCTGGAATAATCATCGAGCGCCGCGACCAGGTCTTGATCACGTTCTTGCTGCTGGCCTCATTCGCCTTGACGACCTTCTGCAACAGGTGGTCGTCGACGAAGGGGCCCTTCTTCAGACTGCGTGGCATCTTCTACTCAATTCCCTTTGACAAAACTGGTCCCTTTGACAAAACTGGCCTACTTGCGCTTCTTGCCGACATTGCGGCGGCGAACGATGAGCTGGTCGCTTGGCAGGTTGCGCTTGCGAGTGCGACCTTCCTTCTGTCCCCAAGGCGTCACAGGATGACGTCCACCGGAGGTCTTGCCTTCACCACCACCGTGAGGGTGGTCGACCGGGTTCATGGCGACTCCACGCACTGTTGGGCGAACGCCCTTCCAGCGCATGCGGCCAGCCTTGCCCCAGTTAATGTTCGACTGCTCAGCGTTGCCGACCTCGCCGATCGTTGCGCGGCAGCGAACATCCACGTTGCGGATTTCGCCAGACGGCAGTCGAAGCTGCGCGTATGGGCCGTCCTTGGCTACCAGTCGCACTGAAGATCCCGCCGAGCGAGCCATCTTGGCGCCTCCGCCAGGACGAAGCTCGATCGCGTGCAGGACAGTACCGACCGGGATGTTCTTGAGCGGCAGGTTGTTCCCCGGCTTGATGTCGGCAGAAGGACCAGACTCGATGATGTCGCCCTGCGCCAGCTTGTTCGGAGCGATGATGTATCGCTTTGTTCCGTCAACGAAGTGCAACAGTGCAATGCGCGCCGTGCGGTTGGGGTCGTACTCGATCTCGGCAACGCGGGCGTTGACGCCGTCCTTATCGTTGCGCTTGAAGTCGATGACGCGGTACTGGCGCTTGTGGCCACCGCCGACGTGACGGCTCGTGATGCGACCGGCGTTGTTGCGGCCACCGGTCTTCGGCAGCGGGCGGAGCAGCGACTTCTCCGGGGTCGAGCGCGTGATCTCGGCAAAGTCTGCGACCGAGGAACCGCGACGACCGGGAGTCGTGGGCTTGTACTTGCGAATAGCCATTATTGAATCTCCTTGAGTCCCTAGCCGACAGCCGTGAAGATGTCGATGGAACCGGACTTGAGCGTGACGATCGCCCGCTTGGTGTCTTTGCGCTTGCCGATACCGAACTTGGTGCGACGGGTCTTGCCGGTGCGGTTCAGGGTGTTGACCGACCCGACCTTGACGCCGAAGATCTTTTCGACCGCGAGCTTGATCTCGGTCTTATTGGCGCGCGGGTCGACCTCGAACGTGTACTTGCCGTCATCGATCAAGCTGTAGCTCTTCTCGGAGACGACCGGGGCGAGAATGATGTCGCGAGGGTCTTTGTACGTGACGGCGCTCATGCGCTGACCTCTTCCTTGCTGGTGCTGGGTGCGGTCGAAGCGGTTTTGGCAGCCTTCGAGTCGACGAACGAATCGAACGCGGCCTTGGTAAAGACGATGTCGTCACTGTTGACGACGTCATAGGCGTTGAGCTGATCAGCGAACAGTACGTGCACCGACTTGAGGTTGCGCACGCTCTTGAAGCTGACCTCGTCGCCACGCTCGAGAACGACGAGCACCTTCTTGCCAGTGATCGATGCGAGCACGGATGCCGCGGCCTTCGTCGATGGGATGTCACCCTTGCCCAGCGAGTCGACGACCGTCAGACGATCACCGCGAGCGCGGTCGGAGATCGCCCCGAGCAGTGCCGCAGCAATCATCTTCTTGGGGGTGCGCTGCGAGTAGTCGCGGGGCTGTGGACCGTGGACGATGCCACCGCCGCGGTGCTGCGGCATGCGAATAGAACCCTGACGAGCTCGGCCGGTGCCCTTCTGCTTGAAGGGCTTGATGCCGGAACCCGACACCTCGCCGCGACCCTTGACCTTGTGCGTGCCCTGACGTGCAGC
>JBBQLW010000055.1:0-9568 GCA_038328315.1 Actinomycetales bacterium
CAGGATTCACCGCCCCTACGCTGTCGGTCATGTAGGCGCATACATCGCGCTTGATCACCGCGGTTGCTACGACGCTGGCGGCGGATCGACCCTTGTGACAATGCTCGTAGTGTTGTCGCGTGGACATTCTCGACATCGTCATGGTCATCGCCGGGTTGCTTCTGCTCATCGCGGGCGGTGAGGCGCTCGTGCGCGGGGCCTCGACACTCGCGGTCCGCGTGGGCCTCTCGCCGCTGGTCATCGGGCTCGTTGTCGTCTCGGCGGCAACCTCGGCGCCCGAATTTGCGACGACGGTCGGCGCGGTCTCCCAAGGGGAGCCTGACCTTGCGCTCGGCAACGTGGTCGGCAGCAACATCTTCAACGTTCTCTTCATTCTCGGGCTCTCGGCGATCATCAGCCCGTTGGTCATCAAGCGGCAACTCGTTCGATTTGATATTCCCGTGATGGTGGGACTGTCTGTCCTACTGGTTGTCTTGAGCCTCGATGGGCAGATCAGCGTTCTCGACGGCGTGATGTTGCTCGCAGTGCTTACCATTCACACGGTCGTGAGCATTGTCGTCGGACGACGCGTTGTCACCGACCCGACCTCACCGCCTGACACGCTGCCTCTCAATAGCAAGCCTGTTCCGCTCTGGCTCGCGGCCGTGCTCCTGCTTGCCGGCATCGCCCTGCTCGTACTCGGAGCCCAGCTGCTCGTCGACGGTGCGGTCAGCATCGCGACCGGCCTTGGTGTCAGCAGCCTGGTTATCGGGCTCACCGTGGTCGCGGTCGGAACCTCGTTGCCCGAGATCGCGACCTCTCTCATCGCGCTGCGGCGCGGTGAGACCGATATGGCCGTCGGCAACATCGTCGGTAGCAACATCTTCAACATCGGTATGGTGCTGGGCGTGCCCGCGGTCATCTTCGGCGGGGGCATCCCGGTTTCGGCGACCGCGATTGCCGTCGACTTGCCGCTCATGCTCGCCGCCGCCGCCGCCCTGCTGCCGATCGCGTTCACCGGCTTCATTGTCGCCCGATGGGAGGGGGCGCTGTTCGTGTTGCTGTACGTCGCCTACACCCTGTATCTCGTTCTCGCCTCGACCGGCCAGGATGCCTCCGACGGCTTCACCACCGTCATGCTGTTTTTCGTGCTTCCCCTGGTCGCCGCCACACTGGTCGTCGTCACCTCGTACGAGATTGGCCTGTTACGCGGCCGCAGACTCAAGCCCGACCACGGCACGGCGAAGGGTGACGATCGCACGGCGATGGGCGACGGTCGCGCTCCATGATCGAGCAGCTCAGCCGTTGGTAGTTTGGGCTCGCTCCATGGTGACAGCGTCGGCGCACACCATAGTCGCTCTGGCTACATTTCGGTAGCGCCATGATCGACTGGAGACTTCCCCGGACTCCGGGGTTAGGGTTGAAGAACACAGGAATCGCAACCACGCAAGAAAACCACGCACACACTGAACGGAGCACAGCATGAAGGGCAAGATCCTCCTCGTAGTCGGGTTGGGAATCGGCTATGTGCTCGGCACGCGCGCTGGCCGCGAGCGGTATGAAGAGATTAGAGCGGCAGCGTCGAAGCTATGGAACGACCCGCGAATTCAGAGTTCGGTGGATCAGGCGAGCGACTTTGTCAGTGACGGAGCCAAGAAGGTGGTCTCGCAAGTGACCGGTTCGAAGCCTGCAGCACGCACCCCCGCAGCACGCAAGCCTGCAGTACGCAAGCCAGCGGCGCGCAAGCCCGCCGCACCAAAGAGCGGCTCGTCTAGCTCGTCGGCGACGAAGTAGCGGCCGCATGTTTGCGTCAGCGGAGCGCGACTCGGAGCGCTCGACAAGGCAGGAGCGTGCTCCGAAACGCTCGCTCATCGGTCTCATCACCGACCTTCCCTCACTGTTCGGCGATCTCGTGCGAGGCGAGATTGAGTCGTTGAAGGCAGAACTCGTCGAGAAGCTCAAGCACGCCGGCATCGGCATCGGGATGCTCGTGGTCGCCGGAGTGTTCGCGTTCTTTGCGACCGGGGTATTCACGGCCGCTGGCATCCTCGGGCTTGCGGAGGTCTTGCCGGCTTGGGCCTCAGCGTTGATCGTCGGCGGTGCTCTGCTCGTGATCACCGTCATCCTTGCGCTGATCGGGGTCTCGCAGGTCAAGCGGGGCACACCGCCAACCCCAAACAAGACGATCACGAGCATCAAGAAAGATGTCGACGTAATCAAGGGCATCGGATAGGGAGACCGACCATGAATGCAGAATCAATCGACGGAAAAGTCGCAGCCGCGCGCGCTGAGCTTGAAAGCACCCTCAACGCGATCGAGGACAAGCTCAACGTGCCAAAGCGAGTTGGCGAGTTGACCGAGAAGGCGAAGGCCTCATACTCACACAACCCAGTGCCGTGGATTGTTGGCGCTGCCATTGCGGCCGTCACCGTGGCCAGCCTGATTGCTTGGGCGATTCTCAGCGACGACGACTAGTTATCCGCTGATCTCGGGGTACTCACGATTGGTGCCGTGAACCCCAACAGGGGATCATAAGCAGATGGCACCCAAACCGCTCAGCGGCTGGCGCGTGCTCGTTCCCCGAGGCGGCAAGTGGGGTGACGGCGTCGCCTCAGCGCTCCGAACCCGCGGAGCAACCCCGGTTATCGCCCCGATGATCAATTTTGCGAGAGCCGACAACGGCGCTGCCCTCGCCAACGCGATGCACGAATTGCAAGACGGGCTGTTCGACTGGCTCGTCATCACAAGCGCGACGACCGTGGACGTGCTCATGAGTCTCGGGGTCAGAATCCCCGGCTCGACCAAGATCGCCGCGATCGGCGAGACGACGGCCGCCGCCGTTTCGCTTGCGGGCTATCACGTTGACTTTGTACCGCTCGTAGACAACTCGGCGCGGGGAATCCTGAAGGAGTGGTCTGCGTCGCAGATCGCAGGGCGAGTACTGATCCCGCAATCTGACATTGCCGACCCGACGCTCGTTGCCGGTCTCGCGAGACTCGAGCTGCAGGTCGAGTTCGTGACCGCCTATCGAACCGTCGCTGTGGCAGTCGCAGCCGACATCAAAGCGGATGTCGCATCCGGTCGCATCGGAGCCATTCTGGTCAGCTCGGGTTCAGTCGCTAGACAAATTGCGGCGCAACTGGCACCGCTGACCACCGACACAATCGTTGCCTGTATTGGGCCACGCACAGCCTTTGATGCGCGCGCGGCGGGCTTGCGGGTCGACCTCATTGCTGGCGACCGATCCGCCGACGCCCTCATCGAGGCGCTCGTCGATTACGCATCCGAAGCGAACTGAACCGACCCGCAGATCACCCTCGAACGTCGCCTTTACTCGACTCGCCCTGACGTCGCTAGACCAAAAGACTCGCGGTGATCAGCGCGACACCGAAGAGTGGCACAAGCCCTTGGACCGCGGCAGCGCGCGCGAGCTTCGGTGAGGAGACAATGAGCACGGTCGCGGCGAGCACCATACTTATTCCGCTGGCAAGGAGCAGAGCGATTCCCGCCTGCTGCGCTTCGGTTGCTGCGATCAGCACGAGACCGAAACCGATCCCGATGGCGAGAAAGAGATTGTAAAAGCCTTGGTTGAAGGCCATCGGCCTGACGTTTGCAGCAGCCTCGGCGGTGCGTAGACCGAAGGAGCGCCAGACGCTTGGGCGCGACCACAGCACGCTTTCGAGCATGAAGATCACGACGTGGATGACCGCCGCGATGCCGAGAAGCCCAGCGCCGAGAATGAGCAGGGTGTCGTTCACGCTCGCACCGCGCTGACGCGAAATTCTCGGATCGCTGTCATGATCAACCGAACAGGATCGCCGCTTCGTCGAACCGCGATTGCGGCACAGTGTTGAGCTTGCCCAACGCTTCTTCGAACTCCACGTGGGTGATCTCTGTACCGCGCAACGACACCATCCGTCCCCAGTGATTGTCCATGACCAAATCGATCGCCGCGAGTCCATAGCGCGTTGCGAGAACGCGGTCGAACGATGTCGGAGTGCCGCCGCGCTGGATGTGACCGAGGGTGGTTGACCGAGTCTCGATTCCGGTCCTGGCTTCGATCTCCATGCCGAGCACATCGCCGATACCGCCGAGCCGCGGCCGACCGAAGGCATCAAGACCGCGCTCAGAGTGTGGCTCATCCATCCCTTCGAGTGCGAACCCTTCGGCGACGACAACAAGGGGCGCGCGACCGCGGTTCTTGGTCGACTGCACCCACTCGATGATCTGGTCGGTGCTCGTGCGCTGTTCAGGGATAAGGATGGCGTGTGCGCCGGCAGCCATACCGGAATGCAAGGCGATCCAGCCAACGTGCCGACCCATCACCTCGGCGACCATGCACCGGCCGTGGGACTGGCCGGTCGTGCGAAGCCGGTCCATTGCGTCGGTCGCAATCTGCACCGCGGTGTCAAAGCCGAACGTGTAGTCGGTGGCTGACAGGTCATTGTCGACGGTCTTAGGCACTCCGACGATCTTGATGCCGGCATCCGTCAACCGCTTGGCCGCAGCGAGGGTGCCCTCGCCACCGATGGCGATGAGGGCTTCGACTCCGAGCCGCTCCATGTTCTCGGCGATGCGCTCGACACCACCGTCGCCATCGAAGGGGTTGGTACGGCTCGTTCCGAGGATCGTGCCGCCCTGCTTCGATATACCTTGGATGTCTCGGCGTTCGAGCGTCATGACGTCGCTTTCGACAACTCCACGCCAACCGTCCTTGAATCCAATGAACTCTTTGCCGTAGATCTGGGTGCCCTTGAGGATGATCCCTCGGATCACCGCGTTGAGCCCGGGACAGTCGCCGCCGCTGGTCAGGATTCCGATCGCCATGGCTCTATCTTGCCGTGTCGGCAGTGACCTAGTGCGCCGCCCGGTTCTCGCGCTACAGTCTGACCACGGCGATCGCAGTTTGCGAGAGCGAGCGTTCGCAGTTCCGCAGCTCGACTACTCAAGGAGAGATCATGTCTGACGCAACACCAGTTCCCCCGGTACCGGACCCATACTCAGCGCCACCTCCCGCGAACCAGTACTCGGCGCCGCCGACCGCGCAAGCTGGTGACGGCAAGACACTGGGGATCGTTGCGCTGGTACTCGCATTCGTTGCTCAGTTGCTCGGGCTGATCCTCGGCATCGTTGCGCGCAATCAGTCAAAGAGAGCGGGCGTATCGAACACCCCGGCGACGGTCGCGATCGTGCTGAGCATCGTGTTCATGGTGCTCGGTTTACTCATCGCGGTGCCGCTTCTCATTGGCGGTGGCGCACTCTTCGGTCAGTGTGCGCAATACGGCCCCGGCGTTCACGAGCTTCCCAACGGCGTCACGCTGACCTGCGGCTGAACTTGCCTAGTGCCGCGAGGCAGCTCGAGCGTGTAATCCGCACCAGTGAGCGGCGGCGTCCGCGCACGCATCGCACACGACCAGTTGCGTCTTGCATGACAGCTCAGCGCAGTTCTGCATGCGACTCGTCGGCCCGGCGCAGTCGTCGCACCGGCCGAGCACCGCGGCGGAATCGCTGAACTGTATGGACATCCGCTGATCAAAGACGTACAACGAACCGTCCCACAGACCTTGATCGCCGTAGGACTCGCCGTAACGCACGATGCCGCCATCGAGTTGGTAGACCTCGCGAAAGCCACGGGTGAGCATCAGGCTCGACAGGACTTCGCAACGGATGCCGCCCGTGCAGTATGTGACGATGGGCTCGTTCTTGAGGTGATCAAAGCGGCCGTTTTCAAGTTCGGCGACGAAGTCCCGAGTGTGGGAGACGTCAGGCACGACCGCTCCCCTGAACCGCCCGATCCGCGCTTCGAACGCGTTGCGGCCATCGAAGAAGGTGACGTCCTTCTGGTCAACCAGTTCGTGAAGTGCTTCGGGAGTGAGTCGCGTTCCGCCGCCTACCAGGCCACGTTCGTCGACCTGCAGCTCGCCCGGAGCGCCGAAGCTCACGAGCTCATCGCGCACGCGAACGCTCAAGCGTGGAAAGTCCTCGCCGGTACCCTCGCTCCATTTGAAGTCGATCGTGGCGAACGGGCCGTACTCGCGGGTTTTGCGCACGTAGCGCTTCACGGCCCGGAGCTCGCCCCCGATCGTTCCGTTGATGCCGTGTTTCGAGATGATGATGCGCCCGCCGAGCGCGAGAGATTCACACAAGTCGCGCTGCCACAGGCGAACCGCCTCCGGGTCGGCTAGTGGCGTGAAGATGTAGAACAACAGAATCTTCGGGCCGGCCACCGATCCAGTGTAGGTGGACGGCTCAATCGCGGTGGGTTCGCGTAGTCTCGCGGAATGACGAGTGTGGCGAATGCCGAAAGCCCGCTGCGCTCGGGCTATTCGCCGCGGCATCCGCTCGCGCCAGCGTTGATTTTGCGGCCATTGGCTCGCGGCTCTCGGGACCCGAGCTATCACTCGGATGCCGATGGAATCTGGCGCACGCTGCGCACCCCAGACGGCGCGGCGACTCTGCATCTGGCGACGCATCAGCACAGCGTTGAGGCGATCGCGTGGGGTCCCGGCGCCGAATGGGCAATTGCCGGAGTGCCAGAATCGCTCGGGGATCGCGATGACGCGAGTGGCTTCGACGTCTCCAACAATGCCTTTCTCGCCGCAGCGCAGCACCGAAACTCAGGGTTGCGGTTACTGCGAACCCGCCAAGTCTTCGAGTCTCTGAGCTCGGCGGTGTTCGAGCAGAAAGTCACCGGCAAAGAGGCCAGGCAATCCTGGCGGGCGCTCGTGCTCAAGTACGGCGAGCGAGCGCCGGGCCCTGCGCCGCAGCACATGCGGGTGTTCCCCTCGCCAGAAGTGTGGAAGCGGGTGCCGTCGTGGGAGTGGCACAAAGCCGGCGTCGGCCCACAGCGCTCCGACACGATGATGCGAGCAGCGGTGGTCGCGGCGTCCCTCGAACGGACCCTTGACCTTGGCTTCGGCGGGCCTGCCGTCGAGAAGGCACTGCGCAGCATCCCCGGGGTCGGAGTGTGGACCGCCGCCGAGACCATGCAACGCGCTCACGGCGATCCTGACTCGCCGAGCGTTGGCGACTACCACTTGCCTTCCCTGGTCGGGTGGGCTCTGATCGGCAAACCGGTCGATGACGACGGGATGCTCGAATTGCTCGAGCCGTGGCGTGGGCACCGGCAGCGCGTGATGCGCCTCATCGAGTCGAGCGGCTTTGCCAAACCAAAGTTCGGACCGCGGATGACCGTGCAGGACCACCGCGGACACTAACGGCATTGTTTTGGCAGGAATCCACAACCCGGTCAGTGCGTTGCGCTGCAAGCCCATAGCCTGACGCAGTGAACATGATATTTCGAACCATCATTCACATGGTTCGCTCCCAGCGCGCGAGCCGACTAACCATACGAGACGTTGGTCGGGTGCGGCTCATGGTGCTCCCCACCGACCTCGACGTGCTCGGCCACATGAACAACGGCATCTACTTCTCGCTGATGGATCTCGGTCGTCTCGACCTGCTCGTTCGGGCCGGCGCGTGGAAGAAGCTCAGCGCCGTCGGGTACTACCCGGTGATGGCAAATGAGACCATCAGTTTTCGTAAGTCGCTCAAACCGTGGCAACGGTTCGTGCTCGAGACTCGGGTCGTCGGAGTCGATGATCGCGCCGTCTATGTCGAACAGCGCTTCACGGTCGACGGCGAGATTCATGCCAGCGCGATGACACGGGGCCGGTTCCTGAAGAAGTCGGGCGGAACGGTCTCGGTGGCTGAACTCGCAGAACTTCTTGGGCATGATGTCTCAGACCTGATCCCGCCGACCTGGGTGCGCGCGTGGGCTGATCACGTCGCGCTGCCGTCAACCCGCCAAGCGGCACCGAGTCAATGGGGTGAAGGCGACAACCGTTCCTAATAGCCTTGACGGATGGTCCCCATCATTCGAAAGAACGTTGTTCAGTCCGAGATGCCCACCACGGTAGACCCACCAATCACGGCCGACGCTGACCGGGCGTGGAGCGACCGTTTCGGACGGGTAGCGATTCGGTGCGCGCAGATCCTGCTGGTCCTGCTCTTGGCGACGGTGTTTGTCTTCGCCCTCGTGCAACTCAAGCTCGTCGTCATCCCGCTCCTCATCGCGACCATCGTCGCGTCTGCGTGCGCCCCGGTGATCATGTGGTTGCGTGCTCGCGGCCTGCCGCCGATCGCGGCGGCGTGGGTCACTCTTCTGGCTGGCCTCGTCCTGCTCGGCGGGATTGTCACGCTGATTGTGTTTGCGGTGCGCAACCAATTTGACGAACTACGGGTGGCGGCAATCGAGGGCATCGACAAACTGCAGAACTTTCTCGTCACCGGCCCACTGCCGATAGACGCGCAGCAGATCGAAGATGCTCGCGCTTCTATTATTGACTTTTTCACGAGCGCACAATTCGGTTCTGGTGCCCTCGCAGGAGTGACGGTTGCGGGTGAAGTCCTTGCCGGGATCGTCCTCGCCATCGTGATTCTGTTCTTCTTCCTGAAGGACGGGGACGCCATTTGGCGCTTCTTTCTGAGCCCATTCAGCACGCAACGGCAAGAACGCGGCGAGCGAATCGGGCGCACGAGCGTGAGCGTGCTCGGCGGCTACATCCGGGGCACGTCCATCATCGGCCTCGTGGATGCGACGGCGATCGGTCTCGGGCTGTTCATTCTCGGAGTGCCGCTTGCGCTGCCGCTCGCTGTGATCGTCTTTCTCTTCTCCTTCATTCCGCTGTTAGGCGCAACCCTCGCTGGCGTGCTCGCGGCCCTCGTCGCACTGGTCGCCAACGGACCGGTCGTCGCGCTCATCGTGATCCTCATCGTCATTGGCGTAAATCAGCTGGAGGGCAACTTCCTCCAGCCAGTGGTCATGGCTCAAGCCCTCAAGTTGCACCCGCTCGTAATTTTGGTTGCTCTGGCGGGAGGCGCAATCCTCGGTGGCGTCGTCGGTGCGGTGCTTGCTGTGCCGCTCGCCGCCGTCAGCTGGGCGATCGTGAAGGTCTGGAACAACCCGGACGGTGAACTTCAACTGATCACCCCGCCGCGCCGGCGGCGCAAGGCGGCACCATCGAAGCCCGCCGTGAGCTGAGCGCGCTCCCGGCTGCGCCAATCGAATTTAGGATGCCTCGAGCACGGCCATCGCCGCATTGTGCCCGCCGATCCCACTCACAGCGCCGCCCCGGCGGGCTCCGGATCCGCACAGCAGAACGCGAGGGTGCGCTGTTGCGACACCCCAACGCTCTGCCGGAGAAGATAGTGATTCGTCATCCTCAGCGAACGGCCAATCAAGTGGCCCGTGGAAGATGTTGCCACCCGGCAAACCAAGGGCATGCTCCAGATCGAGCGTGGTCTTCGTTTCGATGGTCGGCGAGCCCGCGGCATCCGTCAGTAGGAGGTCTTCGATTGGTTCGGCCAACACGCTATTGAGACTCGCGAGCACCGCACGTTGCAGCTCGTCGCGGCGTGCGTCGTTGTTTTCGCTTGTCACGAGCCGGTCTGGCGTGTGCAGGCCGAAAACGGTCAGAGTGTGTGCACCGCTCTCGCGGAGCTCTGGAGACAGAATCGTCGGGTCGGTGAGTGAGTGGCAGTAGATCTCGCACGGCAGCGGGGACGGGACCTGTCCTGCCGACGCGGT
>JBBQLW010000056.1:0-9458 GCA_038328315.1 Actinomycetales bacterium
GCGCGGTTTTCTCAGCTAGGGCTGGTCAGCGCCAAACACGCGCCGCGATAGCGCCTGCACATCACGGTCGAGCGCGTCGATCTTCGCGTTGGTCGAGTCGAATCGCGCATTCACTTCGCCCTTGAAGCCGCTCACCTCGGATCGAATGCCGTCGAGCTTGGCGTCCATCGCGTCAAACTTCCCGTCGAACTTCCCCTCGATGCGGTCGAACTTGCCCTCGATGCGGTCGAACTTGCCCTCGATGCCGTCGAACTTGCCCTCGATGCCCTCGCGCAACCCCTGAATCGCCGAATTGATGGTGCGGTTGAAGCTCGCGGTCTGCACGCCAATGATCGAGAAGATTGCGGCGCCAAAGACCCCGATCAGCACCCAGATCTGCGGTTCGGTCAGTTCGATCACTCTCCTATTGTCGTTGATGACGCCACGTTATTCGCGACCGAAGCGAAACCCCGATATGGCGACGGAATTGTGGAGAACTCTTGCGCGGCTTTCTCGTCTAAGGAGCTGGCGGCGCGACGGGCGGCGTTGTCGTTCGCCGCGGTTTGGTTGTGGGAGGTGAAGCTGGTGCGGCCGGTGCCGCCGGGGCCGCGGGCGCCATGGGGCCTACCGGTGCGACTGGCGCAGGCTGAGCGTTCACGACGGGCGCCTTGGGAGGGCTGTTCTTGGCGACGTAGAGCTGGGCTGCCGTCGTCGCGATCAGGAGATAACGCACAAGGATAAACACCAGAGCGATGACGACCAAGAGCACAAATACTGACAAGAGCCCTTCGATAAGCCATCGAGCGACGCCGAACAATCCTCCGCCGAAGCGCCCTGGTCCGTCGAAATCCATACGTCAGTCCTCCAACTTGGCGGACCCGTCAGAGTCCTTCACGATCGTACCGACGGCAATGGCCACGGTAAGGCCCCAGCTAATCCACATCAGGGCAAGCCGCCAGTCGCGCGGGCCCTTTCTGGTCGCTTGCACGGTGCCCCAGCCACCGAAGATTGCGCTGATGAGCGCGGTGTTGAAGATGAACCTGCGCACGGTGCCTCCTTGTGGGTACTGTGACCACGCTACCGGCTGATGTCGCGTCGCTGAGAATTCACCCAAAACTGACCGTTCGGACAGCTCGCTGACCGTTCGGTCAGCTACAGTCGATTTATGTCCAGCCACGAAGATCTCCGCATCATTGCGCTCGCCGAATTCGCGACCGCCGGGTACACGGCGACCTCCCTGCAGCGCATCGCTGAGCTTGCCGGCCTCTCGAAGTCGAGTGTTCTGTATCACTACGCATCGAAGGAAGCGCTCCTCGAAGCAGCAATTGGTCCAGCGATCGATCGAATGATCGAGATCGTCGGACCATTCGACCGTCCTTGGATGATCCGCGATGAGGAGCGCAGGGAGTTTCTCGAAGCCTTCGTCGATCTTCTGCTGCAGTACCGCCTCGAAGTGCACATGTTCATCAATCAGGGCCCGTCGCTCGTTGATGTTCCCGTGATCGATCGGGCGAACGCCTTGGTGCTACGTCTCGCCGAGTTCTTCTCGGCAAACTCAACGAGCCTCGAAGACAAGATGCGCTTCGGCATCGCCCTCGGAGGTGCCGCCTACATGCTGTGTACCGTGCAAAACCTCGACCTCCCGGTCGAGCCTCAAGAGGAGATCAGGGCTGCTCTCCTCTCAATCATGGGCGAGCTGCTCGCCGCCGTTGCAACCCGCTAACCCCTCACGTCCTAACCCCCTCACAGCCCTGGAGTAACCGATGGCAACGCTTCTGTACCGACTTGGTCGCTTTTCGTATCGTCGACCGTGGCGGGTAATCCTCGTGTGGTTGATTCTGCTCGTCGGCATTCTCGGCAGCGGGATCGCACTCGGTGGCCAAACTCAGGATTCGTTCGACATCCCGGGGACCGAATCACAGGAGGCGCTCGACCGACTCGAAGCGGTATTCCCGTCGGTCGCTGGCGCGAGCTCGCAAGTGGTGCTCGTCGCTCAAGACGGTGACTCGGTGCTCGACGACAGCGCCGTAAAGGCAATCGACGAACTCGTCATCGCCATTGAGAAGATTGACGGTATCGACTCGGCCGTCTCGCCGTTTAGCGAGTTCGCGGGAGAAGCCGTCACCGCCGACGAATCGATGGCCATCATCCGCGTGCAATTCGATGGGCCGGCCGCGCAGGTTACCGACGAGACCCTTGCCGAACTCACAGCCACCGCCTCGATTGGTGAAGCGAGTGATCTGCGCGTCGAGTACGGCGGTCAGGTCTTTCAGGACACGAGCTTCGGCCTGACGGTCTCCGAGGTCATCGGCGTCATCTTCGCAGGGCTTGTGCTCTTCATTACGTTCGGGTCATTGCTTGCTGCCGGGATGCCGCTGCTCACCGCTTTGATCGGTGTCGCGATCGCCTACGGCGGCATCGCGATCTACACCGCTTTCGTGACCGTCTCGAGTACGGCACCGCTTCTCGCCGTCATGATCGGCCTGGCGGTCGGAATCGACTATTCGCTCTTCATCCTGTCGCGGCATCGAACCCAGCTCGCGCTCGGCGAGGACCCTCAGGAATCGGCTGCGATATCGGTCGGCACGGCAGGCACAGCCGTCGTATTCGCCGGAGTGACCGTCATCATTGCGCTCCTTGGCCTGCTGGTCGTCGGCATCCCGTTCCTCAGCGTCATGGGCGTTGGCGCTGCCTTCGCGGTGTTCATCGCCATCGCGGTCGCAATCACGCTGCTCCCGGCGGTGTTGGGGTTGGCTGGGTCGCGACTGATTCCCAAGGCTGGCTCTCGGGCATCCGCTCGCGCTATTGCAAGCCACGGTGAGCCCACCGGCGGCGACGAACCGGGTGCGGCACGAAGCAAACCAAGCATGGGGCTTCGCTGGGTGCGAGGGGTGATGAAGCGGCCGATCCTCGCGACTATCGGAGTCGTCGCCATTCTGGGAACGATCGCGGTGCCAGCTCTCAGCCTGGACCTCAACGTGCCGAGCGGCGGTTCACAGCCGTCTGGCTCGACTCAGCGTGAAGCGTACGACTTGATCACAGACGGGTTCGGGCCGGGGTTCAACGGACCACTCCTCGTGGCTATCGATATCACGCAGACCGTTGACATTCTCGAAGACCTGCAGACGATCGGCGATCGCCTCGCAACCCTCGACGGTGTCGCATCGGTGTCGCCAGGCTTTCCGGACGCGGGTCTCGACACGGCGATCATCCAGGTCATTCCTGAAACAGCCCCGAATGACGCGGCAACCAAGACCGTCGTGCAGGAGATTCGCGACATCGCTCCAGAGATCGAGAGGCAGCTCGACACTCCCATTGCGGTAACCGGCGCAACGGCGATCGGGATCGACATCTCGACGAGACTCACGAACGCGCTGGTGCCGTTCGGTATTGTCGTCGTCGGACTGTCGATTCTGCTTCTCATGATGGTCTTCCGCTCGGTGCTCATACCAATAAAGGCAGCGCTCGGTTTTCTCCTGTCGGTATTCGCGTCCTTCGGGGTCGTGGTCGCGATCTTCCAGTGGGGTTGGTTCTCCGATTTGCTCGGAGTGGAGAATCCCGGGCCGATTCTGAGCTTCCTCCCCGTGCTGCTGATGGCGGTGCTGTTCGGTCTGGCCATGGACTATCAGGTGTTCTTGGTCTCGGGAATGCGCGAAGAGTTCGTCAAGACCGGGGATGCGAGATTTGCGATCGAGCGCGGATTCGCCGGGTCTGCTCGGGTCGTCACGGCGGCGGCGCTCATCATGTTCTTCGTGTTCTTCGCCTTCGTTCCAGAAGGCAGTGGCGAGATCAAGCCCATTGCGCTCGGGCTTGCCGCCGGCATCGCCTTCGACGCCTTCCTTGTGCGCATGACGCTCGTGCCAGCACTCATGACCCTGTTCGGTCGAGTTGCTTGGTGGATGCCACGCTGGCTCGGTCGGCTTCTTCCGAATGTCGACATCGAAGGCGAGCACTTGCGCGACCACCGCAAAGCCGTCGAATGGGCTGCAGGCGAAGGCGAGAGCGCTATCAGCGCCGACTATTTGGTGAGCGGGAGCGCCGAGCACTCGATTGGCCCCCTCTCTCTGACGGTGCCGCACGGCGCCATCGTGATCGCCAGCGGTGACGCGATCGATCGGCGCCTGCTCGCAGCCACCCTCGGCGGTCGACTGGCCCTTCGCTCCGGACGTGCTCAAGTGGTTGGCCATCCGCTTCCGTCAGAGATCGACAGCGTTCGCAAGCGGGTCGCACTTGCCGACATTGGTGGTGCAGGCACTGGTGGCGCAGAGCGCTCGGAAACGACCGTGACGGTTGGGGAACTCCTCGCTGAGCGGATCGAACTCACGGCGCCGTGGCACCGGGCGCTTGCAACGCGCCGTCGTGCTGCCGAATGGGTCGACCGCGTGAATACTGTGCTCGGCGACGTCACCGACGGTCGCGCGCGATCCGTTCAGGTCGGCGGGAGCTTGATGTCGCTGCCTCAGCTTGAGCGCGCCGTCGTACTTGCCGCCGTCGCGATCGCCGAGAACACTCCGGTGATCGTGCTCGACCAATTCGACGCGTTCGCTGACGCTGGCGACGAGTCGACGTTCTTCACCGCCATTGCTCGACTCGCCGCTCCAACGACCACCGTCGTCGTCGGAACTCCGGTACCAGCGCGCGCCCTCGCAACCGGTGACATTGGCGCCCGCGAGATCGTCGCGATCGATCTCTACACACTCTCGACAGAAGGAAGCCTGCGATGAACACGAGCCAACAACCGAGGTGGGGCAGCCGCTGGACACCAGTCGCGCGCTTGGCAGCGCTAGCGCTCGTGCCGCTTGCCGTCGTCGCACTCTTTGTCGGTGCGGTCGCACAGACCGACTCCGCAATCGACCGCATACCGGCGGCGATTGTGAACGAGGATCGCCTCATCATGTCGACCGCAGCCGACGGCACAGAGCAACCGGTGTTCGCCGGGCGTTTGCTGGTCACCGAGCTCACCGGGGCAGACGGATTCGACTGGACCATCACGAACGAACAGGCTGCCGAGGCATCCCTTGCGCGCGGAGAGGTGTACGCGATCTTGACGATCCCGAACAACTTCTCGCGCTCGATTCTTTCCCTGTCGGGTGAATCTCCTGAGCAAGCTGACATCGCGATCCGCACCGATGACGCGCACGGCTATCTCACTGGCTCGGTTGCGCAGGTCGTCGGCCAGACCATGGCGGACACCTTCGGAAAAGAGATCACCGCGCAGTACCTCGGTGGGCTCTTTGCCGGATTCGGTGAACTCGGCGCTGCCTTCACGCTCGCGGCGGACGGCGCGGACGCGTTGTCGACCGGGGCGGGATCGCTCGCGAGCGGTTTGCGCGACTACACCGGAGGAGTCGATTCGCTTGCCTTCGGTCTGTCTCAACTCGAAGATGGCGCGGCCGAGCTCAGCGGCCTGAGTTCCGGTGTCTCCCAATACACGAGCGGTATCGCCCAGTTGTCCTCCGGCTTGACGGCGGTGAACCCCGGCGTTCAATTCAATCCGGGCGTTGATCCGGCAGTGAAGGCCGGTCTCCAGCAGATCGTCGACGGCCTGGCGGCAGCTGCTGCAGGCGGGCAATCTCTTTCGTCCCAGACGTCCTCCGGCATCGCCGAGTTCCAGTCCGGCGTTTCTCAGTCCGTCGGCGGCGCTTTCCAACTGGCCGGCGGCTCGCCGGCACTCGTCTCTGGCGCGGATGCTCTCGCCTCCGGTGCAGGGGAACTTGCGGTCGGTCTTCGGGATGGTGCCGCACAACTCCCGACACAGGACCCCGACACCATCGAGCGAACTCTCGAAGTGGCCGCTGATCCGGTCGGCGTGTCGGTCACAACCGATAACGCCGTGACCGAGGTCGGTCAGCTTGTCGCGACCTTCGTTGTTCCGCTCGGGCTCTGGGTCGGAGCATTCGCTGCCTTCCTCGTGCTGCCGCGACTCTCGCGCAGAGCAATGGCATCGACGGCCAGCGGCGCTCGCCTCACCGCTTCGACGTTTGGTCGCGCAGCTCTCGTCACGAGCGCAAGTGCGATGCTACTGGTGGTGGTGCTCCACACCGCAATCGGAGTGAGCATCTCGATGCTCCCAGCGACGGTGCTGTTCTCGCTCGTCATGGCGCTCGCCTTCACTGCTGTGCACTACGCCTTGACGGTCGCGCTCGGTCGAGCAGGCATGGTCGTGTCGCTCCTGCTGCTGGCGATCCAAGTTACGGCGACCGGCGGGGTGTACCCGATCCAGCTCCTTTCGACCCCGTTCCAAGCGATCAGTCCGTTCCTGCCGCTTACCTACGGCGTAGACGGCATGCAGGCGATCATCGCCGGTGGCGCACCCGGCACCGCGCTGAGCGCGGGAGTAGCGCTCGTGCTGTTCGGGGCGGTGAGCATGATCATCGCTTCAGTTGCGCTTCGACAGCGACGGAAGGCCGGTGCGCTCGGACTCGTTCCGATCAGTGCGTGAGTGCGACCAACTCGTCGCGCTCGCTCAGAGCCAGTGCTTGCGCTTAAAAACGATGTACAGGCCCACCCCGCACGCGAGCATGAGCGCGAGCGCAAGGGGGTAGCCGAACGTCCACTCGAGCTCTGGCATAAACCTGAAGTTCATGCCGTAGATCGTGCCGACGAGCGTCGGGGCGAACAGGATGGCCGCCCAGCCGGAGATCTTCTTGACCTGGTCGCCCTGGCGAACGCTCTGCTCGGCGAGAATTCGCATCTCGGTGTTTTGTGCTTGGGCCATGAGGGTGGATTGCACGGTCAGGGCGTTCTGCAGTATGACTCGGAAGGAGTCGGCTCGTTCGACCGTGCGCACGGTGTGGTCGAGAACGTCTCGAACGTGACGCCTCAGCTCGAGATCCACGTTGTACTTGTCGAAGCCCGCCTCGATCGCGTGCAGCATGCCGATGAGCGGACTTGTCGCTCGTTGGAAGGCCATCGCCTCGCTGGCGAGTTCGTAGATTCTGCGCGAGACTGCCGGGTCTCCGTTGAATAGCTGGTCTTCGATCTCGTCGATATCGTTCTGGAGCCCTTCGACAACCGGAGCGAACCCGTCGACAACTTCATCGAAGACGGCCCACAGCACAGCTTCCGGACCGAGCGCCAGCAGGGCTGGCCTCGCCTCAAGACGCTTGCGCACCCGGCCAAGGTCCGGAGACTCTGCGTGCCGCACGGTGATCGCGAAGTTCTTTCCGATAAAGAAGTGCACTTCGCCAAACTCGACCTCCTCCGGTGCGTCCAGATAGCGCGCTGAGCGCAGCACTACGAACAAGGTGTCTCCATAGCGCTCGAGCTTCGGTCGCTGGTGACCCTTGAGTGCGTCCTCTACCGCCAATTGATGCAGAGAGAACTCTTCAGCAACCGCAAGCACCTCCGCTTCGGTTGGTTGGAAGAGTCCGATCCACGCGAAACCACCGTCGTCTCGAAGCTTCTCAAAGGTCTCCTCGAGCGACACTGACTCGCTCGATCGCACGCCGTCGCGGTAGATCGCGTGGTCAACAATCGGCATTGGAGCGCTTTCTGGGAATGCAGCTAGAGAAGCTCAGGTTGCGTAGTTAGGGTATGCCCGAATCGGGTAGGTCTGGTCATCACGAGTGGAGGCAGTAATGGAACAGAATGCAAAAAAGGTGTTGCGGCGTCGACTCATCGTCGCGGTCGGCATCACCGGTGTTGTCGGGCTCATGATCATTCTGGCCATCACGCGGCCATGGCTCGCCTTCATCGACGTGCGGGTGGACGAAACCCTTCCAAGCCAGGCGCCGGTCGCTCAAGAGTCCGCAGAGCCGGAGGACGTCACACAATCACAGAGTGCGAGCCCTGACGCTGTGCCGCTTGACCTTGCTTCGGGAACCTTCATCAGCCACGAGTATGAGACCACCGGAACGGTGCGCATCGTGCAGCAAGCCGACGGCACTCGAGTGCTCGCGATCGAGAATCTCTCGACAACTAACGGGCCAGACGTGCGCGTCTGGCTCAGCGCATCACAGGTCGTCGAGGGGAGAGACGGCTGGTTCCTTGCCGGAGATGCCGAGTACTTCGACCTCGGCCCGATCCAAGGCAACCTTGGCAATCAGCTCTACGAGATTCCAGCGGGCGTCGATTTGAGCTTGTACCAGAACGTCACACTGTGGTGCGTACCGTTCGGCGTTTCGTTCGGCGCCGCCCAGTTAGTCAGCTGACTTTGGCTGTGCGGCTCTTTCTGGCGCGCTTGCCCGCCTTGAGTTGCGCGACAGCGAAGTCACGCGTTTCGCCCAGCATGGCAAGACGTTCATCGTCGGAGTTGCAGGAACGGGTGTTGACCTCCGCGATGAGCGAGCCTTTCCACTTGCGCGTCGCGAGGTACTGGAGCACCTCGGCGACCGGTTGTGTTCCGCGGCCGGGAACCAGATGCTCATCGTCGAGCAGTTTGCCTTCACCCATTGCAACCGTGCCGTCGGTCAGGTGAACGTGCCGGAGTCGATCGCCCATCGCCATTGCGAATTCCAGCGAGTCGCGGCCGGCGAGGGCTGCGTGTGAGAAGTCAAGCGTTATCGCGTCACAGTCGATGAAGACGGGGTCGGAACTCGGCGACTGCGCGCGCACAGTGAGCCCGCCGAATCGCAACGGGAACATATTCTCGACAGCCAATTCGACCCTGTACTTCTCGGCAAGCGCGCGAATCGTCGATTCGAAGACGCGGGCGAAACGGGGTTCCCAGCGAAACGGTGGATGCACCACGACCGTCTTCGCCCCAACGGCAACGGCCAATTCCGCAGACTTTTCGAGCTTGCGCACCGGATCCACTCCCCAGACCAACTGGCTGAACACGAGAACAGGAGCGTGCACCGACAGGATTGGGAGGTCGTAGCGGGCTGACATGGCGAGGAGCGCCGCGGCATCCTGCGTAACTGGGTCAACGGTGACCATGATCTCCACGCCGTCGAAGCGCGCTGCCTTCGCGAGGCGAAACGCGGTCTCCGTGGAGAGCGGGTAGACGCTCGAGGTGCTCATGCCGATCGTGATCATCGGTGTTTACGGTACGCACCGCGCTCAAAGCGTGACTTGCACGACACCCGAGCCGCGGTGAACGCTCGATGAAGCCTCGGGGTACAGAAACTGACGGCGCGCGCCGCTGGTACCGTGGGAGGACGATGGTTTCTGAGACGCACGCTGGGAAGTCCGACTCCGCGCGGTTCGACTTCGTGGTGGTCTCGAATCGGCTTCCGGTCGATCGAGTGATTGATGCCGATGGCACCGCGAGTTGGTCAACATCCCCCGGTGGCCTGGTCACAGCGCTCGAGCCGGTGATGCGGGCGTCGGGCGGTGCGTGGGTCGGCTGGGCCGGGCAGCCCGAGCTGGAGTTCGAGCCGTTCGTCAGCGACGACATCCAACTCGTGCCGATTTCTCTGACCGCCGAAGAGGTCGAGCGCTACTACGAGGGCTTCAGCAACGACACGATCTGGCCGCTGTACCACGACGTTATCTCGGCCCCGAGCTACCACCGCATCTGGTGGGAAAGTTACGTC
>JBBQLW010000057.1:0-9419 GCA_038328315.1 Actinomycetales bacterium
GTCATCACGAGCGCGACAATCGACCCAGAAAGCTTCGCCAAACACTTCGCGGACGCCGCAGGCACCCCCGCCCCGATCATTGAAGTGTCCGGCCGAACCTTCCCGGTCGAGATTCGCTACCGGCCGCTGGTTGCCGAGGTTACCGAAGAGTCCGCAGATGCGACGGACGATCCCGACCAGACAGACAGGGATCCACTGCAGGGCATCAACGACGCACTCGACGAGCTCGGGCGGGAGAGCGACGGGGACGTACTTGTTTTTCTGTCGGGCGAGAACGAGATTCGGGATGCGGAGGATGCGATCCGGGGCCGAAGCCTGCCTGGCACCGAAGTACTCCCGCTCTACGGGCGGCTCAGTTCGGCCGACCAACACCGGGTCTTTGACAGTACCCGGGCCCCGAGCATCCGTCGGCGCATTGTGCTCGCGACGAACGTTGCCGAGACGAGCCTGACGGTTCCGGGCATCCGCTATGTCATCGATGCTGGCAATGCCAGGATCAGCCGGTACAGCGTGCGCTCCAAGATTCAGCGGCTGCCGATCGAGGCCATCAGTCAGGCGAGCGCGAACCAACGGTCAGGGCGATCTGGGCGCACGAGTGACGGGATCGCGATCCGGCTGTACTCGGAGGACGACTTCGCTAAGCGGCCCGAGTTCACCGAGCCGGAGATTCTGCGTACCAACCTGAGCTCCGTGATTCTGCAGATGATCTCGCTTGGCCTCGGCGACATCGCGAGCTTTCCCTTTCTGCAGCCGCCGGATTCGCGCGGCATCAAAGACGGCCTCGACCTGCTCCGCGAGCTGAATGCCGTTACAAAAGACAGCACCATCACCCCGATCGGCAAGCAATTGGCTCGCCTGCCGATCGACCCGCGCCTCGCGCGCATGGTCGTTGAGTCGAAGCGCAACGGCGTAACCCGGGAGGTCATGGCGATCGTCGCGGGACTCAGCATTCAAGATCCGCGGGAGCGTCCGCTCGAAAAGCGCACTCAGGCCGACCAGGCGCATGCCCGCTTCATCGACCCAACGAGCGACTTTCTGACGCTCCTCAACCTCTGGAACTATCTTGAAGAGACGCAAGCAGAACTCTCTGGCAACCAATTTCGCCGACGCATCAAGGGCGAATACCTCAACTATCTGCGCGTTCGCGAGTGGCAAGATGTCTACCGCCAGCTCAGCAGGCAGGCGGGCTCGCTCGGTCTGACAATCGGTGAAGCCCAAGTGAATCCGGATGCTATCCACCGCTCGCTACTTGCCGGCATGCTCAGCCAACTCGGGCTTCGGGATGCCGCGAAGAAGGACTTCGTCGGCGCGCGCCAAAGCCGCTTCGTGATCTTCCCAGGGTCGGCCCTCGCCAAAAAACAACCGGCAGCGATCATGAGCGCAGAGCTCGTCGAAACCAGCCGTCTGTTCGCTCGCACGAACGCCGCGATCGATCCCGCGTGGGCCGAACCCATTGCTGGCGAGCTGTGCAAGCGCAGCTATTCGGAACCGCACTGGGAGAAGAACCAGGGCTCGGTGGTTGCCTATGAGCGAGTGACGCTGTACGGGGTGCCGATCATCCAGAAGCGCAGGGTTCAATTCGCGCGCATCGACCCCGGCTACGCGCACGAGTTGTTTGTGCGGCACGCCCTCGTCGACGGCGACATTCAGGTCGAACGCCTGAAGGCGAGGCTCTGGGATTTCGATCGGGTCAACCGGGCGTTGCGGCTGCAACTGGCCGAGCTTGAGGAGCGAACCCGGCGCCGCGACATTCTGTTTGATGACGAAGCGATCGTCGACTTCTACCGGCGACGGGTTCCGGTGGATGTCGCATCCGTTCGGGATTTCGAAAGCTGGTGGAAGACCGCCCGCCAGGCCACGCCCGACCTGCTCACGATGACGGCTGAGAATCTTGTCGAGGAGCCCGAGGCGAGTGTCGACGAGACTCTGTTTCCGAGCGAGTGGATTCAGGGCGACCAGACGTTGGCGCTCAGCTACCGGTTCGAGCCGGGGGCTGCGGACGACGGCGTGACCGTCACGGTTCCGCTGCCGCTGTTGGCGGGGCTTCGGGCGGAGGGGTTCGATTGGCAAGTGTCTGGGCTGCGCGAAGAGCTGGTGACCGCGCTCATCAAGACACTGCCGAAACAGATTAGGCGCACGGTGGTGCCCGCGGCGGATTGGGCGAGAAAGCTGCTGGCCGCGCTCCCGGTCGCCAGCTCTGGCGGGCTCACCGAATCGCTCGCTCGCGAGATCGCGGCCCAAACCTACGCGCCGGTGTCTGCCAGTGACTTCGACCTTGAGCGGGTTCCAGACCACTTGCGCGTGACCTTCTCTGTCGCCGACGAGCACGGCGCAACGGTCGCGCGCGGCAAGTCGCTGAGCGCACTGCAGGCAAGCCTTGCCCCGGTAGCGCGTGAAAGCGTAGCGCGCGCGATTGACTCCGCGAGTCGCGGCCGCGGCGGAGTCGGCGGCGGGGTCAGCGGCGGGGTCGCGGGCAGAGTCGAGACTGGCTACGGCGGACCGATCGCATCCGTCGAGCGCACCGGTATCACCCGTTGGGACTTCGATGAGCTCGAGCGCACGCGCGACACCAAACACGGCGGCAACACGATTCGCGCATACCCCGCGCTTGTCGATGACGGGGAGTCTGCGAGTATCCGGCTGATGTCAACGCCGGTCGCGCAAGCGGTCGCGCACGCGGCAGGGGTTCGGCGACTGCTCGCAATGGCGATCCCGGCACCGAGTGCCTACGTGCAGGAACACCTGACCACACAAGAGAAGCTCACGCTCGCGACGAGCCCGTATCGCACCAACGTCGAGCTGTTCAACGATGCCCTCATGGCGTGCATCGACGACGTGGTTGCGGATCGAGAGGTGTGGACACGCGAGCAGTTCGAGGCGGTGCGCGACGAGGTCTCGGCGACGATCCTCGATCGCATGTTCGACACGGTTGCGCTCACTTCTCGCATCCTGACTGCCGCGCGCGAAGCCGACCGGGCGATTCGGGATGCCACGAGCATGGCGCTCATCGCCCCGCTCAGTGATGCGCGCGCAACCCTCGACGGTCTCGTGCACCCCGGATTCATCCGTCGCGCGGGGCTTGTTCAGCTTCGGCGGTATCCCGTCTATCTTGCCGCCCTCATCCACCGCGTAGCCAAGGTCAGCGACAACCCGGGCCGCGACCGGATCTCGATGACCGAAGTGGAGCAGGCAACCGAGCGCTACGTGCGTGCCGGTGGTGCACTGCCGCTGACCGAGCTTGGGGGAACGGGCATCGGCACCAGCACCAGCACCAGCACCAGCACCGAATTGGAGGCGCAGGCCTACCCGATTCTCGTGCAGGCTCGGTGGATGATCGAAGAGTTTCGGCTGAGTCTGTTCGCTCAGCATCTGGCGACCGCTGGGCCAGTCAGCCTTCAGCGCATCACCAAACTGCTGGCTACACTGAGCGCATGATCGAGAACGTCGCGGCGTTCATTGCGGGCCTCAGGAGTGGGCGACGGTGACCGTTCCCCGCATTGCGATCACCGAACCGCGCGGTCCGGCCGGGGCTCCACTGGTCGTGCTCGGCGCAGCGCTTGGCACCACGACGACCCTGTGGGATGCCGCGGCTCACCTCTTGCGCGACCGCTACCGGGTGCTCGCTTTCGATCATCCCGGCCACGGCGCGTCGCCGGTCCCGCCCGAGCCGTTCACCATTGCTGAAGTGGGTGCAGGGGTGCTCGTGGCACTCGATTCGATCGGTGAGCGAGAGTTCCACTACGCCGGAGTCTCCCTCGGTGGCACCGTCGGGCTTGAGCTTCTGCTTGCGGCAAGCGACCGAATCTTGAGTGCGGCGATCGTGTGCTCCGGCTCGAAGATCGGCGAAATTCCGGGGTGGCATGAGCGCGCAGCGGCCGTGCGCGTCGATGGCACCGCATCGCTCATGAGCGGTGCCAGTGAGCGGTGGTTTACACCTGCCTCGATCGAACGCAATCCAGCCGTGACGACGCGGATCCTGAACAGCCTCCGCGATACAGACGACGAAAGCTACGCGATGTGCTGTGAAGCACTGGCAAACTTCGACGTTCGAGACGCCCTCGGCAGAATCGCCAAACCCGTGCTCGCGTTGTGGGCCGAGCATGACGAAGTCACGCCGGAATCACTCTCGACGTTCATCGCCGAAGGCGTTCAGCACGGTCGCGTGCATGAGATCAAGAACGCCTCACACTTGGCGCCGGCAGAACAGCCGGCCGCCGTCGCCGCAGTAGTGAACGAGTTCTTCGGAGGAGCACCATGAGCGAGTCATTGACCCTATGATCATCGGCACCACGCAGGCTGACCTGATCATTCACGGGGCCGTGCTGTTCGACGGAGCCGCCCTTGTCGAAGCCGCCGATACGATCGCGATCATTGACGGCAACATCGCGGCGCTCGGCACCGAGAGCGAGGTGCGCGCGCAGTTTCCAGCAGCGCGTGAGACTCTCAATGCTTCAGGTGCGCTGGTCTCCCCTTCGTTTACCGATGCGCACGTGCATCCAGTGCAGGGTGGCATGGAGCGCATGCAGTGCGACCTGACCGAAGCTGCGAATGCCGCAGAGACCCTTGACCTCATTGGGCGCTACGCGCGCGCCAATCCAAAGCTCGACTGGATTCTCGGGAGCGGCTGGCACATGCCGCACTTTGCCGGCGGGCGCCCGACCGCGGATGCCCTCGAATCGGTCGCTCCCGGCCGCGCGGTCTTCCTCGCCAACGCTGATCACCACGGCGCGTGGGTTTCGCACGAAGCCCTGCGACGCATGGGCATCGACGCTACTACCGCGGATCCAGCCGACGGGGTGATCGATCGCGGACCCGGCGGTGCCCCATCCGGCACCCTTCAAGAGGGCGCAATGACCCTCGCGGAGCGCGTACTGCCGAGTCACAGCCTCGACGAGTACGTCGCTGCGATCGACACGGCGCAGCGCTACCTCGCCTCGTTCGGGGTCACCGGGTGGCACGATGCCATCGTCGGTCCCTATGCCGGCGCAATCGATTCGACTGCCGCCTATCGGGCCGCGGTCGAGCGGGGCGTGCTGCGCTTGCACGTGACCGGCGCGCTCTGGCTCGGCCGAGAACTGAGTTTCGAGACCATCGACGACACGGTTGCGGGGCTGCTCGACCGAAGACGGCAATTTGAACTCGGGCCGTTGCGGGCGACCGCCATCAAGGTGATGCAGGACGGTGTGGTCGAGACGGAAACGGCAGCGCTCAAATCGCCGTATGCCAGTCGCGATGAGCACCAGCACGGCCAGAAGAACTGCAATCATCGCGGCCAATCGCACTTCGATCCGGGCCTCCTCTCGGCGATCGTGCCGAAGTTGGCCCTCGCCGGGTTCCAGCTGCACTTTCACGCCATCGGTGATCGCGCACTCGTTGAGTGCCTTGATGCCCTCGCCGCCGCCCGCGACGCCGGTGATGACGGCCGCGCGCGTCACCACGTTGCGCACTTGCAGGTGGTTGACCCGGTGGACATCCGTCGGATGGCCGAGCTCGGCGCGAGCGCGAACCTCCAGATGCTGTGGGCGTGCGACGACGAGCAGGCTGTCACGCTTTCGAAGCCAGCGCTCGGGCCGGATCGCTATGCCGCGCAGTACCCCTTCGCCTCGATCGAGGCGGCCGGCGTTCCACTCGCGGCGGGCAGCGACTGGCCGGTGTCGACGCCGGATCCGTGGCAGGCCATCTCGGTCGCGGTCACGCGAACAGAACCTGGCGCTGGCGGTGCTGGCGGCAGAGGCCCCGAGTCCTTCGCTCCCGCCGAGCGACTGAGTCTTGTCAGTGCTCTCGGTGCGTACACGAGAGGCTCAGCTGAGCTTGTCGGGATGCCGCACGGCTCGGGTCGAATCGCGATCGGCAGCCCGGCAGATCTCGCAGTTCACGATCGCAACCCCTTCGCGCTGCCAGCATCCGAATTGCATCGAGTGCGGGTGCGCACAACGCTGCTCGGCGGCGCGGTGCTGTATGACGCTGGCTAGTACGCAGCACTGGGGCACTGGGGCTCGATCAGGCCCCAGGCGATGCGACAGACATCCCCAGCGCGGATGCCGCAGCGAGCAGTCGATCGTCATAAGCGACAAACACCGTCAGCTCGTCTCGAAGCTCAAGTGCACTTGCGAGGTGAATCGCGTCGAGGCTGCGCAACGATGGCGGCGAGAGTCGTGCGGCAGTGTCGAGCAGGGCTCGGGTGGGGTGGATGAGCTTGGCCTGCTCAACGATGTCGAAGGCAAGCTCGAGATGACTTGGAGCTCGTCGAGCGACGGCACGAATCACTTCTGTACGTGCCAACTCGCTCGCCGCGAACTGTCGGTTCTCCAGATAACTCTTGAGCCCAGCACTCCCGAACTCATCAAGAACAAGCTTGACGATCGCCGACGAGTCAAGAAAACGCATCTAGAGCCGGTCCTCGCGCTGCTCGTTGAGAATCTGCGCCAGGGAAGGACCATCGTAGTTTGGGTCAATCGGAATAGGCGGGCGGGCGAGTATCTCAGCCAAGTCGCCACTCCCCGGCGTCATGCGCCCCTCGTCAATCAGTTCTTGCACGCGGGACTTCTTGACCGCCGGCACTGGTCCGATGACAGCGATCGGCACCCCGCGCTCGGTTACCTCGATCGACTCGCCTTGCTTCACGCGCTCAAGGTACCTGCTCGCGTTCTGCCTGAGCTCTCGAACACCGATGCTGTCCATGTGCTACAGGGTAGCACTTGGCTGTGGAGGAGTGGCGACTGCGCCCACGGAAGGGAACCAGGCGCCACTCCCCGTCTGCTTAGGCCGAGGCGCCGACCGTCTCGTTCTTCGAGACGGCGCTCGCGTTCGACTCGTACGAGGTGTTGGTGGACTCGAAGAAGTTCACGAGCTGCAGCGTGTCGTTGGCGGCGGCCATCCACTTGGCAGGGTTCGAGACGTTGTAGTGCGCCTCAAAGCCGAGCTCCTCGAGCCTGCGGTCAGCCAGGTACTTGACGTACTGGTTGATGTAGGTCGCGTTGAGCCCGAGAATACCGTTCGGGAGCAGGTCGTGGTTATACGCCTCTTCCATCTCAACAGCATCCAGGATCATCTGCTTGATCTCGGCAGCGAACTCCTCGGTCTGCAGGTCTGGGTTTTCTTCGAGCACCGTCAGGATGAGGTTGATGCCGAACTTCAGGTGCAGGCTTTCGTCGCGCACCACCCAGTCCATGAGCGAACCGAAGTTGCGCAGCAGGTTGCGCTGGCGGAAGCTGAGCGCCACCATGAATCCCGAGTAGAACCAGATGCCCTCGAGAATGACGTTGTACGCGACGAGGTTGCGCACGAAGTCTTTCTTGCCCTCCGTCGTCGTGATGTCGAGAGTGTTCTCCGTCATGCGGCGGATGTACTTGACCTCGAACTCTTCCTTGCGGGCCATTGACGGGATGTCGGCGTGCGCCCCATAGGCCTTCTCGCGGTCGATCGGGAAGGTTTCGAGCACGTACTCGAAACTCATGCAGTGGTTGGCTTCTTCCCACATCTGCTTGGCGAGATACAGGCTGCACTCCGCTGCGTTGACGTACGGGTAAACACCGAAGGCGAGCGCCTTGTTGACGAGCAGCTCGTTCGGGTTGAAGTAGCTCATGAGGAACGTCACCGCGTGGCGCTCTTCATCGGTCATCTTCTTGAAGTCCGCGATGTCTTCGCCCAACTGAATCTCGTTGGGGAACCAGGTGTTCGCGACGGCCTGGTCGTACAGGTCCATCGCCCACTGGTAGCGGATTGGCTTGAGCAGAAGGCCCTCTTGCAGGCCGGTTCCGAGAATTCCCATGGTGTGTTTCCTTGTCTTCTATTGGCAGCTGTCGCAGTGGAGGTCGTCCATCGGATCGACCGGTACTTCGTATTCGGTTGTCTTTGTGTCTTCCATCAGGCACCGGCCTTCGGGGCGAGCCCGCCGAAACCGCGGCGCGCGGGCGCTGCAGCAACGGGGGCGGATGCCGCGGCATCCCCCTCGGCGGCGGGACCTGTAGCGGCCGAACCTGCAGTGACGGCCCCGGCCGCAGCCGAGCCACCGATCTCTTCGGACTTGTTGACCTTGACGGTCGACTGCTCTGCGGTGTGGCGCGGCTTCATGTGCAGGTAGTAGGTGGTCTTCACGCCGCGCTCCCACGCCCCGAAGTAGATGTCCATCATGTCGCCGAGGTCACGCGTCTCGAGGTACATGTTGCGGCTAATCGCCTGGTCGATCCACTTCTGTGCGCGGGCTGCGACCTCAAGGAACGAGTACGGCGAGAGTTGGAAGCTCGTCTTGTACACCGCCTTAAGCGCGTCCGGTATCGAGGCGATGTTCTGAATGTCGCCTTGACTGCGCAGAATTGTCTCGCGCGTCGACTCCCAGATACCGAGCTTCTGCAGGTCGGTAACTAGGTTGCGGTTGACTTCGAGGAACTTGCCGTTCGAGGTCGAGCGGCTGAAGATTTGCGAGAACTGCGGGTCGAGCCCCGGAGTCGTACCAGCGACCAGACCAATGGATGCCGTCGGCGCGATCGCCATCAGGGTTGCGTTGCGAATGCCCCCCTTGACCTTGGCCCTGAGAGCATCCCAGTCGAGTCGAGTGGTGCGGTTGACTTTGATCTCACTGCCACGATCGGCCTCGGTGAGGGCGATCGAATCGAGCGGCACGAGCCCCTGCGACCAGCGGCTGCCCGCGAAGTTGGTGTAGGCGCCGCGCTCTTTGGCGAGTTCGGTGGATGCGTCGATCGCAGCATAGGAAACGTGCTCGAGGATTTCATCGATGAGGTCGTACGACGCCTCACTCTCATAGCTGAAGCCCAAGCGCTCGATGATGTCGGTGAAGCCCATCACTCCGAGCCCGACCGCGCGGTTCTGCTGGTTCGAAAAGTCGGCCTCTTTGACGCTCGACCGTGTGATGTCGATGAGGTTGTCGAGCTGGCGCACCGCGAGCCGCGCAGACTCGGCGATCTTGTCGAAGTCGACAGCGAGACTGCCGTTTTCGAGAGTGCGCAAGTGCTGCGAGAGCAGTAAATCTTTATATATATATATATATAGACTAATCTCTCATTTTCTCACTTCATCACTTTCTCTTCATAAACAAAATGAGAGTTTCTAATAATAATAATAATTTACAAGAACAAACAATATTAAATTCATCTATTGAAATAACAGGCAAATATCATAAATTTTTTAATAATGACTATTTAAGTGATTGTCAAATAATATTAGAGACATTACCTAATGATATTTATTATACTCATCGTATTATATTAGCAGCATCTTCAACATATTTTTATAATCAATTCAATCAACAACAACAACAAAAATCTAATCAACCATATAAAGTAATTATACCATGTGTAGATTCTAATCTCTATGATATGAATGAAGAAATACATGAAGGACAATATGCTAATATCTTACCTTCTGTTATATATTTTCTCTATACTGATCAAACCATACAA